>NZ_JAAVJC010000285.1 GCF_012033785.1 Streptomyces bohaiensis
CGCCGGGCGCGCGGGGCACGGCACGGTGGGGTGGGCGGCGGTCGGGCTGCCGGAGCTCGGGGCGTTGGCGGCGGCCGACGCCGGGCTCGATCTCGGGGCGGGGTTGTGGGTGGACGACCCCGGCGGGCGGTGGCCCGCGGTGCTGTCCGCGCTCTTGGAGGCCGTCCCGGTCGTCCTGGTGGGGCCGGGGCTGCCCGCGATGCCGGACCGGGTCCACCGGCGCCTCGCCGCCCTCCAACGCCGCCACGGAACCGTCCTCGTCGCCGCCGGAGCCTGGCCGGGAGCGGCGGTGCGCCTCACGGTCGTACGGGCCGCGTGGGAGGGCGTCAAGGACGGCCACGGGCTCCTGCGGGGCCGCCGCGTCACCGTGGCCGCAACGGGCCGCGGCGCGGCCGCCGGCAGCGCCTCTGCCGACCTGTGGCTACCGGGGCCGGACGGCCGGGCCGCGGCGGTCGAACCGGCGCCCGTCGCGGTGCCGGCACCCGGCCCGGAGCGCCTTCCGCGGCCGGTCCGGCCGGGGCCGTTCGGTCAGCCGGTGAAGTGGAGGGTCTGGTAGCCGGACGCACCGCCGGCGGCGGGACCGGGTGCCGGCGGCGCGGTGGTGGTCCGGGAACCGGGCGGGTGGCGTGCAGGCGGGCGTCGGCGGTGGTGTTCGGCCAGGGGTTGGTCGTTGGGCTGACACGGGCCGGTGGTGCTGGTAGCTGTTGGGGCATCAGACGTGGAGGGGTGGGGACTGTGGCGAATCGGCCGATGACACGGCGGGAGCAGCTTCGGCGGCAGCGGGGGCAGAGCTTTGTGGGGCGGAGTGGAGAGCTTGCGGTCTTCGAGACGAATCTGCGGCGGGATCCGAACGCTGACGACGATTTCCGTCTTCTGTTTCATGTGCGGGGGCAGTCGGGTGTGGGGAAGTCGATGCTCGTTCGGCGGTGGAAGGGGTACGCGGAGGAGGCCTGGGCGGCGACGGTGTACCTCGATGACGCGGTCCACGGCCCGCAGGAGGCCATGAAGGCCATAAGCGATCAGCTGGCCCGGCAGGGCCTGCCATTGAACGCGTTCACCAAACGGCTGGGGGAGCTGCGGCAGCGGCAGAAGGCCGCCGAGCACGGGCTCCCGGCCGGTGTGGGCTCACCCGGGGCCGAGGCGGCGGCCCACGCGGGTCTTACAGCCGCCGGCGCCGCGCTCGGTGTTCCGCTGGGGGTGGACCAGCTGGCCCGCAGCGCGGGCCAGCTCATGGGGCAGCGGCGGGAGCGGCGGGACGGGGAGCTGCTGAACGACCCGGTCGGTGAGGTGACGCCGGTCTTCGTGAAGGATCTGACCGAGGCGGCGCGGGACCGCTCCCAGGTGGTGCTGTTCTTCGACGTCTACGAACAGACCGGGCCCGGGCTGGACCGGTGGCTGCGCGACCTCGTCGACGAGCGGTACGGGGAGCTGCCGTCGACCGTCGTGGTGGTCATCGCCGGGCAGGGCAAGCTCGCCCCGGCGGTATGGGGAGAGATGATGCCTCACGTCGAGGAGGTGGTGCTGGACTCCTTCACCGAGGACGAAGCCCGCGACCTCCTGTCCCGCAAAGGCATCACCGACGAGGCCACGGTCACCGCGATCCTGGACGTGTCCGATCGGCTACCGGTGCTCGTCGACATGCTCGCCTCCCACCGGCCGACCGGTCCCGGCGAGGTCATCGACCCGGCTGAAAGCGCTGTCGAGCGGTTTCTGAGATGGGAGACGGACCCGGCACGGCGCCGGGCCATCCTGGACTGCGCACTCCCCCAGGAGGTCGACGCCGATATCTACCGTGCGCTCCTCGACCCCGAAGCCGCGGCGGGTGCGGAGGCCTGGCTGGCGAAGCTGCCGTTCGTCACCAGCCACGGCGGCCGCTACCGCTACCACGACGTCGTCCGCACCCAGATCCTCCGCCTCCAACGCAACCAGTCCGCCAACGACTGGACACACCGCCACACCACCCTCGCCGACCACCACGCACACCAACGCACCACCCTCGAAACCTCCCTCCCCGACACCGACGGCAGGTGGGCCAACGAGCAGTGGCGCGACCACCGCGCCGCAGAGATGTACCACCGCCTCTGCGCCACCCCCTACGACAACCGCCTCGCCATCCTTGAGGACTGCGTCCACGCCGCCAGCGCGAGCACGGAGACCCTCACCCGCTGGGTCCGCCTCATCTACCGCGCCGGCCACGACAGCAACCACACCACGCTCACCGAACGAGCCACGGCCCTCGGCAACAACAGTGCTGAGGCCGACCCCGAAACAGCCCTGCGACACATCCTCGATCAGCCCGGCCTCTCCACCACCACACGCGCACACGCATACCGTGCACGCGGACGCCACCACCGCACAGCCGGCAATCACGAGCAGGCGGTCACCGACCTCACCCGCGCCATCGAACTCAACCCCGGCGACGAGCTGAACCACTACTGGCGCGGCCTCGCCCACCACGCGGCGGGCAACTACGAGCAGGCGATCACCGACCTCACCCGCGCCATCGAACTCGAACCCGACGACGCCTTGAACCACCTCTGGCGCGGCCTCGCCCACCACGAAGCAGGCAACTACGAGCAGGCCATCACCGACCTCACCCGCGCCATCGAACTCAACCCCGACAACGCCTCGAACCACCACTGGCGCGGCACCACCCACCACGAAGCAGGCAACTACGAGCAGGCCATCACCGACCTCACCCGCGCCATCGGACTCAACCCCGGCGACGCCTTGAACCACCTCTGGCGCGGCACCACCCACCACGAAGCAGGCAACTACAAGCAGGCCATCACCGACCTCACCCGCGCCATCGAACTCAACCCCGACGACGCCTCGAACCACCGCTGGCGCGGCACCACCCACCACAAGACGGGCAACTACGAGCAGGCCATCACCGACCTCACCCGCGCCATCGAACTCGAACCCAACGACGCCTCGAACCACCGCTGGCGCGGCACCACCCACCACAAGACGGGCAACTACGAGCTGGCGATCACCGACCTCACCCGCGCCATCGAACTCGAACCCAACGAGGAGCTGAACCACTACTGGCGCGGCCTCGCCCACCATCAGGCGGGCGACCACGAGCAGGCCATCACCGACCTCACCCGCGCCATCGAACTCGAACCCAACGACGATCTCAACCACCTTGAGCGCGGACTCGCCCACCATCAGGCGGGCGACCACGAGCAGGCGATCACCGACCTCACCCGCGCCATCGAACTCGAACCCAACGAGGAGCTGAACCACTACTGGCGCGGCCTCGCCCACCATCAGGCGGGCAACTACGAGCAGGCGATCACCGACCTCACCCGCGCCATCGAACTCGAACCCAACAACGCCTGGAACCACCACTGGCGCGGCCGGGTTCGCCACGCTGCGGGGTTGCTGGTCGCTGCGGCCGGTGACTTCGATCGGGCTGTCGAGCTTGCTCCTGATGAGGAGGAGCACGGGCGCTGGCGGAACGTGGTCCGCTACGAGGTGGAGGGCAGGGGCGACGAGGCGTAGTGGTAGGGGCAGGACAGCTCGGCTCCTTTGTCCGGGGTCTGCGAACCCGCGGCCCGGGGGTGGTCTGCGGCCCGGGGACGCGGCTGGCGGCGGGGGCGCCGGCGGGCCGCAGGCCGGGGGTGTGGTCACAGAGTCGAGTCTGTGCAGGGAGAGGTGTCAGCCTCGCTCGTACTCCCTCGACATGGGGTTTGACCTGCACAGATACCGGTACGGGCCGGGGTGGTCGCTGAAACGGTTGCGAAACCTCGGGCGAAACGCCGGGCGAAACCTCGGGCGACACGGTTGCGAAACGCCCCGTCCGGAGCGCCGAACCGGCGCGGCCCGGGCGCCGGCGGAACACGGCTGCGGGGCCCGGCCGTGGGGGTGGGCCGGGCCCCGCAGGGTGGTGTGGGGCGCTCCCCGTCCCGGTCTCGGGGGAGGGCGGGTGGGGTCGGGACACCGAGGCGTGGAGATCGTGTCCGGGGCCGGCGCCCGGCGGCCCCGCAGGGTCAACGCGCGGGCGGGCCGATGGTCACGGCTGCGCCGGGGTCTCGGCTCGGGCTTGGGCATCTCGACGCGTCACGTACTGTGCTGCGGCCGCGCAGAGTAGGAACGTGGTGGCGAGCAGCGCCGGCCTGGCTGCCGAGCCTTCTCCTGTGGACAGTGCGACGGCGAGGGTTGCGAGCCAGAGCAGAGCGACCAGCAGGTGGAGCCAACGGCTCAAGCGCACGATCTTCGCGTGGGTGTTGCTTAACGGGTACCGCTTCGATGTCATGCTCCGCGTGTGCCCCTATCGGGCGCACCACACCCCTTGCCGGAACGCTTGCCGGAATCCGTCAACCACAGGTCAGCGCGCCCGGGCCGGTGCGGTGCATGGCCGGTTCATCGCCACGACCGCGGCGTACGTCCACTCCCCCATTGCAGGGCGGGCCCGTCACGGACTTCGGCGCTGGAGGGGCCAGCTGCGGTCTTCTCCGCTCGTCGCGAGTGACTCCGCATCCGGCTGAGCCGCACTCGCGCGGGTGCGGGTAGCGGGCCCGTCCGGGCGTCGCTGGTCGACCGTGCCGGCCTGGCGCACCGCGCTGGCGGGACATCGTGTGCTGTGGGCGCACGTGAGCGCTCCGCTGGCAGTACTGGAGAGCCGGGAGGCGGAGCGATTTCCGGAGAAGTTCCGCGGCCTCAGCAGAGGGCACTACGGCATCTGCGATCCGGAGGACTTCGACCTCGTGCTCGACTCCTCGGAGCTGGAGCCGCAGGAACGCGCCGAGCGAGTCGCCGCAGCTCTGACAGCAAGCCCCCGCACCGGCTGACGCTACGAGGTCGACACCGGCTGATCCACAGGCGGTTGGTCAGCGCCTAGCGGCCCGCCCGGCGTCGGGGGTGAAGGACGGGCTTCCCGCGCGCGAGGGGTGCCGTGGGGAAGTAGTCGGCGCCGCCGCGGCCGCACAGGGGCCCCTTGTCTCCCTAGTCAGCGCCCTACCGACCGCCGCCGCGGCCGCCGCCGAACGAGTGCCCAAACGGGCGTTCAAAGGGGTGTCCAACCGGATGTCCAAACGGGCGTTCAAACGGGTCCCCAAACGGGACCCGGCAGCGCTGCGGCGTCGCGGCCGCCGCGCGGCACCAGATCGCTTGCCCCGGCGCCTGCGTGCGTCGGCGGCCCCCTCCGAGGAGGGGGCCGCGTCACGCCGGGCCGCCGGAGCGGGAACAGCTCGGGGCCCCCTTGTCCGGGGCCTGTCGGGGCGGGCGTGCGGGGCTGCGGGCCGGGGGTGTCGGCGGGCCGCGCGCCGGGGGTGTGGTGACAGATCGAGTCTGTGCAGGGAGAGGTGTCAGCGCCGGTCGCACTCCTGCGATAAGGGGGTTGACCTGCACAGATACCGTCGCCGGCGGGGATGGTCGCTAAAACCACGGCGAAACCGCTCGTGAAACTCCTCGTGAAACCGCTCGTGAAACTGCTCGTGACACGGTTGCGAAACGCCCTCGCCCGAGGAGGCGGGGGCGCCCCTATCCGGGCGGATACCGCCGATTCCGCCCGCGAGCGGCGGCCGGTGCGCCAGTGTGGCGCCATGAACGCACACAACAACGAGCAGCACGACCAGGAGCAGGGCGACGCCCTGGCCGTGGTCGCCGGACACGACCTCGACTGGCATGCCTACCTCGATCACCCGACCCGGGGCCGGCTGGGCTACGTCGTCGGCGGCGCCGACGTCGACTGGGACCCGGTGGCGGCGACCGACGCACTGGCCGCGCAGGGCTGGGCGGTGGTCGGCGGCACCGGTGGGTGGCGGGAGACCGAGCCGGAGCAGCCGTGGCAGTGGGTGGCGGCGGTGCGGGCGTGCGCACCGGCCGCGCGGCCCGCGGGCGGGGAGGGCGCGGCGGTGAGCATCGCGGACGACCTCGCCCGGTATCTGCCGGCACCCGGCGGGGAGCGGGCGGTGGCACGACGAGGACCAGGAGCACGCCGACGGGGCGCCGAACCGGCGCGAACCGGGCGCCGGCGGAACGGCTGCGGGGCCCGGCCGTGGGGGTGGGGCCGGGCCCCGCAGGGTGGTGTGGGGCGCTCCCGTCC
>NZ_JAAVJC010000286.1 GCF_012033785.1 Streptomyces bohaiensis
GGGTCCCCTCCGCTCCTCGGCCCGGGGCGCCCGCGCGGCGCGCCCGGGCCGCGGCGCGTCCCGGGGTGCACGCCGCCCCCGCGGCACGCCGGCGGTCGGCCGTGGCACCCTGGTGCACCGTGACCACAGGTGCGAAGCGGCGGACGCCGCACTCCGAGGACGACCGGGGACCGGACGAGGCGGCACGCCGCAGGAACCCGGTGGGCGGCCACATCCGCGTCGCCGGCGGGCTGGCGCGGACCGGGCTGAGCCATGCGGACTCCCTGGACGCGGAGTGCGTGCAGGTCTTCGTGGCCAACCCGCGCGGCTGGGCCACTCCGACCGGCGACCCCCGGCAGGACGCGGCGTTCCGTGAGGGCTGCGCCGAACGAGGGCTGCGGGTGTTCGTCCACGCGCCGTACCTCATCAACCCCGGCTCCCACTCCCCCGAGACCGCGCGCCGCTCGGTGGAGTCGCTGCGGCACTCGCTGCGCCGCGCGGCGGAGATCGGCGCCGAGGGTGTCGTCGTCCACACCGGCTCGGCCACCGGCGGCCGGCACCGCTCGGTGGCCCTGGCGCAGGTCCGCGACCTGCTGCTGCCTCTCCTGGAGGAGTCGGAGGACCGTCCCGGCGCTCCGGCGGGCGGGGACGCCGACGCCCCCGGGGCGCCCCGGCTGCTGCTGGAGCCGACGGCCGGGCAGGGGGCGTCGCTGTGCTCGCTCCCGGAGGAGCTCGGCCCCTACCTGGAGGCGCTCGACGGGCACCCGCGGGTGGGGGTCTGCCTGGACACCTGTCACGTCTTCGCCGCCGGTCACGACCTGGCCGCGCCGGGCGGGGCGACAACGCTGCTGGACCGGCTCGACGCCGCGGCGGGCCCGGGCAGGCTGCGGCTGGTGCACGCCAACGACTCGCACGACGTCACCGGCTCCCGCCGCGACCGCCACGCCAACATCGGCTCCGGCCACATCGGGCCCGAGGCGTTCGGCGAGCTGCTGGCCGACCCGCGCACCGCCGGGGTGCCGCTGGTGATCGAGACCCCCGGAGGCCACGAGGGCCACCTCGCGGACATCCGGCTGCTCAAGAAGCTCCGGGGCGCGGCCGACTGACGGGCCGTGGGCGGCGGTGCGCCGGCGCCGGCGTCAGAGCTGCGGCCCGTCGCCGGGTTCCTCCTGGTAGGAGTGGCGCTGCTCCTCCCACACCTCGCCGAGGTTGTGGTAGCCGCGCTCCTCCCAGAACCCGCGCCGGTCGGTGGTCATGTACTCCACCCCGCGGACCCACTTGGGGCCCTTCCAGGCGTAGAGGTGCGGCACCACCAGGCGGACCGGGAAGCCGTGTTCGGCGGTGAGTGCCTCGCCGTCGCAGTGCGTGGCGAACACGGCGTTCTCCGCCGCGAAATCCGCCAGCCGGATATTGGTGCTGTAACCGAATTCCGCCCAGACCATCACATGGGTCACTCCGGGAGCGGGGGGCGCTGCCTCCAGCACGGTTTTCGTCCGCACCCCGCCCCATTCCGCGTCGAGCATGCTGAATCGGGTGACGCAGTGCAGGTCCGCCGTGACCGTCGCGTACGGGAGGGCGGAGAACTCGGACAGGTCCCAGCTGTGCACGGCCCCCTCGGCCGTGGCGCCGAACACCCGGAAGTCCCAGCGTTCCGACCGGAACCGCGGGACGGGCCCGTAGTGGGTGACCGGCCAGCCCCGCTGGACGCGCTGCCCCGGTGGCAGCCGTCCCGGCGCCGGCCGCGCGCCCGAATCGTCCGGAAGTCCCATGGCACCCATGGTGACAGACCCACCCGGAGCGGTCGCACCGCCACCCCGGGCGGGGCCGCTCGGCCCTGCCCGGGGTGCGTCCCCTGCTGTCCCGCCGTCGGCCTCAGGCCTCGGAGGGCTGCTCCAGCAACTGGGCGATGTAGAGCGGCTCGCCGATCTTCTCGATGAGCTCCAACTGGGTGTCGAGATAATCGATGTGGTGTTCCTCGTCGGCGAGAATCGACTCGAAGATGTTGGCGGAGGTGACGTCGCCCTTGGCCCGCATCACCTCGATTCCGCGCCGGAGGCGGTCGATCGCCTCGACCTCGACCTGCCGGTCCGCCTGGAACATCTCCGTCACGGTCTGACCGACCCGGACGTGGAACAGCCGCTGGTAGTTCGGAAGGGCGTCGAGGAAGAGAATGCGGTCGGTCAGGATCTCGGCATGCTTCATCTCGTCGAAGGACTCGGCGCGCGTGTACTTCGCGAGCTTGATCCACCCGAAGTTCTCCTGCATCTTGGAATGCAGGAAGTACTGGTTGATCGCGGTGAGTTCAGCGGTCAACTGCTCGTTGAGGAACTCGATGACCTCGGGGTCGCCCTGCATCGCGCGGAGCTCCTTCCGGAAGGGGACGGTTGCTCCGCATGGTGGCACCGCCGACCCGATTACGTCCAGTAAGCGAAGGCTTACCATATTCCCGCGCCGACCACCGAAAGCATCGAACGGCACACCGCCGGGCCGGACAATTCCGTGCCGTCGGGACGAGGAATAGGGGCGCCTCGACTCCCGTTCCCCCGTGCGCGCCGCGGACCGGGAGCTCCCGGCGCCCGGCACGACGAAGCCGCCGTCCGGACGGACGACGGCGGGGAGAGCGGCGGGCGGCGGCGGGGCGGTGCCGCCCAGGTGCGCCGGCAGCCACCAGGTGTCCTTGTCGTCCCGCGGCGTGGCGGGGTAGGCGCGCTGCGCCGCCTCCAGCAGTTCCTGGACGCGCTCGCGGACGCGGGCCGTCACCGCCTGGGCGGACTCCTCCGGTTCGGGGGACAGCGGGCTGCCGACCCGGATCGTCACGGGGTAGTGGTTGCGCCGCAGGTCACGCGGGCGGCCCTTGGTCCACAGCCGCTGGGTGCCCCAGAGGGCGACCGGCAGTATCGGCACCTGCGCCTCCTGCGCCATGCGGGCCGCGCCGGTCTTGAACTTCTTCAGCGTGAATGACTGCGAGATGGTCGCCTCGGGGAAGACCCCGACGATCTCGCCGCGTCGGAGGGCGTCCACCGCGTGCCGGAAGGCGTGCTCCCCCTGGGCGCGGTCGACGGGTATGTGCTTCATGGCCCGCATCAGCGGGCCGGAGACCTTGTGCCGGAAGACCGAGTCCTTGGCCATGAACCGCACGAGCCGCTTGGAGGGCCGTGCCGCGAACCCGGCGAAGACGAAGTCGAGGTAGCCGATGTGGTTGCTCACCAGCACCGCGCCGCCCTCACGGGGCACGTTCTCCACGCCCTGGATGTCGAACCGCAGGTCGAGCGCCTTGAACAGGGTTCGTGCCGCGCCGACGACCGGGGGGTAGACGAGATCTGCCATGTGCGGGGGGTCCTCTTCCGTCCGGGCCAGGGGGAGGGTGTGCCCCCTCGGGCAGGGACACTAACCTACGCTTCCGTAACTTCCTACGGCCGGTCGGCACTCCGTGTGAAAATCGGAGGACAAAGGCACTGCCGGTGACGGAAGCAGGACCGGACGCGACGCCGGCCCCTCCGCCCGGTGCACTGGGTGCCTGCCGGGCCACGCTGTGCTCCGGGCGGGCGCGGGCGCGGGTATCGGCGCCGAGGACGAGGGGAGAGCGGAGTGGCGGAACGGGCCGAAGCCGCGGAACAGGCGGAACAGGCGGAGCCGGTCGGGTCCGGTGAGGTGGGCGGCGCCCCCGTCGCCTGGTGGTCGGAGGCGGAGGGGCGGCTGGGCCGTGTCGCGACCCTGGTGCAGTTCTCCTCCGCGTTCTGCGCGCCCTGCCGCGCCACCCGCCGGGTGCTCGCCGACGTCGCCGGCATGGTCCCGGGTGTCGTCCATGTCGAGGTCGACGCCGACGAGCGGCTGTCCCTCACCCGTGCGGCGGATGTCCGGACCACTCCCACCACGGTGGTGCTGGACGCCGCCGGACGGGAGGTCGTCCGGGCCGCCGGTGCGCCGCGCCGGGCGGACGTCATCGCCGCGGTGGGGGCGGCGGCCGCCGCTGCCGACCGCTCCGACGCGTGACCGACTTCGCACCACCCCGCCGTCCCGCCGTGGTTTCGACTACGCTGTACTGGTGAGTAACAAAGAGGGGCGGGCAGTGCGGCGTCCCCACCCGCCGCGAGTCCCCTCCGGCGCATAGGCTGCCGGTCACGGCAGTCGAAGAGGACCCCGAGAGCAGGTAGGAGAGTCGGCGTGAGTCTGAGGATCGTTGTCTGTGTGAAGTACGTGCCCGACGCCAGCGGCGACCGAGCCTTCACCGAGGACCTGACCACCGACCGCGAGTCGGTCGACGGTCTGCTGTCGGAGCTCGACGAGTACGCGGTCGAGCAGGCGCTCCGGATCGCGGCCGAGGCCGACGACGCGGAGGTCACCGTCGTCACCGTCGGCCCGGAGGACGCCGAGGACGCCGTGCGCAAGGCGCTCCAGATGGGGGCCGACAAGGGGGTCCACGTCGAGGACGACGACCTCCACGGCACCGACGCCCTGGGCACCTCCCTGGTGCTGGCGGTGGCCATCGAGAAGGCCGGCTACGACCTGGTCGTCTGCGGCATGGCCTCCACCGACGGCGTCATGGGCGTGCTGCCGGCGCTGCTCGCCGAGCGGCTCCGGGTCCCGCAGGTCACCCTGCTCTCCGAGGTGGCCGTCGCCGACGGCACCGTCACCGGCCGCCGCGACGGCGACGCCGCCAGCGAGCAGCTCAGCGCGGCACTGCCGGCCGTCGTCTCGGTGACCGACCAGTCGGGCGAGGCCCGCTACCCCTCCTTCAAGGGGATCATGGCGGCGAAGAAGAAGCCCGTGGAGACGTGGGACCTGGAGGACCTCGACATCGAGGCGGACACGGTCGGCCTCGCGGGCGCCTGGAGCGCGGTCGAGGACGCCACCGCCCGTCCGCCGCGCACCGCCGGCGAGATCGTCACGGACGAGGGCGAGGGCGGCAAGCAGCTGGCCGGCTACCTCGCGGAGCACAAGTTCATCTGACCGCTCCCCGAGCCGGTCCCCTCACCCCACCGCCATCACGCAGGAGCGACAGATCATGGCCGAAGTCCTCGTCTTCGTCGACCACGTCGACGGTTCCGTCCGCAAGCCGACCCTCGAACTGCTCACCCTCGCCCGCCGCATCGGCGACCCGGTCGCCCTCCACCTCGGCGCCGGCGCGGCGGAGGCCGCCCCCG
Organism: Streptomyces bohaiensis; assembly: GCF_012033785.1. Taxonomy (GTDB): domain Bacteria; phylum Actinomycetota; class Actinomycetes; order Streptomycetales; family Streptomycetaceae; genus Streptomyces; species Streptomyces bohaiensis. The sequence goes on from NZ_JAAVJC010000286.1 coordinate 5,124, forward strand.
TGCTCGCCGAGTACGGCGCGGTGCGTGTCCTGACCGCCGACGCCCCGGAGTTCGGCGACTACCTGGTCGCCCCGCAGGTCGACGCCGTGCAGGCCGCCGTGGCCGCCGTCTCGCCCGCCGCGGTGCTCTTCCCCTCGTCCTCGGACGGCAAGGAGATCGCCGCGCGACTGGCTCTGCGCCTGGAGTCCGGTCTCATCACCGACGCGGTCGACCTCACCGCCGGTGACGACGGCCCGGTGGCCACCCAGTCGGTGTTCGCCGCCGGTTTCACCACGCGCTCCCGCATCACCCGGGGCACGCCGGTCATCACGGTCAAGCCCAACTCCACCAGCCCCGAGGCCGCCCCCGCCGCCGGCACCGTGGAGCAGCTGGAGGTCACCTTCGGCGAGCTGGCCACCGGCACCAAGGTCGTCTCGCGCACGCCGCGCGCCTCCACCGGGCGCCCGGAGCTGACGGAGGCCGCCATCGTGGTCTCGGGCGGCCGCGGCGTCAACGGCGCGGAGAACTTCGCGCTGATCGAGGCGCTCGCCGACTCGCTCGGTGCCGCGGTCGGCGCCTCCCGCGCCGCCGTCGACGCCGGCTGGTACCCGCACGCCAGCCAGGTGGGACAGACGGGCAAGACCGTCTCCCCGCAGCTGTACGTCGCCGCCGGTATCTCCGGGGCGATCCAGCACCGCGCCGGGATGCAGACCTCCAAGACGATCGTCGCCGTCAACAAGGACGCCGAGGCCCCGATCTTCGAGCTGGTCGACTTCGGTGTGGTGGGCGACCTCTTCACGGTCGTCCCGGCCCTCACCGACGAGGTGAAGAACCGCAAGGGCTGAGCCGGCCCCCGCCCCTCAGGCCTCGCGCGCGGCGCCGAGGTGGAGGGCGACCGGGTCGCCGATGCGGCGGGCGAGGGTGAGCAG
>NZ_JAAVJC010000287.1 GCF_012033785.1 Streptomyces bohaiensis
CCACCGAGCAGCCACGGACGCCCCCGCCCCGCGCGGGGGCGTCCGGCGTGTGCGGGGCGCCCCGGCGGGGGCACGCAGTGCGAGCCCGGAGGCACCCGCGGTGCCCGCGCCAGCTCTGCTGTCACCGTCCGTGACCTAGGCGGGCCGGAAGGTGCCGGCGGCGAGCGTCCGACGTACGGACGCGGCGGATCTCACATCCGGCGCGTCCGGGGGCGCTCCGAAGCGGTCGACAGGCGGTGCCACACCGCGCGTGCGCCGTCGCGCGCCGGGCGGTCGGTCCTTGTCCCGCTCTCGCCACACAAACGTTGAACTGCGATGATCTGTTCAACGGCGCGGCATCGGCGACCGGGTTCCGGGCGGGTTCCGGGGCCGGGCTCGTCCGGGTCCCGCCGGGTCCGGGGCCGGCGCACCGGTGTTCCGCCCCGGCGGCCACCACGTACCGTAGAGATGCCTCGGGCAGATGGCCGAAAGGCGACCGTCGGGGTTCGGTGAACTCCGGAGCGACACTCAAGGAGACCTGCTGTGACCGGGATCAAGACGTCCGGCGAGAAGAAGATGATGCTCTTCTCCGGCCGCGCTCACCCCGAGCTGGCGAAGGAGGTCGCGGACGCCCTCGGAGTGCAGCTGGTACCGACCACCGCCCGGACCTTCGCCGACGGCGAGATCTACGTCCGCTACAAGGAGTCGGTCCGCGGCGCGGACTGCTTCCTCGTCCAGAGCCACACCGCGCCGGTCAACACCTGGATCATGGAGCAGCTGATCATGATCGACGCGATGAAGCGCGCGTCGGCCCGGTCGATCTCCGTGGTCATCCCGTACTACGGCTATGCCCGGCAGGACAAGAAGCACCGCGGCCGCGAGCCCATCTCGGCGCGGCTGATGGCGGACCTGCTGACCGCCGCCGGCGCGGACCGCATCCTCGCCGTCGACCTCCACGCCGACCAGGTGCAGGGGTACTTCAACGGCCCCGTCGACCACCTCCAGGCGCTGCCGCTGCTCGCCGACTACATCGGCGACCGGGTGGACCGCGACAAGCTGACCATCGTCTCGCCGGACGCCGGCCGGGTGCGGGTCGCCGACCGCTGGTGCGACCGACTCAACGCGCCGCTGGCGATCGTCCACAAGCGCCGCGACCCCGACGTCGCCAACCAGGTCTCCGTCCACGAGGTCGTCGGCAACGTCCGCGACCGGGTGTGCGTGCTGGTCGACGACATGGTCGACACCGGCGGCACCATCTGCGCCGCGGCCGACGCGCTCTACGCCAACGGCGCCGCAGACGTCATCGTCACCGCGACCCACGGCATCCTCTCCGACCCCGCGCCGGACCGGCTGAAGAACTCCCGCGTCTCGGAGTTCGTCTTCACCGACTCGCTGCCCACCCCCAGCCGCCTCGGCATGGAGAAGATCACCGTGCTGCCGCTGGCGCCGACCATCGCCCGCGCCATCCACGAGGTCTTCGAGGACGGCTCGGTCACCAGCCTCTTCGAGGACCACTAGCCGCACCCCGGCGGTCCGCCCGCCCGGCCCCGCCGGGCCGGGAGCGGGACCGCCGGCCGCATCGCCTCCCGGGCGCCGGACGACCTCGTCCGGCGCCCGGTTTCGTTCCCCGCGCACCGCCCCGGTAGACTGCTGCGCGATGCTCGGCGAGGGAGGCCGCCGCAGGTGCCGCGAGGCGCCGCGAGGCCGTCCGTTATCGACGCGCTCCTCTGAAGCGGTTCGGGTCCGTTCGGTCCCGGCGGTCGCGGACGGTGTGCGCCGGCCGCCCGGGCGCACCCCGGTTCGTCCGGCAGACCCACCCACCCTTCGCACGAGGAGCGCCACCATGGCCGATGTGACCATCCCCGCCCAGCCCCGCACCGAGTTCGGCAAGGGCGCCGCGCGCCGCAACCGCGTCGCCGACCGCATCCCCGGCGTCGTCTACGGCCACGGCGCCGACCCGGTCCACGTCACGCTGCCGGCCTACGACCTGATGATGGCCCTCAAGACCCCCAACGTCCTGATCGACCTGGCCATCGAGGGCAGCAAGAACCAGCTCGTCATCCCCAAGGCCATCCAGCGTGAGGCCCTGCGCAACAAGCTGGTCCACATCGACCTGCTCGTCGTGAAGAAGGGCGAGAAGGTCACCGTCGAGGTGCCGGTCGAGGTCTCCGGCGACCTGGCACCCGGCCAGCACCTGCTGGAGCACAACCTCACCACCCTGTCGGTCGAGGCCGAGGCCACCCACCTGCCCGAGTCCGTCGCGGTCTCCGTCGAGGGCCTCGCCACCGGCGACCAGGTGCTCGCCAAGGACATCAAGCTGGCCAAGGGCATCACCCTCGTCACCGAGGAGGAGGCCGTCGTCGTGCAGGTCGTCGCCCCGCAGGCCGAGGAGCCCGCCGCCGACGCCGAGGGCACCGAGGACGGCGCGGAGAACGGCGCGGCCTGACCGCCGCCCCACCCCTCTTCCCGGACGGCCGTGAACCGCCACGCCGGCGGTGGAGCGCCGGGTCACCGCGACCCGGCGCCGCAGCACAGCACGTGACCGCCGAGAGCGAGGAACCAGGTGAGCGAGACAGCGGAGAACGGGCCCTGGCTGGTGGCCGGGCTGGGGAACCCGGGGCCGGGGTACGCCGGCAACCGGCACAACGTGGGCTTCATGGTCGCCGACCTGCTGGCGAAGCGCATCGGCGCCCGGTTCGCCGTGCACCGCTCCCGCGCCATGGTGGCCGAGGGCCGCCTCGGCCCGCCCGGCCCGGACAGCCGCCGGATCGTGCTGGCCAAGCCCATGAGCTACATGAACCTCTCGGGCGGCCCGGTCAACGCCGTCTGCGGCTACCAGAAGATCCCGCTGGAGCGGGTCGTCGTCATCCATGACGAGCTGGACATCGACTACGGCGTGCTGCGGCTGAAGCGCGGCGGCGGCGACAACGGGCACAACGGGCTCAAGTCGCTGACCTCGACCATCGGGCGCGACTACTACCGGGTCCGGTTCGGTGTGGGGCGGCCCCCCGGCCGCATGGAGGTCTCCGACTACGTGCTCAAGGACTTCTCCTCCACCGAGCGCAAGGAGCTCGACTACTTCGTCGACCGCGCCGCCGACGCCGTGGAGGCGCTGATCACCGACGGCCTGGAGCGCGCGCAGTCCACCTTCAACAGCTGAACCCGCCGGCCCCGCCGGACCGGTCGAACCACCCGGCGCCACCGGGCGACCGCAGGGCCGCTCGGCAGCCGGTGCGTCGCGGCCCCGCAGCCCCGGGACGGCCCTGCGCCCGGGCCGCCGCGGCGCACAACCACCGCGCGACCAGGGGCTCTTGACCGGGGACCGGCGGTGGCGAAGTATGCGGCCATGCCGGTCATCGCCACCGCTCCGCCCGGCGCGGTGCGGCACCGCCCCCGCTCCCGTCCCGTTCGTGCCCTGGGCGTGTGCCGCGTCGTCGGATCGTCCCTGGTGGTCACCCTGCTGGTGGTCTCCGGCGCCTGGGCGTCCTGGGGGACGGTGCAGTACTCGCTGTACGCGAAGGAGATCACCCGCGGCACCATGACGGTGGACCGCTGCGGACCGCGCTCCTGCACCGGCCCCTTCGTCCCGCGGTCGCCGCTGGGTGAGGCCCACCCGACGGTGGAGCTGGAGCAGCACATCGGCCGGGTCGAGGGCGACCGGGTCGCGGTGGCGCTGCGACCCGACACCGCGCAGGTGGTGCGGACCGGGCTGCCGGGGTTCCTCTAGGCTGGCTGCCGCTGGCCGGGGCGCTGCTGCTGGCCTCGGTGATCGTCGCGGGCGGGCTGCGCCTGCCCCGCCCCGGCCTCGCCGTCGCCGCCACGGGGCTCGCGCTGGTCACCGCCACCTTCCTGACCGCCGCGACCTGACGGCTCCCGCTCCCGCGGTCGAGCCGGACGGCACCGCGCCGTCCGCCGCACACCTGACCGACCTCGGGGTCCTGCCGTCGACAGCCCGTCGACACCCCGGGTCGAGGGAGCCGGAGCCGATCATGATGATGAACCACCCCCACGCGGGCGCCGCGGGCACCTGGCGACTGGGCGACCTGACCGTCAACCGGCTGGGGCTGGGAGCGATGCGGTTGACGGGGAGCGCGCCGTTCCACGCCGGGGTGCCGCGCGACCGCTCGCAGGCGATCGCCGTCCTCCGCCGCGCGGTGGAGCTCGGGGTCGACCACATCGACACCGCCGCCTTCTACTTCTCCCGCCTGCGTTCCGCCAACGAACTGATCAACAGCGCCCTGTCGCCCTATCCGGACGACCTGGTGATCGCCACCAAGGTCGGGCCCTCCCGGGACTCCAGCGGAGCCTGGGCGGAGCCGGCGCGACCGGACGAACTCCGCGGCCACGTCGAGGAGAACCTGCGGCAGCTCGGACGCGACCATCTCGACCTGGTCAACCTCCGGCTGATGAGCCGGAGTTCCGCGAACCTCGCCGAGCACTTCGGCGCCCTCGCCGAGCTGCGGGACGCCGGACTGGTGCGGCACCTCGGCCTTTCCGCCGCCCGGCCCGAGCACCTCGCCGAGGCACGGCGCATCGCACCGGTGGTGTGCGTGCAGAACCGCTGGGGTGTCGACGCGGCCGCCGACGACGGGATGGTGCGGGCCTGCGCGGCGGACGGGACCGCGTTCGTCCCGTTCTACGCCGTGGCGGGTGAGGGCGGCGAGGCCGGGCACGGCGGTGCGCAGGACGCGCGGCTGCGGGAGGTGGCCCGCGCGCACGGGGCGTCCGTCGCCCAGATCCGGCTGGCATGGACCCTGCACCAGGGCGACCACGTCCTGGCCATCCCGGGGACGGGCGACCCGGCCCATGTGGCGGAGAACGTCGCGGCCGGTGCGATCCGCCTCAGCGAGGAGGAGCTGCGCTCGCTCGACGCGCTCCGCCGGTCCGCCCCCTGACCGCGTCCCGACCGCGCGCGACCGCCCCCGTCGCGCAGCGGCGGGGGCGGTCGGGGTGCCGGTCGGGGTGCCGGGCGGGTGCCGGTCAGGGGCGGCCCCAGTAGTCGAAGACCGTTTCGGCGATGTCGATGTTCTCCAGGTAGGCACCGCGCACCGGGTCCTCGTGGCGGGCGTACTGCTCGATGCGGGTGGCGCCGACGCCCTTGGCGTAGACCGGGACGAGCGCGTTGGTGTGGCCCCCGGTGTGCCAGGTGGCGCGGGGCAGCTCGCCCTTCTCCCCCTGGATCGGCTTCCACCCCGGGTCGGCGTCGGTGCTGGTGAGGTAGCCGGTCTCGTGGTCGGCGGTGACGACGACGAGGGTCTCGGCCCAGCTGCTCTCGCGCTCGACCCAGTCGACGACGGTCTCGATGGTGCGGTTGAAGGAGATCTGCTCCTCGATCTGGCGGTTCAGCTCGTTGGCGTGGCTGGCCCAGTCGATGGCCCCGCCCTCCACCATGAGGAACAGCCCCTCCTCGGAGGCGTTGTCGAGGATGTTGAGCGCGGCCGAGGCCATCTCGTCGAGCCGGGGGACGCCGGTGTTCTTCGGTGCGGTGAACGGCTCGGCCCCGGCGACCGGGGTGCCGTCGGCGGCGCGGTCGGGGCCGCTGCGGTCGTACTGGAGGGTCGCGGCGACCTGCGGCATGCCGAAGACGTGCTCGGGGGTGGTCTCCGCGGTGGCGAGCGCGGCGAACTCCTCCGGGGTCTCGACCAGCTCGAACTGCGTCTCGCCGCCGGAGAGGGCGTTCCACTCCTGCTCGGCGAGGTACTGGAAGACGGGCTCGTCGCGCCGCTGCGCGTCGCCGTCGTACCAGGGGTGGCCGCCGCCCATCACGACGTTGATCTCGTGCTCCCACAGCATCTCGCGGGCGATGGAGTGGTAGTTGTTCCGGTGCTCGTTGTGGGCGACGAAGCTGGCGGGGGTGGCGTGGGTGAACGGCACGCTGCTGACGACGCCGCTGGCCTTGCCGAGTTCCTGTGCCCGCTCGGTCAGGTTGCGGACCGGCTTGCGGTCGGCGTCCACGCCGATGGCGGCGTTGTAGGTGCGGACGCCGGTGGCCAGGGCGGTGGCGGTGGCGGCGGA
>NZ_JAAVJC010000288.1 GCF_012033785.1 Streptomyces bohaiensis
CCACCGCCCCCGACCGCCCACCCCGGACCCGAGACCCAGGAGCCGCGTCCCGATGTCCTCACCAGCAGCAGATCCGCCCGCCACCGGGAACGAGGTGGTACTGGAAGCACGCCGACTGACCAAGCACTTCCGTGTTCGCTCCGGTCTGCGGGGCCTCGCCCGACGCGGCCCGCGGCCCGTCGTCCACGCGGTGGACGACGTCACGCTCCGGCTGCGCCGCGGCACCGTCACCGCCGTCGTCGGCGAGTCCGGTTCGGGGAAGTCCACCATCGCCCGGCTGCTGGCGCAGCTCTACCCCGCGACCGGCGGCGACCTGCTGCTGGACGGGAAGAACGCCCGGGCCAAGGGCGGCCGCGCCTTCCGCGCCTACTGCCGCGACGTACAGATGATCTTCCAGGACCCGTTCGGCTCGCTGAACCCGGTCCACACCGTGCGGTACCACCTGACCCGCGCCCTGCGCATCCACGGCCGCGCCGGCAGCACGCCCGCCGAACTGGAGCAGGCGCTGACCGATCTCCTCGGGCGGGTCCACCTCACCCCCGCCGCCCGCTACCTCGACGTCTTCCCGCACGAGCTGTCCGGCGGTCAGCGGCAGCGCGTCGCCATCGCCCGCGCCATGGCGGCGCAGCCCCGCGTCCTCCTCGCCGACGAGCCCGTCTCGATGCTGGACGTCTCCATCCGGCTGGGCATCCTCAACCTGCTGCGGGACCTCAAGGAGGGCATGCGGTTGGCGATCCTCTACATCACCCACGACATCGCCTCCGCCCGCTACTTCGCGGACGAGACGATGGTGATGTACGCGGGCCGGCTGGTGGAGGGCGGCAACAGCGAGACCGTCACCCAGCGGCCCGCCCACCCCTACACGCAGCTGCTGATCGCCTCCGCGCCCGACCCCGACCGCATCGCCGAGGGCGTCGGCCCGACCGACGCCCCGCCCGCCGACGCGGACGCCGCGCTGCCGGCCGCCCTGGCCGGCGCCGGGGACGACGCCCACGCGGTGGCCGAGCACGAGGCCGCCGTCGTCGCCGAGGCCGAGGCCGAGTCCGACGCCCCGGGCGAACCGCCCAGCCTGATCACCCCGCCCGCGGGGTGCCGCTTCCACCCGCGCTGCCCCAAGGCGATGGAGCGCTGCCGCAGCGAGGCCCCGCCCCGGTTCGCCGTCGCCGACGACCAGTGGGCCGCGTGCTGGCTCTACGAGGGCCGCCCCCTCGCCCCCGACCCCGCCGACGCCGCCGACGCCCCCGAAGCCGGGGGCCACCCCGCCGCCGGCCCGGCGGCCGACCGGCTCGCCAAGACCGGTGGACACGGGGAGGGCGCACCGTGAAGTACCTCCTGCAGCGGCTCGCCTTCTACGCCGTCACCGCGTGGGCCGCCATCACCATCAACTTCGTCATCCCGCGCCTCATGCCGGGGGACCCGGTGCAGGCGCTGATCAACCGGTTCCAGGGCCAGCTCTCCACCAAGGCCATCGACTCGCTCTACACCCTCTTCGGCCTCGACGACGAACGCTCGCTCTGGCAGCAGTACCTCGACTACTGGGGCAACCTGCTCCGCGGCGACCTCGGGACCTCGTTCGCGTTCTTCCCCACCGGCGTCGGCGACATCATCGCCGAGAGCCTGCCGTGGACGCTGGCGCTGATGGGCGTCACCACGCTGATCAGCTTCGTCCTGGGCACCGGCATCGGGATCTACGCCGGCTGGCGGCGCGGCTCATGGCTCGACGGGCTGCTGCCCGTCACCACCTTCATCTCCTCCATCCCGTACTTCTGGCTCGGGCTGCTCGCCATCTCGGTCTTCGCCGTCCAGTGGCGGGTGTTCCCCGCCTCCGGCGGCCACGACGCCTCCGTGGTGCCCGGGATGACCTGGGGGTTCATCTCCAGCGCGCTGTACCACGCGCTGCTGCCGGCCATCACCATCGTCATCAGCGCCGTCGCCGGCTGGATCCTCGGCATGCGCAACATGATGGTGAGCGTCTCCAGCGAGGACTACGTGCTGGTCGCGCAGGCCAAGGGGCTCTCCGAGCGACGGGTGATGTTCTCCTACGCCGCCCGCAACGCGATCCTGCCGAACATCTCCAACTTCGCGCTCTCGCTGGGCTTCATCGTCGGCGGCACGCTGCTGGTGGAGATGGTCTTCTCCTATCCCGGCATCGGCTACCGCCTCTTCCAGGCGGTCGGCGCCAAGGACTACCCGATGATGCAGGGCGTCTTCCTGATCATCACCCTCGCGGTGCTCGCCGCCAACCTCCTCGCCGACCTCGCCTACATGGCGCTCGACCCCCGTACCCGAAGGGAGGCCTGACGATGGCACAGCCCACCGACGAGGCGATCGCCACCGCGGAACCCGCCACCGCGGAACCCGCTCCCGCCCCCGCCCGCCGCGACCGCACGCGGTTCCTCCGCAACCCCAAGACCCTCACCGGACTGGTGATCCTCGCCGGGTTCGTGCTGATCGCGATCATCGGCCCCTGGATCGCGCCGCACGACCCCTCGGCCCGCGGCCCCGAACTGCTGCAACCGCCCTCCTGGCAGCACCTGTTCGGCACCACGCAGACCGGACAGGACATCTTCTCGCAGATCCTGGTGGGCGCCCGGGGCGTGCTGGTCGTGGGCTTCACCGCGGCCCTCATCGCCGGGGTGCTCTCCGTCATCGTCGGGGTGACCGCCGGCTACCTCGGGGGCCTCGGCGACGACCTGCTCTCCTCGGTCAGCAACATCTTCCTCGTCATCCCGGGCCTGCCGCTGATCATCATCATCGCGAGCTTCCTCCCCGACACCGGGGACCTGGCCATCGCCGCGATCATCGGCCTCACCGGCTGGGCGTGGGGCGCGCGGGTGCTGCGCGCCCAGACGCTCTCGCTGCGCAACCGCGACTACGTGCAGGCAGCCAAGGCCACCGGCGAGTCCACCCCGCGGATCATCGTCTTCGAACTGCTGCCGAACCTGACGGCCGTCATCGCCTCCGGGTTCATCGGCACCGTCATCTTCGCCGTGCTCGCCAACGTCACCCTGGCGTTCATCGGCGTCGCCGACATCTCGGACTGGAACTGGGGGACCGTGCTGTTCTGGGCGCAGTCCAACCAGGCGCTGGCGCAGGGCGCGTGGTGGTGGTTCGTCCCCGCCGGCCTCTGCATCGCGCTGCTCGGCACCGCCCTCGCGCTGATCAACTTCGGCATCGACGAGTTCATCAACCCCCGGCTGCGCTCGCCCGGCAAGGAGGACCGCGCGGTGCGGATGCGCATCGGCTTCACCCCCGTCGTCCGCCGCGACTACCCCCGCGACGCCGCCCCGGCGGCCGCCGCGCCCCCGGCCGGGCCGGACGCACCGGACCGGCCGGACGCACCGGACCGGCCGGACGGAGCGGAGGCGCCGGACGCCCCGGAGGCCCGCGGGGGCACCGCCCCGGCCGGCGCCGCGGACCGGCCCGGGACAGCAGGCACCGACACGGGCAAGGAGAGCCACCGATGACCGAACCCGTCCTGGAGATCCGCGGCCTGGACGTGGACTACGGCCTCGGCGACAGCGCCGTCCGCGCCGTCCGCGACATCAACCTCACGCTCCACCGCGGCGAGATCCTCGGCCTCGCGGGCGAGTCCGGCAGCGGCAAGTCCACCCTCGCCTACGCCGTCACCCGGCTGCTGCCGCCGCCCGGCGTCATCACCGGCGGAGAGGTCCGCTACCGACCCGGCAACGGCACGCCGGCCGTCGACATCCTCGACCTCGGGCCCGAGGAACTGCGCGCCTTCCGCTGGCAGGAGATCTCGCTGGTCTTCCAGGGCGCGATGAACTCCCTCAACCCCGTCCACACGGTGCGCAGCCAGCTCACCGACGTCATCGCCGCCCACCGCCCCGCGATGGGACGCGCCGCCCGCAACGACCGCGCCGCGGAACTGCTCTCGCTGGTCGGCATCTCCGCCGACCGGCTCGGCAGCTACCCGCACCAGCTCTCCGGCGGCATGCGGCAGCGCGTCATGATCGCCATGGCGCTGGCGCTGGAGCCCGAGATCGTGCTGCTCGACGAACCGACCACCGCTCTCGACGTGGTGATGCAGCGGCAGATCCTGCGGCAACTGGTGCGGCTCCGCGAGGAACTGGGCTTCTCCGTCGTCTTCATCACCCACGACATCTCGCTGCTGCTGGAGTTCTCCGACCGCGTCGCGGTGATGTACGGCGGCCGGATCGTCGAGGAGGCCGGCGCCAAGGAGATCTACCGCGACGCCCGCCACCCCTACAGCCACGGCCTGCTGCACTCCTTCCCCGCGCTGCACGGGCCCCGCCGGGAACTCACCGGCATCCCCGGCTCGCCGCCCGACCTCAAGTCGATGCCGAGCGGCTGCGCCTTCCACCCGCGGTGCCCCAAGGCGTTCGACCCCTGCGCCTCGCGCGTCCCCGCACTGACCCCCGCCCCGGCGGGCGACCGGTCGGTCGCCTGCTGGCTGCACACCGAGCACGGATCGGGAGACTCATGACCGCCACACCGCCCGCCACCCCCCAGCAGCTCCCGGGAGCCCGGGCCGTGCCCGGCCTGCCCGCCGACTTCCGCTGGGGCGTGGCCACCTCCGCCTACCAGATCGAGGGCGCCGCGGCGGTCGACGGCCGGACCCCCTCCATCTGGGACACGTTCTGCCGGGTACCCGGCGCCGTCGTGCGCGCCGAGCACGGCGACACCGCCTGCGACCACTACCACCGGATGCCCGAGGACGTCGCGATGATCGCGGGGCTGGGCGTGGACACCTACCGGTTCTCGGTCGCCTGGCCGCGCGTGCAGCCCGGCGGCGCCGGGCCGCTCAACCCCGCGGGCATCGGCTTCTACGACCGGCTGGTCGACCGGCTGCTGGAGCACGGCGTCACCCCCTGGCTGACGCTGTACCACTGGGACCTGCCGCAGGAACTGGAGGACGCCGGCGGGTGGCCCGCCCGCGACACCGCCCACCGGTTCGCCGACTACGCGGAAGCCGTCCACGCCGTCCTGGGCGACCGGGTGCGGCACTGGACCACCCTCAACGAGCCGTGGTGCTCCTCCTGGCTCGGCTACCGCACCGGCGTCCACGCCCCCGGCCGCCAGGATCTCGGCGACGCCATGGCCGCCGCGCACCACCTGCTGCTCGGCCACGGCCTCGCCACCCGGCGGCTGCGGGAGGCCGGCGGCGACGACATCGAACTCGGCATCACCCTCAACCTCGGCGACCACGCCCCCGCCGACGACAGCGAGGCCGACCGGCGGGCCGCCCGGCTCGCCGACGGCATGGGCGGCCGGCTCTATCTCGACCCGCTGTTCCGCGGCCACTACCCCGAGGACGTCGTCGCCGACCTGGCCGAGCAGGGCGTGGCGCTCCCGGTGCGCGACGGCGACCTGGCGACGATCGCCGCACCGCTGGACGTCCTCGGCGTCAACTACTACACCAGCCACCGCCACTCCGGCACCGACGAGCACGGCGCGACGACCGGCCCGGACGGCCGGCCGGTGGACATCGACGTCCCGTACGAGCGGCCGCGCACCGCGATGGGCTGGGAGATCGTCCCCGAGGGGCTGACCCGCCTGCTGGTCCGGCTGGAGCGGGAGTACGGCGTGCCGACCGTGGTCACCGAGAACGGGGCCGCCTTCGACGACCTGCCCGCCGCCGACGGCTCCGTCCCCGACGGCGACCGCGTCGCCTACCTCGACGGCCACATCCGGGCGGTCGCCGACGCCCGCGCGCAGGGCGCGGACGTACGCGGCTACTTCGCCTGGTCGCTGATGGACAACTTCGAGTGGGCCTTCGGCTACGACAAGCGGTTCGGCATCGTGCACGTCGACTACGACACGCAGGTACGGACCGTGAAGGCCAGCGGGGAGTGGTACCGCGACACGGTCCGCCTCAGCCGGGAGGCGGCCGCCGGCTGAGCTGTTCAGCGGCCGAGCGGTTGGGCGGCTGCGCGGGCGCGACCGGCCGGCGGCGCCGGGGCACGGCGGACACCGCCGGCCCCGGCC
>NZ_JAAVJC010000289.1 GCF_012033785.1 Streptomyces bohaiensis
GCGTAGGGGCGGCGGGGGCGGTCGGGGGCGCGGCACGCATGAGGCCCGGCACCGTCCCGGGAGAGGGACGGCGCCGGGCCTCACGGCGGCGGTACGGGCGGCGTCGGGGCGCCGCCCGGGTCACGGGGCGGCGGGGGTCTTCGCGGAGCCGGTCGCCTTCCCGGCCTTCTCCTCCTCGGCCTTCTCCGCAGCCGCCTCGGCCTCGGCCTCGGCGCGCTCGGCCGGGGTGAGGGCGAGCAGCTGGCCCGGGAGGATGTGGTCGGGGTTGTCGCCGACCGTGCCGGAGTTCGCCTCGTAGAGAGCCGCCCAGCCGCCGTCGACACCGAGCTGGCCGGCGATGCCCGACAGGGAGTCGCCGGGGCGGACCTCGTACCCCTCGCCGGTGTCGCCCTCGGCATCGGCCGCGGCGTCGTCGCCGTCCGAGCCGGCGGCGTCCCCGCCGCGTGAGCCCTCCCCGGCGCGGTCGCCACCGGGCTCGTCCGCGGCGCGGTCGCCGTCCGCCTCGGTGCCGCCCCCGGCCCCGGTGGACGCCTCGGCGTCCGGGCGGTCGCCGGCGGCGTGCCGGCCGCCGCCGGACGCCTCCTCGCGCTCGCTCTCGGCCTGGTCCGGCGTACCGCGGTGGCGGCCGCCGCTGCCGCGCTCGTCCTCGGTGCGGTCGTCGGCGGAGTCCGCGGGGCCGGCCTCGGCCCGCTCGTCGGCCGACTCCGCGGCGTCGCCCTCTGCTGCGCGCTCGTCCGTGGTGTCCGTGGCGTCCGGTGCGACGGTGCGGCCGGCGACCGGCTCGCCGTCCTCGAAGCGGCCCATGACGTCGCGTGCGGTCTGCTCGACCTCCTCGACGACCTCGGTGGCGTCGGTGCCGGCCAGGCGCTCCGCTCGGTGCTCCGCGGTCAGACCGCTGGAGAGGGCGCAGGTCGGGAACGCGGCACGGGGGCCGCGGTCCTCCAGGACGCGTTCCGCGACGGTGATCTGCTGGCTCCGGCTGGCGAGGTCGGGGCTGTCGGCGAACTCCTCGCCGCCGTACTCGGCCCACATGCTCAGCGGCAGCTGAAGACCGCCGTAGTAGCCGTTGCCGGTGTCGGCGCTCCAGTCACCGTCGCTCTCGCAGTCGGCGACGCGGTCCCAGGTCTCGCCGCCCACGGCGTGCGCGGCACCTGCCCCCAGCAGGGGCAGTGCCGCGGAGGCGCTTGCGACCCCGGCGGTCACCAGGAATGCCGGAGCCTGTTTCGGGCGGCGATGACGTCCGTTGCCAGAGAGCATGGTGATGACCCCTCATGCGGTGCACTTGCTCGTTTGCCTGCGCGGGTTGAAGTTCGTGCGCGGGTGAAGTTGAGGCCAGAACCTAACGTGCCGCCACAGCGCATCACAAGCCGGTCCCGCGCGGGTCACACTGCGGTCACATCCCTGACGCCGCGTCACCGCATGCGGGGTGCGGGCAGGGGCGAGTCACCCCGCGCCGGAACCGGTACCGGCCGGGAACCCGCGGACCGGCCCCCGCGAGCCACGCCGCCGGCACGGGAAATCCGCAGGCCGGGCCGGGTGACGACGTCCGCCCGGGGTCGATCCGCGTACATCGGGACCGGCGGCGCGGGCCCGAGGACCGAACCGTTCCACCGTGACGGAGGGCGACGCCCCGCTTCCCGCTGTGAAGCGCGGGGCGGCACGGTGACGGCGGGCATGCACTGCCCACCGGGCGGGCACCCGGAACTGAGACATGGGTCACGCCGCGACGGCGAACCGTCACAGATGGGGCGGACCCGGCCAGTCCGCCGCCGGTGACACCCGCCCGCGGGCGACCGCCGTGGCTCGTAGGATCCGCCACCGCCACCGCCACCGCCACCGACCCCGCACCGCCGCCCGCTCGCACGCACCGCCGCCCGCCCGTTCGCCGAGGAGCCGTATGGCAGCCGACCGACCCGACCCGACCGCTGTCCCCTTCTTCTCCGGCTCCTGGCGCGGCTACGACCGGCGGGAGGTCGACCGGTACCTCGCGGAGCAGGACGCCGAACTGACCGGGCGGGCCCGGCAGATCGCCGACCGGAACCGGGAGATCGACCGGCTGCGCGGCCAGGTCGCCGCACTCAACGCCCGGCTCACGGAGGCGCACACCGAGCGGCCCGGCGAGGTCGGCAGCGACGTCGACGGACTGGAGCTGCGGGTGGAGCGGCTGCTGGAGACGGCCGCCGGGGAGGCGGCACGCTCCCCGTCCCCGGAGGCGGCGTTCCGGCGGGCCCTCGCCGAGGCGGAGGCGGCGATCGCCCACGGCCGCAGCCGCCACGAGCCCCGCGCGGAGCGGCTCCGGGAGAGTGCCGCCATCCTGGACCGCGCGGCGGCACTGGTGGACCGGGCACGAGCGGAGCACCTGCCGGGCGACCGCTGACCCCCGGGGCCCGCGGGCCCCGAAGCGGCTCCTTTGGGCAAGCGGGCGGGCCGACTCAGCCGGGAGGCGCCGGCGGCGGGCCGGCCGGGGCCTCGGGTGTGAACTCCACCGGCAGCGTCCGCAGACCGCGCATGATCAACCCGCCGCGCCACCGCAGCTCCTCCGGGTCCACCGCGAGCCGCAGATCCGGCAGCCGCCGGAACAGGGTCGCCAGCGCGGTCCGCGCCTCCAGCCGCGCCAGCGGCGCACCCAGGCAGTAGTGGACGCCGTGGCCGTAGCCGAGGTGCTGGTTGTCGGTCCGGCGCAGGTCGAGCCGGTCCGGTTCGGCGAACCGCGCCGGGTCGCGGTCGGCGGCGGCGAGCACCACCAGCACCGGGTCGCCCCGGCCGATGCTCCGGCCGCCCAGCGTGAAAGGCTCCCGCGCGAACCGCCAGGTGGCCAGCTCCACCGGCCCGTCGTACCGCAGGAGTTCCTCCACCGCGACGTTCAGCCGCTGCTCGTCGCCGGCCGCGACGAGCTCCCGGAAGTACGCCAGCTGCTCGGGGTGGCGCAGCAGCGAGAGCGTGCCGTTGCCGATCAGGTTGACCGTGGTCTCGAAACCGGCGAACAGCAGGATGAAGGCCATCGCCGCGGCCTCCTCCTCGGTCAGGTGCTCACCGTGGTCGGAGGCCCGGATGAGACCGGAGATGAGGTCGTCGCCGAGCGCGCCGCGCTTGCGGTGGATCAGCTCCGCCAGGTACTCCCGCATCCGCTTCACCGCCCGGCCGACGCCCCCGCGCCGCCCGGAGGTGTGGAGCATCATCTGAGCCCAGCCGTGGAAGTCGGCCTGGTCCTCGGGCGGTACCCCCAGCAGGTCGCAGATGGCGTAGATCGGCAGCGGGAAGGCGAAGGCGTCGATGAGATCGGCGGAACCGCCGGCGGCGAAGTCGTCGATCAGCCGGTCGGTGAGCGCCGCGACCTGCGGGGTGAAGGCGGCGACCCGGCGGGGCGTGAACGCCTTGGAGACCAGCCGCCGCAGCCGGGTGTGGTCCGGCGGGTCGATGTTCAGCAGGTGCGTCATCAGGTTGGCGCTGCGTTCGCCGGGAATCCCGACCCGGCCCCGGGTGTGCGCCGCCTGGCTGTGCTGCTCCGGGTTCTTGCTCAGCCGCTGGTCGGCCAGGGCCTGCCGGGCGTCCTCGTGGCGGGTCACCAGCCACGCCTCGACCCCGCTGGGCAGCTCGGCCTTGTGCACGGGGGCATTGGTGCGCAGCCAGGCGTAGGCGGGGTAGGGGTCGGCGGCGAAGGCGCGGCCGAAGAGCTCCGGGGCCGGCCCGGCGTCCGCGGCAGGCGCGGCCGTTCCGGGCGCGCCGGTGACCGGGCAGCGGGCTGTGCCGGTGCCTGTGCCTGTGCCTGCGGCGGCGTCGGGGCGTGCGGTGGTGGTCATGCGGCTTCCTCCCGGTCCGGGATCACCGCCGAGACGCGGAAGCCGCCCCGGTCGGTGGGGCCGGAGACGAAACCGCCGCCCAGGGCGGTGACCCTCTCCCGCATGCCGAGCAGCCCGTTGCCGCCGCTGGGCAGGGAGGCGCCGGGGCCGGCCTCGGCGCCGGGCGGCGGGTCGTTCTGCACCAGCACCGCGACCTCCTCCTCACGGCGGGCGAGCCGCACCAGGGTGGTGGCGCCGCCGGCGTGCTTGTGGACGTTGGTCAGCGCCTCCTGCACCACCCGGTAGACGGTCCGCTCGACCGGCGCCGTGTAGCGGCGGCGCTCGCCCTCCTCCTGGAAGTCGACCGCCATCCCCGTCTGCCGGGACTGCCCCACCAGGTCCGCGAGCCCGGCCAACCGGGGCCCGTCGCGGTCCTCCTCCGCCGGGGCGGCGGTACGGGCGGAGGCGATCTCCGCCAGCCGCAGCGCCGGGTCGGGCCGCTCCGCCTCGGGCCGGTCGTCGGTCCGCAGCACCCCGAGCATGGTGCGCAGTTCGGTCAGCGCCTGCCGGCCCATCTCCCCCACCAGCGCCGCGTTGCGCGCGGCCTTCTCCGGGTCCTTCGGGGCGACGGCCTGGATGGCGGCGGAGTGGACCACCATCAGCGAGACGCGGTGCGCGACGACGTCGTGCATGTCGCGCGCGATGCGGGTCCGCTCCTCGCGCCGCGCCCACTCGGCGCGCTCCTCGGCCCGCTCGGCGAGCAGCGACAGCTCGCGCTCCAGCCCGTCGGCGCGCTCCCGGAGCGACTCCACCAGCCGGCGGCGGGCCCGGACGTACATGCCGACCAGGACCGGGGCGACGACGTGGACCACGCCGAAGGTCAGCACGATCAGCAGGGCGAACCAGGTCGGCAGCGGCTGCTCGACGCGGGACTGCTCCTCCAGGACCGCGAGGTACAGCACCAGGCACCCGCCGAAGCTGAGCATGGCAGTGAGCAGCGCGATGACCCGCCGCGGGACGTCGGCGACGGTGAGGGTGTACAGGCCGACGACGACCAGCAGCAGCCCCATCTGGGCGGGGAGCAGCGCCACCGCGACCAGCACCACCGCGATCGGCCAGCGGCGGCGCAGCACCAGCACCGACCCGCCGAGCACGGCGGCCACTGCCACCGGCGCGACGGGCAGCCCGACGGTCGCCGCGAACGAGGGCGCCATCAGGACGCACTCCAGCGCGGAGACCACCGCGAGGCAGACGTCGAGGACGACGGAGCGGCGCCGCGGCCACCACAGCACTGCTCCGCCCTTGCCTTCCACGGCCCCCGCCCCCGCATCGTTCATGCGACCAGACTACGGTGCGGGGTCCACCCGTTTTCCTGGCGGATCACGCGAACCGGACACCGCTCGACGGCGCCGCCGCGACGCCGGCGGGAAGGTCGGGGACGGCCCGTGGGAGAGGGAGTGGGTCACCGCGCGGTGACTCAGGTAGTGTCTTCTCGGCCGTCCGCCGTGGGGTAATCGGTAGCCCGCAGGACTTTGAATCCTCGTAGTGCTGGTTCGAGTCCAGCCGGCGGAGCCACTCTCCCGGTGCGTGCGCCTCCCCTGAGCCTGCGCTCTCCCGGTGCCTGCGCCGCGGGGCTGCCGTCGTCGGCCGCGCCGGTCGGGCCCGACCCCGTGCGCGTTGCCCGCTCCCCGGAGCCGCGGCGTTCCCCCACTGTCCGCTGGTCGTACCTCGCGCCTCGCTGCCCCCTGCTTGCTGCCCGCCGGGGCGGGGCGCGGATCGGCGGTCAGCCCGCGCCCAGTTCCCGGAGGCAGAGCGCCTCGTCCTCCCGCAGTTGCCGCACCACCGGGTCCTCGGGCCCCGAGCCGGTCGTGGCGAACTGCTGCAGCAGCACCCGCAGCTCCGGCAGGGCGGCGGTGTAGTCGCCGCCGTCGACCAACGCCGCCGCGTACTGCTTGCGGAGGGTGCGGACCACGGTGGAGTCGGCGCCGTACTGGGCGACCGCCGGCGGCAGGGCGCGGCGGAGCAGCGCCGCCGCGGGTCCGGAGCGCCCGGCGTGGAGTTCCCGCTTGGCCCGGTCGACCAGCTCGGCGATCGCCGGCCGGCCGATGGACCCGACCCGCCCCTACACCCACCCGCTCGCCCCCTGGCCGCCGACCGGTCCCACG
>NZ_JAAVJC010000028.1 GCF_012033785.1 Streptomyces bohaiensis
GGCCGGTGCGGGCGCGCCGGGGGCGGCGCGCGCACAATGGTCGACGTGTCCATGCAATCGCACGCCCGTCCGACCACCGGCCCGACGGCGGGGAGCGGCCCCGCCACGCCCCCGTCGCCCGCCGCGCCGCCCGGCGGCATGAGTCCCTATGTGGACCTCAGCCGCGCCGAGTGGTCGGCGCTGCGCGAGCGCTCCGCCTCCGCGGCCCCGCTCGCCGCCGAGGAGATCGCCGGGCTGCGCGGCCTGGGCGACGTCAGCGACCTGGACGAGGTCCGGGAGGTCTATCTCCCGCTCTCCCGGCTGCTCAACCTCTACGTGGGCGCCACCCACGGACTGCGCGGCGCCCTCCACACCTTCCTCGGCGGCGCGGGCGGCGACACCGCCTCCCGGGGGACGCCGTTCGTCATCGGCGTCGCGGGGAGCGTGGCGGTCGGCAAGTCGACGGTCTCCCGGCTGCTGCGGGCGCTGCTCGCCCGATGGCCGGAGCACCCCCGTGTCGAGCTGGTCACCACCGACGGCTTCCTGCTGCCCAACGCGGAACTGCGGCGGCGCGGCCTGATGTCCCGCAAGGGCTTCCCGGAGTCCTACGACCGCCGGGCGCTGACCCGGTTCGTCGCCGATGTGAAGGCGGGCCGGCCCGAGGTGACGGCACCGGTCTACTCCCACCTCATCTACGACATCGTCCCGGACGAGCGGCTGGTGGTTCGCCGCCCCGACATCCTCATCGTCGAGGGACTGAACGTCCTCCAGCCCGCCCTTCCCGGGGCGGACGGCCGCACCCGGGTCGCCGTGGCGGACTTCTTCGACTTCTCCGTCTACGTCGACGCCCGCACCCAGGACATCCGCGACTGGTACCTCGCCCGGTTCCGCAAGCTGCGCGAGACCGCGTTCCAGGACCCCTCGTCCTACTTCCGCCGCTACACCGAGGTCTCGGAGGAGGAGGCCCTGGCCTATGCGCGGACCATTTGGGACACCATCAACGAGCCCAACCTGGTGGAGAACATCGCACCGACCCGCGGCCGCGCGACACTGATCCTCCGCAAGGGCCCCGACCACACCGTGCAGCGCCTGGCCCTCCGCAAGGTCTGACCCCGGCGCACCCCCGCCCCCGACGCGGTGGCGTCGGGGGCGGGCATCGGTCATCCACCGTCCGCCGGAGCGGAGCGCCACCGGTGGCGCAGTCTTCCCCACTCCTCGTGGTCGAACTCCCCCAGATTGAAGAGGCGGTCGATCAGCGAGGAGACGCTGACCCGGAGCTGGGACGCGACGTGGGCGACCGTGTCGAGTTCGCGTGCGGGCCCCGGCGCCGTCGCCAGGTGATGCCGCAGCAGCCGGGTGGGCATGAGAAAGGCGGCCGCGAACGCGTTGGCGCGCTGCTCGACCGCGCGGGGCGCCCAAGGGCCCGAGGCCACAGCCACCTCGCATCCCCGGTCGCGGTCCAGGATCAGGTGCGCGAGCTCGTGGGCGAGCGTGAAGCGCTCGACCTCCGGGCTGCGGCCCCATCGCGTGCTGACATTGGTGTAGACGGTGGGGCGTTGCGTGGGTCCGAAGACGGAGACGGCCCGCACGTCCGGGTCGGAGAGCGCGATCTCCGCTCTGGCCACCCCCAGCACGCCGAGCACCGCATGGACATCGACCCACGTGGCGTCGCGGTCGGTCACGAGCAGTTCGCACGCCTCCTCGCCGAACACCCCGCCCTGCTCGCCGGCCCGCAGCTCTCCCACCTCCCCCAGGTCGTGAGCGGACGGAAGGCGGTCCAGCCACGGGGAGGCGTCGTCCACATGGTTGCGCACCAGTGCGGAGGTGAGCGCCACGGCATCCTCGCGGGTGGTGGAAGGGGACTGGGCGCCGTAGAGCAAGCGGGCGTACGCGCTGCCGCCGACGACCAGTGCCGTGGCCCGGTCACTGCCGACGATGTCCTGCCGGGCACGCTCGTCCACCCCGTCCAGGACCTCGTCCACCGCGGCGGCCAGGGACCGGTACCGGGCGGTGTCCTCCCCCAGTCCCGCCAGCCACGCCATGCGCTGCGGCCTCCGGTCGGCCACCGAGAGGTCCCGGACCGCCCGGACCAGCGCTGCCACCCGCCCGGAGTCCGGCACTCGGCGTGCCAGCTCCGCCACTGCGGCGGTCAGCACCGAATACAGCGCCTCCGCGGCCTGTCGGACCTCGATCTCATAACGCCGGTGCGGGGTGAGAAACGCGAAACTCTCCGGGACCCCCACCAGCCTCTCCGCACCCGTCGAGACCTCCAGCGAGGACCGGTACCTCCGTAGGTGGATGTCGGGGAAGAGCCCTCCCTCACGGGCCGCACGGACGCTGTGGCGCGCCCACCAGCCGGTCCACCGGTCCAGCCACGCGAACTCGTCCGTCTCGGAGAGGGAGGGCGGCGGCGTCCGGCTGACCGCCAGCGCTTCGGCCGCGGAGTCACCCGAGTTCCGCAGCGGGAGGCGCTCCTCGTGGAGCAGGGCGTCCCAACACAGCGTCAGCCACTCCAGGAAAGGCAGCAGGTACCAGTGCGCGGCTTCGACCACCTCGCCCTGCTCCAGATGTGCGCAGAGGTTCTCCCCGCCAGCCCACAGGGTGAAGGACCCCCAGGACGCCGCCATCTCGGCGGTCGCACGGTCCTCGTCCCCATGGGGGTTGGGCAGGAAGGACACGCCGAATGCGAACTCCGAGGGGCTGCCTGCCCGCATCTGCCAGTTGGTCACAGTCACATCGGTCACCAGTGCTCTCTGACGGTGCGCCGGGTGACCAGCTTGGCCGCCAGCCACTGCCTCCGGAGCTTCTCGGGCACGCTTCGCCACTCGACGGGAAAACCGTGCCAGCAGCCGGGGGCGTGCTCGTGACCGCAGTAGGCGAGTGTCCCGTCGGTAGCATATCGCTTGCCCGGTTTGTCCGGATCAGCCACGCTCTCGGCGAGCAGCGCCGCCGCGTCGATGCCAGGCGGACAGAGGGAACCGCGAGCCCCCCGCTGCCAGGGTTCCTTGTGCTTGGGATTGGGTTCGTACCGCATGCGTGAGCCCCCAGCGCCGTCGCGTTGCCGCCGAGCCGATTGTCGGCGGCACCACGGGAAGACCGCAGCGAAACAGCTTCACAGCCGCCCGTACCAGTGACCTCGCAGCACACCAGGTACACACGCGCCCCCGGCGCACCCCCGCCCCCCCCGCGGGGGGGGGGGGGGGGGCGGGCGGGGAACAGCGGCGGGGCGAAGGGCGCGTCAGGACCCCGCGGTGGCCGGCGACTCCAGGGAGAGCGCGGAGCGCACCACGTCGGCGAGCCGCTCGGCGACGGCCGCCGCCTGCTCCGCGTCGGCGGCCTCGACCATGACGCGGACCAGCGGCTCGGTGCCCGAGGGACGCAGCAGCACGCGGCCGGTGTCGCCGAGCTCCTGCTCGGCCTCGACCACGGCGGCGGCCAGCTCCGGCGAGGTCGCCGCGCGGCTCTTGTCCACCCCGCGGACGTTGACCAGCACCTGCGGCAGCCGCCGCATGACGCCCGCCAGCTCGGCCAGGGTGCGGCCGGTGGCCGCGACCCGGGCGGCGAGGAGCAGGCCGGTGAGGGTGCCGTCGCCGGTGGTGGCGTGGTCCAGCACGATGACGTGGCCCGACTGCTCACCGCCCAGCGCGAAGCCGCCCGCCTTCATCTCCTCCATGACGTACCGGTCGCCGACCGCGGTCTGGCGGAGCGTCAGCCCCTCGGCCTCCAGCGCCAGCTTGAAGCCGAGGTTCGACATGACGGTGGCGACGACGGTGTCGTGGCGCAACCGCCCGCGCTCCCGCAGGGCCAGCGCCAGGACGGCCAGGATCTGGTCGCCGTCGACGACCTCGCCGGCGGCGTCCACCGCGAGGCAGCGGTCCGCGTCGCCGTCCACCGCGATCCCGAGGTCGGCGCCGTACTCCAGCACCGCCGCCCGCAGCGGCCCGAGGTGCGTGGAGCCGTGACCGTCGTTGATGTTGAGGCCGTCGGGGTCGGCGCCGATGCTGATGACCTCGGCACCCGCCCGCGCGAACGCCTCCGGCGCGACGCGCGAGGCGGCGCCGTGGGCGCCGTCCACCACCAGCTTCAGTCCGTCGAGCCGGTCCGGGAGGACGCCCATCAGGTGGGAGACGTAGGTGTCCAGCCCGGAGGCGTGGTCGGTGACACGGCCGACACCCGCGCCGGTCGGCCGGTCCCACGGCTTGCCCTCGGCCAGCTCCCGGTAGACGGCCTCGATGCGGTCCTCCAGCTCGTCGGCGAGCTTCAGGCCGCCGCGCGCGAAGAACTTGATGCCGTTGTCGGGCATCGGGTTGTGGCTGGCGGACAGCATGACGCCGAAGTCGGCGCCGAGGGCACCCGTGAGGTGGGCGACGGCGGGCGTCGGCAGCACGCCGAGCCGCAGCACGTCCACCCCGGCGGAGGCGAGGCCCGCGACGACGGCGGCCTCCAGGAACTCACCGGAGGCACGGGGGTCGCGACCGACCACGGCGACCGGGCGCCGCGGCTCGGCACCCGGCGTCGACAGCACCCGGGCCGCTGCGCACGACAGTCCCAGGGCCAGTTCCGCGGTCAGTTCCACGTTGGCGACGCCACGGACGCCGTCCGTCCCGAAAAGTCGTCCCACAGTTGTCCTCCGAGATAGCTGCCGCCCCCGCGCCGTTGACCTCATCAACCATATCCCGCACGTTTCGCCCGGTCGTGGCACGTGCGTACGGGTCCTGTGCGTGCCGTGCCCACGCGCGGGGAGGGAGCGGGAACGGACACGCAGGCGGACCACGGCGGCGGCACACGACCGACACACCGGCCACGCCCGCCCTCCCCGGACCGCGCCCACCCGCGGGCCGCGCCGGGCGCCCCCGCGGGGCGCGGAGCCGGCCGTGCGCGGCGGCGGGAGAGCGCACAAAGCGGACGCCCCGCCGGCGCGTGGCGACCGGCGGGGCGTCGTGACGGCGGCGGGGCGAACCCCGCCTCCCGTCAACGCTTGCTGTACTGCGTTCCCTTACGGGCCTTCTTCAGACCGGCCTTCTTGCGCTCGACGGCGCGGGCGTCACGGGTCAGGAAGCCGGCCTTCTTGAGGGCGCCGCGGTTGTTGTCCACGTCGGCCTCGTTGAGGGCACGGGCGACGCCGAGGCGCAGCGCACCGGCCTGGCCGGAGATGCCGCCGCCGGCGATGCGGGCGACGACGTCGTAGCGGTCGTCGAGCTCCAGCACCTTGAAGGGCTCGTTGACTTCCTGCTGGTGCACCTTGTTGGGGAAGTACCCCTCGAGGGTGCGCCCGTTGACCTTCCACTTGCCACTGCCGGGCACGATGCGCACGCGGGCGATCGCGCTCTTGCGGCGGCCGGTGCCGGCACCCGGGAGGGGGTCGCCGAAGCGGGCGGACTCGTCCGCGGCGAAGTCCTCGGAGGGAGCGGACTCGGTGGTGTACTCCTGGACGTCCGGCACAGCGGCGTCGAGGGTGTCGGTCTCGGTCTCAGTGGTGTTCTCGGCCACGATGTTCCTCAGATTCTCGGTGTCTTAGGGGTGTGGCCGGGACTACTGCGCGACCTGGGTGATCTCGAACGGCACGGGCTGCTGCGCGCCGTGACGGTGCTCGGGACCGGCGTAGACCTTCAGCTTGGAGAGCATCTGACGGCCCAGGGTGTTCTTGGGGAGCATGCCCTTGACGGCCTTCTCGACGGCCTTCTCCGGGCTCTTCTCCAGCAGCTCGTCGTAGCGCATCGAGCGCAGGCCGCCCGGGTAGCCCGAGTGGCGGTAGGCGAGCTTCTGGGTCCGCTTGTTGCCGGACAGGTGCACCTTCGCGGCGTTGACGATGATGACGAAGTCACCGGTGTCGACGTGCGGCGCGTAGATCGGCTTGTGCTTGCCGCGCAGGAGGGTGGCCGCCTGGGACGCGAGACGACCGAGGACGATGTCCTCGGCGTCGATCACGTGCCACTGACGCTGGACGTCGCCGGGCTTGGGGCTGTACGTACGCACGGTCGTAGCCTTCGCTTGTTGAGTGGGTCCTTAACTGGCCGGACACGCGATCGGCGGCCGCACGCGACACGGTGACGCAACCGTGGCACGGGGCCGGATGATCTCGCGGACGACCGCGCAAGGCCCCTCTCGTGAGATCGAGCAAGCCAAACGCATATCGACCAGGCAGAATACCGGGCTCCACCCGGACGGGTCAAAACGGGTTCCCGACCGTCCCCCGGCGGCCGCCCCCGGAGGGGCCGCCGGGCGCCCACGGCGCCGGTCCCTGGCCCGGCGTCGTCGCCGGTCAGCACGGTGGGGCAGCCGGGGACGCGGGCCGCGGGGCGGTCGCCGTCACCGGGCGCGCGCCACCCGCGCCTCGTCCCACACCGGCTCCGGGACCTCCCGGACCCGGCCGTCGGAACCGAACACCAGGAAACGGTCGAAGCCGCGTGCGAACCAGCGGTCGTGGGTGACCGCCAGCACCGTGCCGTCGAACGCCTCCAGCCCCGCCTGGAGCGCCTCGGCGGACTCCAGGTCCAGGTTGTCCGTGGGCTCGTCCAGCAGCAGCGCGGTGGCACCGCCGAGCTCCAGCAGCAGGATCTGGAACCGCGCCTGCTGCCCGCCGGAGAGCCGCTCGTAGGGCTGCTCCGCCTGCCGGTCCAGTTCGTAGCGGCGCAGCGCGGACATCGCCGCGCCCCTGTCCTTGGCGTGCTCCGTCCAGAGGATCTCCAGCAGGGTGCGCGCGGCGGCCGCACGCGCCGCTGACGACGCGGGGGCGGCACCCGCCGGCCGCGGGCCGGTGAGCGCGTTGGTCTGCGAGAAGTGGCCCGGCACCACCCGGGCGCCCAGCTTCCAGACCCCGTCGTGGGCCACCGGCTCCCCGGCCAGCAGCCGCAGGAAGTGGGACTTGCCGGAGCCGTTGGAGCCCAGCACCGCCACTCGCTCGCCGTAGAAGACCTCCAGCGAGAACGGCCGCATCAGACCGGTCAGTTCCAGCCCCTCGCAGGTGACCGCACGCACTCCGGTCCGGCCGCCGCGCAGCCGCATGGTGATCTCCTGCTCGCGGGGCGGCTGCTGCGGCGGGCCGGCCTCCTCGAACTTGCGGAGCCGCGTCTGCGCCGCCTGGTACCGGGAGGCGAGCCCGTCGTTGAAGGCCGCCTTGTTCTTGAGCGTGTTCACCAGCTGCTTGAGCTGGGCGTGCTTCTCGTCCCAGCGCCGCCGCAGCTCCTCGAAGCGGGCGAACCGCTCCCGCCGGGCCTCCGGGAAGGTGGCGAAGCCGCCGCCGTGGACCCACACGTCCGATCCGGCCGGTCCCGGCTCCACGCTGATGATCTTCTGTGCCGAGCGGGCGAGCAGCTCCCGGTCGTGGGAGATGAACAGCACGGTCTTGCGGGTCTGGAGCAGTTGCTCCTCCAGCCAGCGCTTGCCGGGGACGTCGAGGTAGTTGTCCGGCTCGTCGAGCAGCAGCACCTCCTCGGAACCGCGCAGCAGCGACTCCAGCACCAGCCGCTTCTGCTCACCGCCGGAGAGGGTGTTCAGCCGGCGCCACTGGGCCCGCTCGTACGGCATCCCGAGCGCGGCGGTGGTGCAGATGTCCCAGCGCGTCTCCGCCTCGTAGCCCTGCGCCTCCGCCCAGTCGGCGAGCGCCTGCGCGTACGCCATCTGGTCGGCCTCGGTGTCGGTGGTCATCACCGCGAGTTCGGCGGCGTCCACGGCGCGCGCCGCTTCGCGGATGCGCACCGGGGCGACGGAGACCAGCAGGTCGCGGACGGTGCGCTCGTCGTCCCGGTCGCCGGAGCCGATGAACTGCGGCATCACGCCGAGCCCACCGCTGACGGTGACCGTGCCCTCCTCCGGGGCGAGCTCACCGGCGATCATGCGCAGCAGTGTGGTCTTCCCCGCACCGTTGGCGCCGACCAGCGCCACCGCGCTCCCCTCTCCCACCCGGAACGACACGTCCTGCAGCAGCGGACGGCCGTCGGGCAGGACGTAGTCCAGATGCGCGACCTCGACATGACCCATGCGACCGATTGTCGCCGTAGCCGGGGCGCGAACCCAACCGGTTTCCCGACGTGGGGGCCCGACGCTGGGCCGCCGCCGTGCCGGGCGGCCGGGGTGGCAGCCTCACGCCGGTGACCGGCGGGGACCTGATTGTGACCGTGCGGGCGCAGGAGCAGTGCGTTCGCTTCCCTAAACTGCGCGCATGAGTTCATGGCAGGGGGGACCGCAGTGGACCCCCGGACAACCCCAGGGCGGACGCCCGTCCCCGGGCGGACCGCAGCGGCAGCAGGAGAGCCAGCCTCCGTGGGGGCAGCCGCCGGCACCGGGAGGCGCACCCGACTGGAACCGACTGGCCGCCGAGGCCGACAAGCGGCGGCAGCGCAAGCGGCTGCTGATCATCGCGGCGGCGGCGACCGCGACCCTGGCGATCGGCGCCGTCGTCGCCCTCGGGATCGTGCAGCAGAGCGGCGGCGGTGACGAGGGCTCGCAGAACACGGCCGGCTCCGCGGAGGACACCGAGGAGCTGCAGGAGCCGGCCCCGGAGCCCAGCTTCGAGGAGACCTCGCTGCCCCCCGTCCCCAAGCCCCGCGAGTTCATCACCGACGCGGACAAGGATCTCGCGCCGTTCGCCGCCGACACGTTCTTCTCCGACGACCCGATGGAGGTGGACGGGCGCACCTACGTCCGCCGCGCCGTCGCCGACTCCGAGAGCTGCGTGGACGCCGCCGACGTGGCGCTGGGCGAGACCCTCTCCCAGCACGGCTGCACCGGGCTGGCGCGGGCCACCTACAGCGACGGCGCCGTGGCCGTCACCATCGGCGTCGCCCAGTTCCCCACCGCCGAGGACGCCGCCGCGGCCAAGGAGGCGGCCGCCGGGCACGTCTCGCAGCTGACCAGCGGCGAGGCACCGGCGTTCTGCGAACGCGGCGGCTGCCGGACCACGAAGAACCAGGTCGGCCGCTACGCGTACTTCACCATCGCGGGCAACGCCGACAACACGCCCGACGCCGGGGACGGCACCCCGGCCCAGCAGGCCGCACGCGACGGCAACGCCCACGCGCACGCCCGGATCGTGCTGCGGGGCGAGGACCAGGCGTCGGAGTCGGCCGCGGCCATCATCCGCGAGCGGAACTCCGGCGGTGCGGGCGACGAGGAGGAGGGGTGACCCGGGTCGCACGGTGATCCGGGTGCCGGGCCGGGGCGCCTGACGCGGCTCCGGCCCGCTCCCGCCGCTGCCGCTCCCGCGGCGGCGGTCGTCCCGGTCTCAGCAGCAGCCGGCGGCGGAGGCCGGGAGCGTGCGCCGGTTGCGCGCCTCCCGGTTCCGGTCGGCGAGGCGCTCGTCCGCCGGATAGCCGACCTCCTCCAGGGTCAGCCCGTGCGGCCGCACCACGTGCACCGCCGAGTCCCGCACGCCGGCTGCCAGCACCTGCGCCGGCCAGGACGGCGGACGGTGGCCGTCCCCGACGAACAGCATCGCGCCCACCAGTGAGCGCACCATGTTGTGGCAGAAGGCGTCGGCGAGCACCGTCGCCTCCAGCACCCCGTCCGGCTGCCGCCGCCACTCCAGCCGCCGCAGCGTCCGGATGGTGGTGGCGCCCTCCCGCTGCTTGCAGTAGGCCGCGAAGTCGTGCTCGCCGAGCAGCCCGGCGGCTGCCTCGTTCATGGCGGTCTCGTCGAGCGGCCAGTTGTGCCACAGCACATGGCTCCGCCGCAGCGGGTCGACCCCGCCGGGGTGGTCGGTGACGCGGTAGACGTAGCGGCGCCAGATCGCCGAGAACCGCGCGTTGAAGTGCGCGGGCGCCTCGGCGACCCGGAAGACCCGCACATCGTGCGGCAGGCGCCCCGCAAGCCGCCGCAGCAGCTTCTCGCGGTGCTGGGCCCAGACCTCCTCCGGGAGGTCGACGTGCGCCACCTGACCGCGGGCGTGCACCCCGGCGTCGGTCCGGCCGGCGACCGTCAGCTCATGGCGCTCCGCGGAGCGCGTCACGACCTGGAGCGCGTCCTCCAGCTCGCTCTGGACCGTCCGCCGGTCCCCCTTCTGGCGGGCCCAACCGGAGAAGTCGGAGCCGTCGTAGGCCAGGTCCAGCCGTACCCGCACCTGACCGGCGCGCACCTCGTCACTCACCCGGGGATCATCTCACCCCTCCCCCGCCCGGCCCGGCGCCGCCCCTCTCCCGCCCCCGGACGCGACGAACGGGCCCGCCCCCTCGGAAGGGGGCGGGCCCGTTCGACCGTGTCAGGTGCGCCGGATCAGGCGTCCTTCTTCTCCTCGGCGGCCTCGTCGGCCTTCGCCTCGGTGGTGGACTCCTTCGCCAGGGCGTCCTCCTTCACCGCGCGGGTGGTGGCGGCCTCGGCCTCGCCGACCGCCTCCTGCTGCACGGTGAGCGCCTCGACCAGCTCGATCACGGCCATCGGGGCGTTGTCGCCACGACGGGGACCGACCTTGGTGATGCGGGTGTAACCACCGGGGCGGTTGGCGAACCCCGGACCGATCTCGGTGAAGAGGGTGTGGACCACGCTCTTGTCCCGGATGGTCTGCATGACCTGGCGGCGGTTGTGCAGGTCGCCCTTGCGCGCCTTGGTGATCAGACGCTCGGCGACCGGACGCAGCCGACGGGCCTTCGCCTCGGTGGTGGTGATGCGGCCGTGCTCGAACAGCGCGGTGGCCAGGTTGGCCAGCATCAGACGCTCGTGGGCGGGGCTACCGCCCAGCCGGCGGCCCTTCGTGGGCTTCGGCATGGTGTTTCTCCTCCGTGTCTGCACCGGCCGTGTCAGGTACCGGTGTCAGGGCCGCCCGGACAGGGGTGTCCGCGCGGATCTCCGGGGGTCGCCCGGAAGTCCGTGGTGCCCGGCGGGGTGCCGGGCGGAGCGGCGGGGGGGGGGGGGGGGCCCCCCCCCCCCCCGCGGCTCGGGTGGCTCAGTACTGCTCGGTCTCGACGAACCCGGCGTCGCCGTCGTCGTCCGCGCCGAAGGCGTCGGCGGCGGTGGTCGGGTCGAATCCGGGCGGGCTGTCCTTCAGGGCCAGGCCCATGCCGGCCAGCTTCGCCTTGACCTCGTCGATCGACTTGGCGCCGAAGTTGCGGATGTCGAGCAGGTCCGCCTCGGAACGGGCCACCAGCTCGCCCACCGAGTGGATGCCCTCACGCTTGAGGCAGTTGTAGGAGCGGACGGTCAGCTCCAGCTCCTCGATCGGCAGCGCCAGGTCGGCGGCGAGCGCCGCGTCGGTCGGCGACGGGCCCATGTCGATGCCCTCGGCGTCGACGTTCAGCTCGCGGGCCAGGCCGAACAGCTCGACCAGGGTCTTGCCGGCGGACGCCATGGCGTCGCGCGGGCGCATGGACTCCTTGGTCTCGACGTCCACGATGAGCTTGTCGAAGTCGGTGCGCTGCTCGACACGGGTCGCCTCGACCTTGTAGGTCACCTTCAGCACGGGGCTGTAGATGGAGTCGACCGGGATGCGGCCGATCTCCTGGCCGGCCTGCTTGTTCTGCACCGCGGAGACGTAGCCGCGACCGCGCTCGACGGTCAGCTCCATCTCCAGCTTGCCCTTGGCGTTGAGGGTCGCCAGGACCAGGTCGGGGTTGTGGACCTCGACGCCGGCCGGCGGGGCGATGTCCGCGGCGGTGACCAGGCCGGGGCCCTGCTTGCGCAGGTACATCACGACCGGCTCGTCGTGCTCCGAGGAGACGACCAGCTGCTTGATGTTGAGGATGAGGTCGGTGACGTCCTCCTTGACGCCCGGCACGGTGGTGAACTCGTGCAGGACACCGTCGATCCGGATGCTGGTGACGGCGGCACCGGGGATCGAGGAGAGCAGCGTGCGCCGCAGGGAGTTGCCGAGGGTGTAGCCGAAGCCCGGCTCCAGCGGCTCGATCACGAACCGCGAGCGGAACTCGTCGACGACCTCTTCGGTCAGGGAGGGACGCTGAGCGATCAGCATGAGTGATGACTCCAGTCTCCGGCACCCACTATTTGATGCCGGGCCAGACGACAGTGGTCTGTCGTGCTCCAGATGGTGCGGCCGCCGGACCGGGGTCCGGCGGTGCGGTGCCGAGGCACCGGTGGTGCTGCCGCGGCGCCGGCCCGGAGGCCGACCACCGCGGTCCGGGTCCCGCCCGGAGGCGGGGACCCGTCAGGGGCGGGCCCGCGTGACGCGGACCCGCCCCCGTGTTCCGGAGCCCCGCGGCCGGCCGGTGGAGCCGGGCCGACGGGGCACACGCCGTGCGTCAGACGCGGCGGCGCTTGGGGGGACGGCAGCCGTTGTGCGGCGTGGGCGTGACGTCCTGGATCGAGCCGACCTCCAGGCCGGTGGCCTGGAGCGAGCGGATCGCGGTCTCACGGCCGGAGCCGGGACCCTTCACGAAGACGTCGACCTTGCGCATGCCGTGCTCCTGCGCGCGACGGGCGGCCGACTCGGCGGCCATCTGCGCGGCGAAGGGGGTGGACTTGCGCGAGCCCTTGAAGCCGACGTGGCCGGCGGAGGCCCAGGAGATCACGTTGCCGGTGGGGTCCGTGATCGAAACGATGGTGTTGTTGAACGTGCTCTTGATGTGAGCGTGCCCGTGGGCGACGTTCTTCTTCTCCTTGCGGCGCATCTTCTTGGCGCCGGCCTGACGGCCCTTCGGAGGCATATGGGTGTACTCCCGTGGAGGTGGTCGGTCCTGTGCACTCGGACCTGAGAATCAGTGACCGGTGAGGACTACTTCTTGCCCGGCTTCTTCTTGCCGGCGATCGCGCGACGCGGGCCCTTGCGGGTGCGGGCGTTGGTCTTGGTGCGCTGACCGTGGACCGGCAGGCCCCGACGGTGACGCAGACCCTCGTAGCAGCCGATCTCGACCTTGCGGCGGATGTCGGCCTGGATCTCGCGACGGAGGTCACCCTCGGTCTTGATGTTGGCGTCCACGTAGTCGCGGAGCTTGACGAGCTGCTCCTCGTCAAGGTCGCGGACGCGGGTGTCGGGGTCGATACCGGTGGCGCTCAGGGTCTCCTGGGCCAGCGTACGGCCGATCCCGAACACATAGGTCAGACCAACCTCCACGCGCTTCTCACGCGGAAGGTCAACGCCTGCGAGGCGTGCCATGTATGGCTCCTGTACTCGTCGGAGGTCTGCTGCAGCACCTGTCCCGGCGTCTCACGCCGGGTCCCCGGCCTCCGACCGGGGGTGTCGCCGCCGCGCTGGGCGCGAGGGCGGGTGTCTGCGTATTCAAAGGGGTCGCGTGATGCGTGCGTCGCGCGAAGAACCGCGAGAAGTGCGGGCGGTCTGCGTCAGCCCTGGCGCTGCTTGTGGCGCAGGTTGTCGCAGATGACCATGACCCGGCCGTGGCGGCGGATCACCTTGCACTTGTCGCAGATCTTCTTGACGCTCGGCTTGACCTTCATGGGATGAGGTTCTCCGGGACTTGATGATCTACGGACGCCCCCGCGGATGAAGCGGGGATCTACTTGTAGCGGTAGACGATCCGCCCGCGGGTCAGGTCGTAGGGAGAGAGCTCCACCACGACCCGGTCGTCGGGAAGAATACGGATGTAGTTCATCCGCATCTTGCCGCTGATGTGCGCGAGGACCTGATGCCCGTTCTGGAGCTCCACTTTGAACATGGCGTTCGGCAGAGACTCGACGACGGTGCCCTCGATCTCGATGGCCCCTTGTTTTTTGGCCATACTTGAGCGCTTCACCTTCCGGGATCGGCTACCTGGACTACCTGGACAGCCCTTATACACAGGTGTACAGGGACCGACGCACCAGTCTACGGCACGTCGCCCGGAAAGACGAATCCTCTCATCATTCCCCACCTGGCCGCAGGATATGCACGGCGCGGACGACGCCCCTCGCACGGGTGGGACCCGGCCGCAGCGACCCCGACCGGTCCGGTGCCGCGCTCAGCCGCTCAGGCGAGCGGGTCCGGGGCGGTGGTGACGCCCAGCGCGGCCAGCCGCGCCCGGCCGCCGTCCGGAGCCGTCAGCACCAGCGGGCCCTGCTCCGTCAGCGCGATGGAGTGCTCCCAGTGGGCGGCCCAGGTGCCGTCGTCGGTCTTGACCGTCCAGTCGTCGGCCAGCACATGGGTGCGCGGGGTGCCCAGCGAGATCATCGGCTCGATGGCGAGGCACATACCGGGCACCAGCTTCGGGCCGCGGCCGCGCCGACGCTCGACGTAGTTCAGCACGTGCGGGTCCATGTGCATGGCGCTGCCGATGCCGTGGCCGCCGTACTCCTCGACGATGCCCCACTTGCCGGACGGCGGCTTCGGCTGCCGCCGGACGTCGTCCTGCACGGCGCGCGAGATGTCCACCAGCCGGTTGCCGAGCCGCATCGCGGCCAGCCCGGCCCACAGCGACTCCTCGGTGACCCGGTTCAGCTCCAGCACCTCGGGGCCGTGGCCCTCCCCCACCAGCACGGTGATGGCGGCGTCGGCGTGCCAGCCGTCCACGATCGCGCCGGCGTCGATCGACAGCAGGTCGCCGCTGCGGAGCACCTCGTCGTCGGAAGGGATGCCGTGGACGACGACATCGTTGACCGAGGTGCAGATGTTGCCGGGGAAGCCGCCGTAGCCGAGGAAGTTCGGCTTGGCGCCGTGGTCGGCCAGCACCTGGGCGGCGACCCGGTCCAGCTCGCCGGTGCTGGCACCGGGCACGGCTGCCTCCGCACACCGGCGGTGCATCTCGGCGACCACCAGCCCGGCGGCGCGCATGCTGGCGATCTGCTCGGGGTTCTTGAGCTCCACCATCGGGGGTTCCTCACGCAGTCGGTGCCGGTTCCGGCGTCTCGGTGCTCTGTCGGTGCTGGTCGGTGCTCTGTCGGTGCTGGTCGGTGGTCGGTGGCGGGCGATGCGGCTCGCCGCTGCGGGCGACGGCTGCCCGCCGTCCTCGACCGACCCCGCACACGCCCCCGGCCGTGACACCCGAGGGGGCATCACGGCCGGGGACCGTGCAGTCGGCGGGCGGGCCCGCCGGTCGTCGCGTTCCGGTCGCGCTCAGGCGCCGGAGGTACCGTCGCGCAGGGCGTCCAGCGCCCGCCGGGTGATCTCGGGCACCGCGCCGAGCGCGGAGATCGTCACCACCAGGTTCTGCTCACGGTAGTAGTCGATGATCGGCTCGGTCTCCTGATGGTAGACCTCCAGGCGCTTGCGGACCGTCTCCTCGGAGTCGTCCTCGCGCTGGTAGAGCTCGCCACCGCAGACGTCGCAGATCCCGTCGACCTTCGGCCGCGAGTACTCCACGTGGTAGATGTGGCTGGAGTCCGCGCTGCACATCCGGCGGCCGGCGATCCGCCGGACGACCTCCTCCTCGGGGACCTCCAGGTCGAGAACGGCGTCGAGCGCGAGCTCGGCCTCCTCCAGCTGCTTGTCCAGCGCACGGGCCTGGGCGATGTTCCGCGGGAAGCCGTCCAGCAGGAACCCGTCCGCGGCATCCGCGTGAGCCATCCGGTCGGTCGCCATCCCGACAGTGATCTCGTCCGGCACCAGGTTGCCCTCGCGCATGTAGCGCTGGGCCTCCAGCCCGAGCGCGGTGCCCTGGCTGATGTTGGCGCGGAAGAGGTCTCCGGTCGAGATGTGCGGGATGCCGAGGTTCTCGGCGAGCAACGCGGCCTGCGTGCCCTTGCCCGCACCGGGCGGACCGACGAGGACGATTCTCATCAGCGGAGGAACCCTTCGTAGTTTCGCTGGTGCAGCTGGCTCTCGATCTGCCGGCAGGTCTCCAGACCGACACCCACGATGATCAGGATGGAGGTTCCGCCGAAGGGGAACTCACCCTGGGCGCCGAACATGATCAGCGCGACCGCGGGGATCAGGGCGATCATGCCCAGGTAGAGCGCGCCGGGCCAGGTGATGCGGTTGAGCACGTAGCTCAGGTACTCCACCGTGGGACGACCCGCCCGGATGCCCGGGATGAAGCCACCATACTTCTTCATGTTCTCGGCCACGTCTTCGGGGTTGAACGTGATGGACACGTAGAAGAACGCGAAGAACACGATGAGCAGGAAGTACGTGATCAGGTAGATCGGGCTGTCCATCGACTGCAGGTGGCGCTGGACCCAGTCGGCCCAGCCGGCCTCGGAGTCGCTGAAGGTCACCAGCAGCATCGGGATGTACAGCAGCGAGGAGGCGAAGATGACCGGGATGACGCCGGCCTGGTTCACCTTGAGCGGGATGTAGGTCGAGGTCCCGCCGTAGGCGCGGCGGCCGATCATCCGCTTCGCGTACTGCACCGGGATGCGGCGCTGGGCGAGCTCGACGAAGACGACCAGGAAGACGATCGCGAGACCGACGAGGACCACGACGCCGAACTCGATCCAGCCGTCGGCCAGCGAGCCACCCTGCTTGATCGACCACAGGGCCGCGGGGAAGCCGGAGGCGATCGAGACGAACATCAGCATCGACATGCCGTTGCCGATGCCGCGGTCGGTGATCAGCTCACCCATCCACATGATCAGCGCGGTGGCCGCCGTGAGGGTGATGATCATCAGGATCGTCGTGTAGATGCCGTCGTCCGGGATGATCGGACGGTCGCAGCCGGGGAAGAGCGAGCCACTGCGCGCGGTCGCCACCAGGCCGGTGGCCTGCAGGACGGCGAGGGCCACCGTCAGGTAGCGGGTGTACTGGGTGATCTTCGCCTGGCCCGACTGCCCCTCCTTCTTCAGGGCCTCGAGCCTCGGGATCACCACCACCAGCAGCTGGAGGATGATGCTCGCCGTGATGTACGGCATGATCCCCAGAGCGAAGATGGTCAGCTGCATCAGCGCGCCACCGCTGAACATGTTGACGAGACCGAACAGTCCGGCGTTGCCCTGTTCGATGCCGGCGACGCAGTACTGGACGTTCTGGTAGCTGACGCCCGGCGTGGGGACGTGGGCCCCGAACCGGAACAGCACCACAATGCCGAGCGTGAAGAGCAGCTTCTTACGCAGGTCGGGGGTCTGGAACGCCCGGGCGAACGCGGTGAGCACGGTTCCTCCTGCGCCCCCCGCGGTACCCGCGAGAGGTGACGGTCTTGATGTTCAACGGATAAGTCTGGTCGGGCAGCTGAGCCGGCGGCCGAGGCGCCGTCACACCATGTACACCCCAACGCCCTTCAGCGTCACGGAGCATGGCACGGACGGGCCACGACATGTGGCACCGGGGATACCTTACCGGCGCACGGGCTCTGCCGGAACGAGCGACCGGGGATGCCCTCAAAGGGCATCCCCGGTCGTGTGATCATCGTTCGGCTCAGTCCTCGGCCCGAAGGAGCTCGGTGACGGTGCCGCCGGCAGCGGTGATCTTCTCCTTGGCGGAGCCGGAGACGGCGTCAACCGTCACCTGCACGGCCACCGAGATCTCACCGGTGCCCAGCACCTTGACGAGCTCGTTCTTGCGCACGGCGCCCTTGGCGACCAGGTCGGCCACCGTCACCTCGCCACCCTCGGGGTAGAGGGAAGCGAGACGCTCCAGGTTGACGACCTGGAACTGCTTGTGGGCGGGGTTCTTGAAACCCTTGAGCTTGGGCAGCCGCATGTGCAGCGGCAGCTGTCCACCCTCGAAGCCCGCCTTGACCTGGTAACGGGCCTTGGTGCCCTTGGTACCGCGGCCCGCGGTCTTGCCCTTCGACGCCTCACCGCGACCCACACGGGTCTTGGCGGTCTTGGCGCCGGGAGCCGGGCGGAGGTTGTGGACCTTGAGCGGCTTGTTCTCGCTCATATCAGTCGACCTCCTCGACCGTCACGAGGTGCCGCACGGCCTGGGCCATGCCACGGAACTCGGGGCGGTCATCCTTCACCACGGTGTCGTTGACGCGCTTCAGCCCGAGCGAGCGGAGCGTGTCACGGTGGTGCTGCTTGCTACCGATGTAGGACTTGGTCTGGGTGATCTTCAGGCGAGCCATCAGGCACCCACCCCGGCACGCGCACGCAGCAGAGCTGCGGGGGCGACGTCCTCCAGCGGCAGGCCACGACGGGCGGCGATCGCCTCGGGACGCTGCAGGCCCCGGAGCGCGGCCACCGTGGCGTGCACGATGTTGATGGGGTTGGACGAACCGAGCGACTTGCTCAGCACGTCGTGGATGCCGGCGCACTCGAGCACCGCACGCACCGGGCCACCGGCGATGACGCCGGTACCGGGGGACGCGGGCTTGAGGAGCACGACACCGGCGGCCTCCTCACCCTGGATCGGGTGGGGGATGGTGCCCTGGATGCGG
Source organism: Streptomyces bohaiensis (assembly GCF_012033785.1). GTDB lineage: Bacteria > Actinomycetota > Actinomycetes > Streptomycetales > Streptomycetaceae > Streptomyces > Streptomyces bohaiensis. Next base: position 18,108 of record NZ_JAAVJC010000028.1, read on the forward strand.
GGGACCTTGAAGAAGCTCTTCTTGGCCTCCTCAACACCCTTGGCGATGGCGGCCGGAACCTCCTTCGCCTTCCCGTATCCGACACCGACGGTGCCATCGGCATCGCCCACCACGACCAGCGCGGTGAAGCTGAAGCGACGACCACCCTTCACAACCTTGGCGACGCGGTTGATCGCGACAACGCGCTCAACGTACGCGGTCTTCTCGGCAGCTGCGCCGCCGTCACGGCCCTTCCGGTCCCGCCGCTCGCCGCCACCGGCGCCGCCACCGCGGCGCTGGGGTCCAGCCATTGGAATTACCTCTTTCTGTTTCCGCTAGCTACGGAACCGGCTCAGAACTTGAGCCCGGCCTCGCGGGCGGCGTCCGCCAGGGCGGCGATGCGCCCCGCGTACCGGTTACCGCCACGGTCGAACACGACAGCCTCGACGCCGGCCGTCTTGGCCCGCTCCGCGAGGAGTGCGCCGACCTGCTTGGCCTTGTCGCTCTTGTCGCCTTCGCCGTCACGGATGGACACGTCCAGCGACGAGGCGGAGGCCAGCGTGTGGCCCTTCACATCGTCGATGACCTGGGCCACCATGTGCCGGTTCGACCGCGTGACCACCAGGCGCGGACGCTCGGCGGTACCGGAGATCCGCTTGCGGATCCGCAGGTGGCGGCGCTTGGCGGCAGTGCGCTTACGGGCGTCGCCCTTGGCGATCTTCACACCGTATGCCATGGGTTACTTACCAGCCTTTCCGACCTTGCGGCGGATGACTTCGCCCTCGTACTTGACGCCCTTGGCCTTGTACGGGTCGGGCTTGCGCAGCTTGCGAATCCGGGCGGCGACCTCGCCGACCTGCTGCTTGTCGATGCCCTCGACACTCAGCTTGGTCGGGGACTCCACCTTGAAGGTGATGCCCTCGGGGGCCTTGATCAGGATCGGGTGGCTGTATCCGAGCGAGAACTCCAGGTCGGAGCCCTTCGCCAGGACCCGGTAACCCACACCGCTGATCTCCAGCCGCTTGCTGTAGCCCTGGGTCACGCCAGTGATCAGGTTCGCCACCAGCGTGCGGGACAGGCCGTGAAGCGCCTTGTTCCGGTTCTCGTCGTTCGGGCGAGTGACGACGATGGTGCCGTCCTCGTCCTTGGCGACCTCGATCGGCTCGACGACGGTGTGCGCCAGGGAGCCCTTGGGGCCCTTCACGCCGACCGTCTGGCCGTCGATGGTGACGTCCACACCGGCGGGAACCTGGATGGGGAGCTTGCCGATACGCGACATTGCTGTTCCTCCGTTCCCTTCCGTTACCAGACGTAGGCGAGGACTTCCCCACCCACGCCCTTCTTGTGCGCCTGCTTGTCGGTGAGCAGGCCGTGCGACGTGGAGATGATCGCCACGCCGAGGCCGCCGAGCACCTTCGGCAGGTTGGTGGACTTTGCGTAGACCCGCAGGCCCGGCTTCGAGATCCGCTTGATGCCGGCGATCGAGCGCTCGCGGTTCGGGCCGAACTTCAGCTCGACGACCAGGCTCTTGCCGACCGTGGCGTCCTGGGTCTTCCAGCCGGTGATGTAGCCCTCCTGCTGGAGGATCTCCGCGATGTGCGACTTGATCTTGCTGTGCGGCATCACGACGTCGTCGTGGTAAGCCGAGTTTGCGTTTCGCAGACGCGTGAGCATGTCCGCGATCGGGTCAGTCATAGTCATGTGATGGCCCTGGGCCTCTCTCGCCGGGGTTTCCTGTCTGCGCCGTCCCTCTCCCCGCTCCGAGGCGGGACGGGTGTGGCACGGGGACCTACGGCGTAGTTGTTGTGGTCCTTACCAGGAGCTCTTGGTCACGCCGGGCAGCTCACCGCGGTGAGCCATCTCGCGCAGGCAGACTCGGCACAGGCCGAACTTGCGGTAGACGGAGTGCGGACGGCCGCACCGCTGGCAGCGGGTGTAGGCGCGCACCGCGAACTTCGGCTTGCGGGCGGACTTGGCGATCAGCGACTTCTTCGCCATGGCTCAGGCCTCCTTGAACGGGAATCCGAGGTGGCGCAGGAGCGCGCGGCCCTCGTCGTCGTTGGTGGCCGTGGTGACCACGGTGATGTCCATGCCGCGGACCCGGTCGATCTTGTCCTGGTCGATCTCGTGGAACATGACCTGCTCCGTGAGACCGAAGGTGTAGTTGCCCCGGCCGTCGAACTGCTTCGGGGACAGGCCCCGGAAGTCGCGGATGCGCGGCAGCGCCAGCGACAGCAGACGGTCCATGAACTCCCACATGCGGTCGCCGCGCAGCGTGACGTGCGCGCCGATCGGCTGACCCTCGCGCAGCTTGAACTGCGCGATGGACTTGCGGGCCTTGGTGACGGCCGGCTTCTGGCCGGTGATCGTGGCGAGGTCGCGGATCGCGCCCTCGATCAGCTTGGAGTCGCGGGCGGCGTCGCCCACACCCATGTTGACCACGATCTTGGTGAGGCCCGGGGTCTGCATGACGTTCTCGTACTTGAACTCGTCACGCAGCTTGCCCGCGATCTCCTCGCGGTAGCGCGTCTTGAGGCGCGGTGCGTTGGTGGTGGCAGTCATCAGATGTCCTCACCGGTCCGCTTGGCAACGCGGATCTTGTTGCCCTCGTCGTCGAAGCGGAACCCGACGCGAGTGGTGACCTTCGTGCCGTCCTGCTCGACCACGAGCGCCACGTTGGACACGTGCACGGGGGCCTCGGTCGTGACGATGCCACCGGTCTTCGAGCCACGGGCGGTCTGGCCGGCCTTCGTGTGCTTCTTGACCCGGTTGACACCCTCGACCAGGACGCGCTCCTCGCGGGGGTAGGCGACGATGACCTTCCCCTGCTTGCCCTTGTCCTTACCGGTGATGACCTGGACCAGGTCGCCCTTCTTGATCTTCATCGGTTACAGCACCTCCGGCGCGAGCGAGATGATCTTCATGAACTTCTTCTCGCGCAGCTCACGGCCGACCGGGCCGAAGATGCGGGTGCCGCGGGGGTCGCCGTCGTTCTTCAGAATGACGGCGGCGTTCTCGTCGAAGCGGATGTACGAGCCGTCGGGACGACGGCGCTCCTTGACGGCGCGAACGATGACGGCCTTGACGACGTCACCCTTCTTCACGTTGCCGCCGGGGATCGCATCCTTGACGGTGGCGACGATGACGTCGCCGATACCCGCGTAGCGGCGACCCGAGCCACCGAGCACACGGATGCAGAGAATCTCCTTGGCACCCGTGTTGTCGGCGACGCGCAGTCGCGACTCCTGCTGGATCACGTCTCTCTCCTGATCGTCTGCCGGTTCCCGGCGGGGCCGGCCGCCACTGGGGCGACCGTCCCCGCCGAGCCTGGCGGAACTGATCCTGAGCCTGGCGGCTCAGGAATGAGTGCTGGTTACTTCGCCTTCTCGAGGATCTCGACGATGCGCCAGCGCTTGGTTGCGGACAGCGGCCGGGTCTCCATGAGGAGGACACGGTCACCGACACCAGCGGAGTTCTGCTCGTCGTGCGCCTTCAGCTTGCTGGTACGGCGGAGGATCTTGCCGTACCGCGCGTGCTTCACGCGGTCCTCGACGGCGACAACGACGGTCTTCTCCATCTTGTCGCTGACCACGAGGCCCTCACGGACCTTGCGGGCGTTGCGCTCTTCGGTGTCGGTAGTAGTCACGGTGTTCTTGACGTCCTCGCTCATCAGGCGCCCTCCACCGTCTCGATGCCGAGCTCGCGCTCACGCATCAGGGTGTAGATCCGGGCGATGTCCTTCCGAACGGCCCGGAGTCGGCTGTTGTTCTCCAGCTGACCCGTGGCCGACTGGAAACGGAGCCGGAACAGCTCCTCCTTGGCCTCGCGCAGCTTCACAACGAGCTCCTCGTTGTTCAGCTCACGCAGCTCGGCCGCCTTGGTACCGGCCGCCATCACGCCTCTCCTGCCTCGCGCCGAACGATCCGGCACTTCATCGGAAGCTTGTGGGAAGCGCGGATGAGCGCCTCACGAGCAATCTTCTCGTTCGGGTAGGACAGCTCGAACATCACCCGTCCGGGCTTGACGTTCGCGACCCACCACTCCGGCGAACCCTTACCGGAACCCATGCGGGTCTCGGCGGGCTTCTTGGTCAGCGGACGGTCGGGGTAGATGTTGATCCACACCTTGCCGCCACGCTTGATGTGCCGCGTCATGGAGATACGCGCGGCCTCGATCTGCCGGTTGGTCACGTAGGCGCTGGTGACGGCCTGGATGCCCCAGTCGCCGAACGCAACCTCGGTACCGCCCTTGGCCATGCCCGAGCGCTTCGGGTGGTGCTGCTTGCGGTGCTTGACCCTGCGAGGGATCAGCATGGGTCAGCTCTCCTTTCCGGTGCTCTCGGCCGGAGCTGCAGCGGCGTCGGCCTTGGGGGCCTCTGCCTTGGCACCCTCGGCGGGGGCCTGCTGCGGCTTGCGGCCACGGCCGCCACGCTCGCCACGCCCACCACGGGCGGGGCGGTCGTTGGCGCCGCCGCGGGAGGGACGGTTGCCGGCACGCGCGGCGGCGTTCTCGGCACGGACCTCGGCGATGTTCTTGACGTCGCCCTTGTAGATCCAGACCTTCACACCGATGCGGCCGAAGGTGGTCCGGGCCTCGAAGAAGCCGTAGTCCACGTTGGCGCGCAGGGTGTGCAGCGGCACCCGACCCTCGCGGTAGAACTCCGAGCGGGACATCTCGGCACCGCCGAGACGACCGCTGCACTGGACCTTGATGCCCTTGGCGCCGGCCTTCATCGTCGACTGCATGCTCTTGCGCATGGCGCGACGGAAGGAGACGCGGGAGGACAGCTGCTCGGCGACGGCCTGGGCCACCAGCTGAGCGTCGGTCTCCGGGTTCTTCACCTCGAGGATGTTGAACTGGATCTGCTTGCCGGTCAGCTTCTCCAGGTTGCCCCGGAGGCGGTCGGCCTCCGCGCCGCGACGGCCGATGACGATGCCCGGCCGGGCGGTGTGGACGTCGACGCGCACCCGGTCACGGGTCCGCTCGATCTCCACCTTGGAGATGCCGGCCCGCTCCATGCCCTGGGTGAGCATGCGGCGGATGGCGACGTCTTCCTTGACGTAGTCCTTGTACAGCTTGTCGGCGTACCAGCGCGACTTGAAGTCGGTGGTGATGCCGAGCCGGAACCCGTGCGGGTTAACCTTCTGGCCCATTACCGGGTTCCTTCCTTGCTGCTGACGACCACGGTGATGTGGCTGGTCCGCTTGCGGATCCGGTAGGCGCGCCCCTGGGCACGCGGACGGAAACGCTTGAGCGTCGGGCCCTCGTCGACAAATGCCTCGGAGATGAAGAGGCTGTCGGCGTCGGTGTGGTCGTAGTTGTGCGCGGCGTTGGCAATGGCGCTGTCGAGCACCTTGCCCACCGGCACACTCGCGGCCTGCGGGGCGAAACGCAGGACCGCCTGAGCCTCCGTGGCACTCATGCCACGGACGAGGTCCACCACCCGGCGGGCCTTCATGGGCGTGACGCGCACGTAGCGCGCCTGGGCCCTGGCTTCCATGGTTGTCCCTTCGATGTCAGTCATAAGAGTCTTCGCACTCCGCCGATCAGCGACGACGCGACTTGCGGTCGTCCTTCACGTGGCCGCGGAAGGTGCGGGTCGGCGCGAATTCGCCGAGCTTGTGGCCGACCATCGACTCGGTGACGAACACCGGGACGTGCTTGCGGCCGTCATGCACCGCGATCGTGTGGCCGAGCATGGCCGGGACGATCATGGAGCGGCGGGACCAGGTCTTGATGACGTTCTTGGTGCCGGCTTCGTTCTGGACGTCCACCTTCTTGGTGAGGTGGTCGTCGACGAAGGGCCCCTTCTTGAGACTGCGCGGCATCTAAACCCGCTCCTAGCGCTTCTTGTTCGTCTTGCGGCGGCGGACGATGTACTTGTTGCTCGCCTTCTTCGGCGCGCGAGTACGGCCTTCCTTCTTGCCCCAGGGCGAGACCGGGTGGCGACCACCGGAGGTCTTGCCCTCGCCACCACCGTGCGGGTGGTCGACCGGGTTCATGACCACACCGCGGACGGTCGGGCGAACGCCCTTCCACCGCATACGGCCGGCCTTGCCCCAGTTGATGTTCGACTGCTCGGCGTTGCCGACCTCGCCGACAGTGGCGCGGCAGCGGACGTCGACCAGGCGGATCTCACCGGACGGCATGCGCAGGTGGGCCATGCGACCCTCACGCGCCAGCAGCTGCACGGAGGCACCCGCGGAGCGGGCGAACTTCGCGCCGCCGCCGGGCCGCAGCTCGATGGCGTGGATGACCGTACCGACCGGGATGTTGCGCAGCGGCAGGTTGTTGCCGGGCTTGATGTCGGCGCCCGCGCCGTTCTCCACGCGGTCGCCCTGCTTCAGGCCGGCCGGCGCGATGATGTAGCGCTTCTCGCCGTCGGCGTAGTGCAGCAGCGCGATGCGCGCGGTGCGGTTGGGGTCGTACTCGATGTGCGCGACCTTCGCCGGCACGCCGTCCTTGTCGTGACGACGGAAGTCGATCACGCGGTAGGCGCGCTTGTGTCCACCACCCTGGTGGCGGACGGTCACACGACCGGCGTTGTTACGGCCGCCCTTGCTGTGCAGCGGGCGAACCAGCGACTTCTCCGGCGTGGACCGCGTGACCTCGACGAAGTCGGCGACGCTGGCGCCACGACGGCCAGGAGTCGTCGGCTTGTACTTGCGGATTCCCATTTCTCAGTCCTCGTCCAAAATCGGACAGCTCATGGACCTGGCCTCCGTCAGGAGGTCGGTCCGCCGAAGATGTCGATGCTGTCGCCCTCTGTGAGGGTCACGATCGCGCGCTTGGTGTTCGCGCGCTTGCCGTAACCGGTGCGGGTGCGCTTGCGCTTGCCCTGCCGGTTGATCGTGTTCACCGCCGCGACCTTGACCGAGAAGACCGCCTCGACGGCCTGCTTGATCTGGGTCTTGTTGGCGCGCGGGTCCACGATGAACGTGTACTTGTTCTCGTCGAGGAGCGCGTAGCTCTTCTCGGAGACCACGGGCTTGACCAGGATGTCACGGGGGTCCGTGAACGTCTTGCTGGTGACGCCCTCTTCGGTGATCGGCGTTGCCTCGCTCATCAGGCGTCGCTCCCTTCAAGCTCCGCCTCGGAAGCGACGGCCTTGCCGCCGGCCACCGGACCGGCCACGAAGCGGTCGTAGGCGGCCTTGGTGAAGACAACGTCGTCGGAGACGAGCACGTCGTAGGTGTTCAGCTGGCCCGCGTCCAGGATGTGCACCTCGGGGAGGTTGCGAGCGGACAGCAGCGCGCTCTCGTCGTCGCGCTCGATCACCAGCAGCACGTTCTTGCGGTCGGTGATCTTGCCGAAGAGAGTCTTGGCGGCCTTGGTGGAGACGTCGCCGTCGACCACACCGGTCACCAGGTGCACCCGGCCGTGACGGGCACGGTCGGAGAGGGCACCGCGGAGGGCGGCGGCCTTCATCTTCTTCGGGGTGCGCTGCGAGTAGTCACGCGGCACGGGACCGTGCACGACGCCACCACCGGCGAACTGCGGCGCACGGGTCGAACCCTGACGCGCCCGGCCGGTGCCCTTCTGGCGGTACGGCTTGCGGCCACCGCCGCGCACCTCGCCCCGGGTCTTGGTCTTGTGCGTGCCCTGGCGGGCCGCGGCCAGCTGGGCGACGACGACCTGGTGGATCAGCGGAACGCTGACCTGGACGTCGAAGATCTCCGCGTGGAGCTCGACGGTTCCGGTCGTCTCGCCTGCGGGCGAAAGAATGTTAACGGTGCTCATTTACCTCACGCCCCCTTGGCCGCGGTGCGGACCAGGACGAGGCCGCCGTTCGGACCGGGGACCGCGCCCTTGATGAGCAGCAGACCCTTCTCCGCGTCAACGGCGTGGACGGTCAGGTTCTGGGTGGTGACCCGCTCGTTGCCGGTGCGACCGGCCATCCGCATGCCCTTGAAGACGCGGCCCGGGGTGGCGCAGCCACCGATGGAGCCGGGCTTGCGGTGCACGCGGTGGGCACCGTGGGAAGCCTTGCCACCGGCGAAGCCGTGGCGCTTCATGACACCGGCGGTGCCCTTGCCCTTGGAGGTGCCGGTCACGTCGACCTTGAGGCCGGACTCGAAGACCTCGGCGGTGACTTCCTGGCCCAGGGTGTACTCGGTGGCGTCCGCGGTGCGGATCTCCACGAGGTGACGGCGGGGGGTGACACCGGACTTGGCGAAGTGGCCCTTGAGGGGCTTGTTCACCTTGCGCGGGTCGATCTCGCCGTAGGCGATCTGAACGGCGTCGTAGCCGTCCTGGTCGTTGGTGCGCACCTGGGAAACGACGCACGGACCGGCCTTGACCACGGTGACCGGGACGATGCGGTTGTTCTCGTCCCAGACCTGGGTCATGCCGAGCTTCTCGCCCAGGACGCCCTTGATCTGCTTAGCCATCTCTTCCGCGCCTCTCAGAGCTTGATCTCGATGTCAACGCCGGCCGGAAGGTCCAGGCGCATCAGCGAGTCAACGGTCTTGGGGGTCGGGTCGAGGATGTCGATCAGCCGCTTGTGGGTGCGCATCTCGAAGTGCTCGCGCGCATCCTTGTACTTGTGCGGCGACTTGATGACGCAGTACACGTTCTTCTCAGTGGGAAGCGGCACCGGGCCCGCGACCGACGCACCAGTGCGGGTCACCGTCTCGACGATCTTCTTCGCCGAGTTGTCGATGACCTCGTGGTCGTAGGCCTTGAGCCGGATGCGGATCTTCTGTCCCGCCATGGCTACTTCGTAGTCCTGTCTCTCGTCAACGCTCCGGAACCCGGCTTCCGCCTCCACCCCCGAGCCCCGACCCACGCGGTCGGGTGTGTCGCCCTGCTGAGCCGGTTTGCGCGCAGCAGGTTTCCCTTGCGGGAGAGGGGGGATGACTTCCACCGAGTGCCTGGCCGCCACCCCGCACACGCTTCCCGGAAGATCCCGGTACTTCCGTCCCTACCCTGTCTGACCAGGGCATATATGGAACGACGAATACGGTGGGACTCGCTTCCGATCCTCCCGGCGGGAGGCGCGCGGCATCGGCGCACGACCGAGCAACCCGCCCAGTGTGCCATACCGGACACAGCCGTCGCCAATCGCTGCCCGGGGCCTGACCAGGACGTGACGATCCTCACGCGCACGTTCGAACGTGCAGCCCCCGCGGACCCCAACTCCCCTTACCACGCGCCGCATGGGCCGGACCACCCCGCGGCAGCCGAAGCGACGCACGCCACACGATGGGGCGCCCTCCTCGGCGCCGGGACACCTCCAGAGGGTCACAGCAGGCGGTGCTGCCTGGCCCAGGTCACGAACCCGCCGCGCGGGCAGGGGTAGCGCGCGCCCGTGGCGATCATCGCGTCGACCAGCGCCGTCGCCGCGTGCGCGGTGATGTCACCGACCCGCACCGCGTCCGCGACCACCCGAAGTGAGCCGCGCACGTCGAGCCCCTCGCGCAGACCGATGCGCCGGGCATCCGCGTCGTCGACCACGGCGACCGCCCGGTGCACCTCCGCCCAGGCGAGCACGGTGGCCTCGCCGTGATTGGACTTCGCACCCGCCACGCGGGCCATCCAGGCGACCAGGGCCTCGATCTCGGCAAGGTCGTCCACATGGACGACTTCCAACCAGTCCAGCCCCGCGAGCGGTAAGCCGTAATGGCTGATCTCGCTCACCACAGCCTGGGTGGTGACATTGCGGCGGGGTGTCCTGCCGCAATGCTGCGCGATCAGCCCGAGGAGGTCGATCTTCTCCGCTCGGATGGCGTGCAGCAACGGGGACGTGTCCCAGGCCAGCACTGCCGGGCCGTCGGGAGAGCCGGTGGAGATCGTCGCGGTGGGCAGTCCCCCAGCGTGCGCCCGGGAAGTTCGTCTTCTGTCACCGCGCCGTACAGCAGCTCGACGGCGCGGGGCGCGGTGACCGCGCCCCGCGACCACGCGGCGAGAGCGGCTCGGCTCCACTGCCGTCCCGTGGTACCGATCGCGAGATCCTCCTCGGGCTGGCTCCCGTGGATCGCGAGGAAGTCCCCACGGACAGGGGTGTCCGCCTTGAGCCGCCTGGCTTCGCCCGGCTCCAGCAGTTCGAGTCTCCGGCCCCGGTTGACCATGGCGCTCCACGAGACCCGGTACGAGGCCGCAAGGCGGACCATGGCCTCCCTGGCTCCTCCCGGCTCTCGCGACCATGCCTCCCATACCTGACGCATGTCGGCCTCGGGCAGAAGGAACTCCTCCACGAAGGCGTCGATGAGCTGTTCCCGCTCGTCGCGCCCCGCCGCCACCCCGGCATCGGAGTGGTACTCGTCCTGCATCAAGTGGTGGCCGAGTTCGTGAGCCGCCGTCCACCTGCGCCGCCCCGGTGCGGCCCTCCCGCTGATCACCGAGACACCGAAGCCGTCCAGGAGCAGTGAGGCGCCCTCCGCCGGCTCGTCCACCACGGTCAGATACAGCCCGAAGCGCTCCGCCACATCAGCGAGTGGCCCCAGCGGCCCTTCCGGCCGTCTGATGGCGCGGCGCGCGCGCCTCGCCAGCCCTGTGGGGTCGTCCCCGTTGTCCGGGCGGTCGACGAGTGGCGCGGGCGGAACCAGGTAGCCGTGACCGACGAGCCATTCCGCCCGCCGCGCGTGCTCCTCCAACCGGGCGTCCAGCCGGTACCGGGCGCGGGCGGTCGCGTCAGGGTTGTCCTCGAGAGCGCGGCGCCGCGAGACCAGCGTGCGGGGCGGGCGCGAGACCAGGTGGGCGAGCGGAACCCCCAACTCATCTGCCAGTCGCAGCAGTTCGAGCGCGGTGACCCGCCGGTCCCCGGCCTCGATCCGCACCAACGCGGTGCGTTCCATGCCTACTCTCGCCGCCAGCTCCGCCTGGTTGAGGTCCGCGGCGAGGCGCGCCTCGGCGATGCGCTCGCCCACTTCCGCCCAGCTCTGCACACCGTCCATGTGTGGGATTTTCCCACACATGGACGGTGTGGCGCGCGCTCAGCGGACGACGGGTCGGAAGGCGTGACGGACGAGAGCAGCCTCCGGCTCGGGTCTCCGGAGCCGCTCCGCGGACCGGGGGTGCCGAGACACGTCACCGAGGTCGGGCCGTGTCGTCCGGGGTGTGGAGGCGCAGGACGGCGCGCTCGGCCCATTCGGGCGGGGTGCCGAGCCGGGAGACCCCGTACATGACGGCGAACGCCAGCGGGACCGTCCAGGCGGCCGGCTGGGCGAGGAGGACGACGACCCAGCCGTGCGGGGCGTCCACCACGGCCGAGGCGAGGGCGGCGCCGGTGGAGGCGCAGACCCCTGCCACGAGTCCGGCCGCCGCCCCCGCGACGGTCAGTCCGCGCCACCAGATCCCGAGGACCAGCAGCGGGCAGAAGGTGGAGGCCGCCACGGCGAACGCCCAGCCGACCAGCACGTTGATGTCCACCGCGGCGGCCGGCAGCGAGAGCAGCACCGCCACCAGCGCCCCCGCGGCGACCGCCAGCCGCAGCCGGCCGACGCCGGTGGCGCCGGTGCGCGAGAGGTCGTGGGAGAGGCCGCCGGCCAGGGCGAGCAGCAGCCCGGAGGAGGTGGAGAGGAACGCCGCGAAGGCGCCGGCCGCCACCAGGGCGGTCAGCACCGCACCCCAGGTGCCGGGGAGCATCGCCCCGGGGAGCACCACGGTCACCGTGTCGGTGTCGCCCTCGGTCGCCAGTTCGGGGGTGAAGACCCGGCCCAGCAGGCCGTACACCGCGGGGAAGAGGTAGAAGAGGCCGAGCAGCACGATCACCCAGACCGCGACGCGGCGGGCGGCGCGCGCGGTCGCGGTGGTGCTGAACCGCATGATCACGTGCGGGAGTCCGGCCGCGCCCAGCGTGGTGGCGATCAGGACCGACCAGGTGGCCAGCAGCGGTTCGCCGGAGTTGTCGAGGTCGAGCAGCGGCCGGCTCCACGCGGTGAGGTCGACGTGCAGCGCCTCAGCGCGGCCCTCCGGCCCGGCGGAGGCAAGCAGCACCACGGCGGGGACCGCGATGAAGACCAGCTTCACCAGGTAGTGGAACCCCTGCACGTAGGTGGCGGAGCGCATGCCGCCGGCGAGGATCGACACCGAGACGACCAGCCCGGCCAGCACGACGCCCACCCAGTAGGGCGTCCCGCTGACCAGGTGCAGCACCACGCCCGCCCCCTTGAACTGCGGTATCAGGTACAGCCACATGATCACGAGCACGATCACCGCGCAGAGCTTGCGGATGCGCTGGGAGCCCAACCGGTAGTCGGCGAAGTCGGGGACGGTGTAGGCGCCGGAGCGGCGCATCGGCCCGGCGACCAGCGCCGCCACCACGACGTAGCCGGCGGTGAAGCCGACGGCGTACCAGAGCGTGCCGATGCCGTGTTTGAGCATCAGGCCGGCCAGGCCCAGCACGGAGGCGGCGGAGACGTACTCACCGGCGATGGCGAGCGCGTTCCAGGTGGGTTTGACCTCCTGGGAGGCGACGAGGAAGTCCGGCGTGGAGCGTGCGGCCCGCACCCCGTAGACGCCGATGAGCATGCTGGCGGCCAGCAGCAGCCCGATGGCCAGCAGTCCGGTCACGGCCGGCCTCCGCCGGCGGCGGGGCCCCAGTCGCCGGTGCGCGTCCCGGTGGTGGTGCCGGTGCCGGGACGGTGCGCGTCGGTGCCGGGGCCGGGTACGGCCGGGCGGTGGCGCTCGGGAGCCGCGGAGTCCTCGATCCGCTCGGCGGCGCGGACGTGCAGGGCGGCGATGACCAGCAGCATGGGGTAGCTGGCGGCCATCAGCAGGAGCCAGGAGGCGGGTACCGGGCCGACCGTGATCCGGTCGAGCGCGGGCAGCGCGGCGAGCAGCCCGGAGAGCCCGAGCAGCAGGGCGGCGAGCCCCGTGGCGGTCCGCAGGGCAAGGCGGCGCTGCCGGGCGAAGGTCGCGCGGGCCGCAGCGAGCGCGCCGTCGTCCAGGGTGCCGTCGGGCAGCGGCAGCAGCTGCTGCACGGGCCGGTGGCGCCGGGAGAGCGCGATGCGGGTCTGCGGGCTGGTGACCCGGACCCGGCGGTGCGGGGGGCGGGAGGGCAGGCTCACGGGGCGGCCGTCACCGCTGTTCGTCCCGGACCGCCGCCAGGAGCCGCTCCTTCAGGGCGCGCGCGTGGCGGCGGCTCACGGGGACCTCCCCCGCCGGGGTGCAGGCGAGCAGCCCGGAGGAGCTGGTGACCCGCAGGTCGCGCACCCAGCGGACGGCGACCAGGTAGCCGCGGTGGGCGCGGACGAACCCGGCGGGGCCCCAGGCTTCCTCCAGGTAGGAGAGGGAGAGCCGGATGAGATGGCTGTCGTCGGCGGTGTGGAGGCGCACGTAGTCGCCGTGCGCCTCGGCGTACTGGATGTCGTCGCGGTGGACGAACAGCGTCTGCCGCCCGGTCTCTATCTGGACCACGGTGAGTTCGTCGACGGCCGCGCCGGGTGCCGCGGCGGCCGGGCGGCGCAGCGCGCGCACCCGGGCGGCGGCCTCGGCCAGCCGCTCGGGCCGGATGGGCTTGAGGAGGTAGTCGGCGGCGCCGATGCCGAAGGCCTCGACGGCGTGGCGCTCGGAGGCGGTGACGAAGACGATGGCGGGCGGCTCGGACATCATGTGCAGCACCCGGGCGACCTCCATGCCGTCGAGTCCGGGCATGGAGATGTCCAGGAAGACCGCGTCGAAGGCGGAGGTGCCCAGGACCCGGACGGCGGCCTCGCCGCTGTCCGCTTCCTCGACGCTGCCGAACTCGGGCAGCTCTGCCAGCATCTCGGCCAGTTCCTGCCGGGTGAAGGTCTCGTCCTCGACGACGAGTGCGCGCATCGGGCGCGGTGTCTCGGTCACCCCGTTTCCCCTTCCGGTCCGTGGGTCGCTGCTGCGGTGGCGCTGTCGTCCGGTGCGGCGCCGGGCCGCTCGCCGGGGGCGGCACCCGGCGCGGCCGTCGACGAACTCACCGTGGTCCAGATAGAGACCGGGCGGCAGACGC
>NZ_JAAVJC010000290.1 GCF_012033785.1 Streptomyces bohaiensis
GCGCGGCGCCGCGCCCGCCGCCCGTTCCGCCACCTCCCCTCACGCCCGGTGTACGTTGCTGACCGGGGCGCCGCACCCGGCCACACCGCGGCGCCGTGCCGCCCGCCGGGCGGCCGCCGGGCCGATGGCCGACATCAGCGTGTGAGGAGTGGGTGGGCGTGAGCTGGATGATCACCGGCGGTGCGGGATACATCGGAGCCCACGTGGTGCGCGCCATGCGCGCCGCGGGCCAGTCGGTCATCGTCTACGACGACCTCTCCACCGGCGACGCCGCCCGGGTCCCCGACGGCGTGCCGCTGGTCACCGCCAGCGTCCTGGACCGCGCCCGCCTCGACGCCGCCCTCACGGAACACCGCGTCCGGGGCGTGGTGCACATCGCCGCCAAGAAGCAGGTGGGCGAGTCCGTCGAGAAGCCGCTGTTCTACTACCGTGAGAACGTCACCGGCCTGCAGACCCTCCTCGGCGCGATGGTCGACGCCGGCACCGAACGCCTCGTCTTCTCCTCCTCCGCCGCGGTCTACGGCATGCCCGACGTCGAGACCGTCACCGAGGACACCCCCTGCGCCCCGATGAGCCCGTACGGCGAGACCAAGCTGGCGGGGGAGTGGCTGGTGCGCGCCGCGGCCCGCGCCCACGGCCTGCGGGTCGCCTCGCTGCGGTACTTCAACGTCGCCGGTGCCGCCGCCCCCGACCTGGGGGACCCCGGCGTCCACAACCTGGTGCCGATGGTGCTGGAGCGGATCGAGGCCGGCCTGCCCCCGCTGGTCTTCGGTGACGACTACCCCACCGAGGACGGCACCTGCGTCCGCGACTACATCCACGTCGCCGACATCGCCTCCGCCCACCTCGCGGCGGCCGAGTACCTGGAAACCGCCCCCGACGGCACCGGACTCACCCTCAACATCGGGCGCGGCGAAGGCGTGTCGGTCCTCGAGATGATCGACCGGGTGCTGCGTGCCGCCGGCCGCACCGACCTCCGGCCCGAGACCGTCGACCGCCGCCCGGGGGACCCCGCGCGCATCGTGGCCTCCGCGGACCGCATCCGGGAAACCCTCGGCTGGCAGGCCGCCCACGACGTCGACCGGATGGTCACCTCCGCCGTCGAGGGTTTCCGCCACCGCCACGGCTGACCCGTCGCCCGCCGCCACCGGCGTGAACCCGGCCCGCACCCACCGCCGCTGAACAGCAAGGACGCGCAAAACGGGATCTGCTGCCCCCAACCGGTCCCGGCATGCGCCGATATGTCGTTCCGACACCTGACCGTAACAAAGATGATCACCCTGAGGGCTTCTCTCTGTGTGCCGTTCGTGCAGACAATGCGAGGTCGATGTGAGGGGTGATGCGGAAATGCCGCCACAGAACGCCGGGGTGGCCACCGCCACACCCGCGGTGCCCACCGGGGGCACCGTCGAGACAACCGCCGGCGCCGGAACGGCGACCACCGGCACCGAGACCGGCGGGACGGCAGCCGACCCGCGCCGTACCGAGCCACATCCCGACGCGCTCCTCGGCGCCCGGGTCTCGGGCATCGCCCGGGACGGCGACGCCGCCCTGCTCACCTTCGCACCCGACGACGGCCCCGCGCTGCGCCTGGCGCTGCCCACCGCGTTCCGCCTCGCGCGCGGCGAGCGCACCCTGCTCGCCGACGAGGACCTCACCGCGCCGCGCGACCACGGGCCCGCCGGGCCCTTCGAGGACTGCGCCACCCGCTACGACGCCCGTGCCCTGGCGCTCAACGCCGTCCTCTCCGCCGTCCGCCCCGCGGTCCGGGAGGTCGCAGCACTGCCGGACGGCGGACTCCGCCTCGGCTGGGGCACCTCGTTCCGGCTGGAGGTCCCGGGCCCGCCCGCCTCCACCGTGACCACCTGGCGCCTCACCCGCCTCTCCTGACCCGGCGCCGCCCGGTCCCTGCCCGGGCGGCGCCGCGCCTGCCGCACGGGACCGGTGTCCGCACTGCGAGGACCCCGGCCCCGCGGCCCCGCCGTGCCGTAGATTGAGCCGGACCGGCGCCGGAGCCGGCCGTCGGAACGAACGGGACAGGGGCGCAGCGCAGTGACAGCGGCACGGCAGGACGTGGCGGACGCCCGCAGGATCGTGGTCAAGATCGGCTCCTCGTCGCTGACCACCGCGGCCGGCGGGCTCGACGCCGACCGGGTGGACGCTCTCGTGGACGTGCTCGCCCGGTACCCGGAGCGAGAGATCGTCCTGGTCTCCTCCGGTGCGATCGCCGCCGGTCTCGCCCCACTCGGCTTCCCGCGCCGGCCCACCGACCTCGCCCGCCAGCAGGCCGCGGCCAGCGTCGGCCAGGGACTGCTCCTCGCCCGCTACACCGCCTCCTTCGCCCGCCACAGGCGCCGCGTCGGCCAGGTCCTCCTCACCACCTACGACACCAGCCACCGCGTCCACTACCGCAACGCCCGGCGGACGCTGGAGCAGCTGCTCGCGATGGGCGCCGTGCCGGTCGTCAACGAGAACGACACCGTCGCCACCGACGAGATCCGCTTCGGCGACAACGACCGGCTCGCCGCCCTCGTCGCCCACCTCGTCCGCGCCGACCTGCTGGTCCTGCTCTCCGACATCGACGGTCTCTACGACGGCGACCCGCGCCGTCCCAGCGCCGCACGCATCGCCGAGGTCACCGGCCCCGCCGACCTGGCCGGCGTCGAGATCGGCTCGGCCGGCACCGCCGGCGTCGGCACCGGCGGCATGGTCACCAAGGTCGACGCCGCGGGCATCGCGACCGGCGCGGGCATCCCCGTCGTCCTCACCTCCGCCGTCCACGCGGGCGACGCACTCGCCGGCGCACCCACCGGAACGCTCTTCCGCGCCACCGGGCGGCGCTCCGCCGGCAGGCTGCTCTGGCTGGCGCACGCCTCCGCGCCGCGCGGCGCCGTCACCCTCGACGCGGGAGCGGTGGAGGCCATCACCGAGCGCGGCAGCTCCCTGCTCCCCGCGGGCATCACCGCGGTCGACGGGGACTTCTCCGCCGGCGAGCCGATCCTCCTCCGCGACGAGACCGGCCGCACCGTCGCCCGCGGCCTCGTCAACTTCGACGCCCGCGAGATCCCCCGACTGATCGGACGTTCGACCCGAGACCTCGCCCGGGAACTCGGGCCCGACTACGAGCGCGAGGTCGTCCACCGCGACGACCTGGTGCTCACCCGGGGCTGAAGGGGCGTGTGCCGTGGTGTGTGATGAGGTGGCGGGACGCCCGCAGCCGTCCCGGTCGCCGCTCGGTCGCGCCGGTCCGTGCGACGCGTGCGCCGGAGGGCACGGCCCGGGATCGGCCAATGTCCGCGCCGTACGCCGGAGGATCCGGCAAACGGCCCGCACGACCTCCCGGGACCTGGCAGCTTGGTGCCTGGCCGCCCGGTGCAGGAGACCGGGCAGCGGCGCCACGGCGGGCGCCGGGCCCCACCAGACGAGTTCCAGTTCGGGAGGCTGCCGGTGAGACGACTGGCCAGCGTCGAAGGAGGCAAGGGACCCGCCGCCGGTCCGACCGACAACGGGGAGGAGCCGCCGGAGTCGCGCCTCTGGCACGTCACGCTCAGCGTCTCCGGTGACCCCGCGCCACCGGCCGACGTCCGGCGTGCCCTGGAACAACTCGCGCACGACCACCCCTTCCTGCTGACCAGCCGCTACGCCGCGGACCACGCGGAGATCCGCTACTGGGAAGAGGCCCTGGACCTGCGGGACGCGGCCGCGGTGGCCCTCCGCCTGTGGGGCGAACACCGCCGCACCGCCCAGCTGCCGCCCTGGGAGATCGTCGGACTGGAGGTCATCGGCCGGGAGACCTACCACCAGCGCATCGCGGAGGGCCACGGCCCCGCGCCCGCCTCACCCGTCGGCGTCCACCCGTTCTGACCCCGCGGCGCGGGGCGCAGCCGGTCCCGGCGGCCCGTCGCGGCAGGGCGGCCCCCGCGGGCCGTGCGGGGCCGTTCGGGCCCTCCCGGACCCCTCCCCGCCCGGCCGGCACGGCGGCGGCAGGACAGCGGCGGCAGATGCGCCCCCGCGCCCGGCATGCGGACCGCGGTCGCCGCCCGGGCCGACGGGGCTAACCTTGGCGGGCATGAGCCCTGCAGCCGAATCCGCCCAGCTCCGCGTCGCCGCCCCCGAGACCGACCGGGCCGCCACCCCGGCGGCCGCGGCCGCCGACTCGCCGGTGCTCGCCACCGCCCGCCGCGCCCGGATCGCGGCCACCGAGCTGGCGCCGCTGCCCCGGACCCCGCGTGACACCGCACTGCTGGCCATCGCCGACGCCCTGGAGGCGCGCGTCGACGAGATCCTCGCGGCCAACGCCGAGGACGTCGCCCGCGCCCGGGAAGCCGGCACCTCCGCGTCGATCGTCGACCGACTCACGCTCACCCCCGAGCGGGTCGCCGCCATCGCCTCCGACGTCCGGGACGTCGTCGCCCTCCCCGACCCGGTCGGAGAGGTCGTCCGCGGCTCCACGCTGCCCAACGGACTGGACCTCCGGCAGGTCCGGGTGCCCCTGGGCGTGGTGGGGATCATCTACGAGGCGCGGCCCAACGTCACCGTGGACGCCGCAGCCCTCTGCCTGAAGTCGGGCAACGCGGTCCTGCTGCGGGGCTCCTCCTCCGCGCACCGCTCCAACACCGCGCTGGTCGCCGTCCTGCGGGACGCCGTCGCCGGGGCCGGCCTCCCCGCAGACGCCGTCCAACTGGTCCCGGGCGAGAGCCGGGAATCCGTCCACGAACTGATGCGCGCCCGCGGCCTGGTCGACGTGCTCATCCCGCGCGGCGGCGCCGCCCTGATCCGGACCGTGGTGGAGAACTCCACGGTCCCGGTGATCGAGACGGGCGTCGGCAACTGCCACATCTACGTCGACGAGCGGGCGGACCTCGACCGCGCCGTCGAGATCGTCGTCACCGCCAAGGCGGAGCGGCCGAGCGTGTGCAACTCGGTGGAGACGGTGCTGGTCCACCGGGCCGTCGCGGACGCCCTGCTGCCGCGCCTCCTCGCAGCCCTGACCGAGGCTGGCGTCACGGTGCACGGCGACGCCGCGTGGGGGGCGGCCGGGGCCGCCGCCGGCGTGGCCGTGGCCGAGGCGACCGACGAGGACTGGGCCGAGGAGTACCTCGGTCCGCACCTCGCCGCCGCGGTCGTCCCGGACCTCGACGCCGCCGTCGCCCACATCCGCCGGTGGAGCTCCGGCCACACCGAGGCCATCCTCACCGCCGACACCGCCGCGGCCCGCCGCTTCGTCTCGCTGGTCGACTCCGCGGCCGTCATGGTCAACGCCTCGACGCGGTTCACCGACGGCGGTCAGTTCGGATTCGGAGCCGAGATCGGCATCTCCACCCAGAAGCTCCACGCCCGCGGACCCATGGGCCTGCCGGAGCTCACGTCGACCAAGTACGTGGTGACGGGCGACGGTCACACGCGTGGGTGATTTTCCGCCGGGCCCCCCACGCGGCGTCGATTGGTCCTAGGCTGGGCCCGTGCCGGACGACGTGGGGGGCCCGCCGTACCCGGCGGACGGGGAAGGGCCCGAGAGCCGTGACCGCGGGGCAGCCGACGAGGCGTTCGCCGCCGTGGTGTTCGACGACGCCTTCGTGGAGGCCGCGCGCATCCACGAACCCTCCGCCCGGGAGCGGCTGCTGTACACCGGGTGGGACCCGGAGGCCGACCCCGGCGACGGCGGAGACCCACCGCGGACCCTGCTGGGCGGATACCGCGGTGGCGGACCCGCCGATCCGGCCGGCTTCGACGCGTCCGGCCGACCGCCCAGCGGCACGCGGCCCGGCGCTCGACCCGGCGGAGTCGGCGCGCCGACGACCCGCGGCGCCGGTTC
>NZ_JAAVJC010000291.1 GCF_012033785.1 Streptomyces bohaiensis
GCCCCGGGGCGGCGCGCGCCGCGGGCGTCCGGGCCGCGCTACGGCACTGCGGCGTCCGGCCCGACCGGCTGCGGGTCCTGACGACCGACGCCGACAGCACCGTGCCGCGCGCGTGGATCGCCCACCACCTCGCCCACGCACGCCAGGGGTGGGACGCGGTGGTCGGCACCGTCGCGCTCCCCGCCGACTCCCCCCTCGCCGCGCCGCACCGCGCCCACTACGAGGCGCAGCGGCCCGCCGGACGCGGGGTGTGGCACCACCCGCACGTCCACGGCGCCAACCTCGGCTTCGGAGCGGCCGCCTACCTGGCGGCCGGGGGCTTCCCGCCGGTCCGCTGCGGCGAGGACCGGGCGCTGGTCGCCGCGCTGGTGCGCGACGGCCGCCGCGTCCTGCGCACCGACGGCTGCCCGGTGCTGACCTCGCCACGGCTCCGCCCCCGCGCGACCGGCGGCTTCGGGGACTTCCTGGCAGCGCTGCCCGAGGCCGGTGTGCCCGCGCGTTCCTGAACCCGCGTGGGGCACCGCGCCGCCGGGCGCGGCAGTCGCTGCTGTGCGCCGCAGGGGTGGGGGCGCGGGCCGCGGTCGGATGCGACGTGTGAACCGCACTCGGCGGGGAACTCGACGGGCCGCCCCCGCCGGGGCGGCGTCCGGAAGCCGCCGTCGTCCCGCGCGCGCCGCTGCCTGGACGGTCCGGGGACCCGCGCCGCGGGCACCGCAGTTCGTCGTGACGGGCGCCGTCGCGACGGCGGGTGCCCGCTCCCGGTGTCCACCTCCGTGCGGGTGACAGCCCCGGTATCCCGTTTCGCGGGGTGCCACCGGTGGCATGCCGGGACCCGTGCTTCGGAGGTGAGGCGCGCCCCGGCGACGGGTGTCGTCCGGGCGCGGCCGCCGATGCCCCGCCTCGTGCCGCGCCCCGGCGCCCGTCCCGGTCGAGTCCGGCGATCGGTGAGGAGTGACGCTCGCACATGGCAGTGCACCATCGGCACCGGGACGCCCCCGACACGGTGGCGGACTTCCGCCATCTCGCGGAACTGCCCGAAGGACCGGCCCGCGACCGGCTGCGCGAGGGGCTGATCCGCGCCTGGCTCCCCATGGCCCACCGGCTGGCGCACCGCTACCGCAACCGAGGGGAGACCCTGGAGGACCTGCGGCAGGTGGCCGCCGTCGGGCTGATCGCCGCCGTCGACCGGTGCGACCCCTCGGTCGGCAAGGCCTTCGAGTCCTTCGCCGTCCCGACGATCACCGGCGAGATCAAGCGGCACTTCCGGGACCGCATGTGGTCCGTGCACGTCCCGCGCCGGGTGCAGAACCTGCGCAACGTGGTCCGTGCTGCCTGTGCCGAGATGGCGTCCGAGGGCCCGCTGCCGTCGCCCGCGCGCATCGCGGCGCACACCGGACTCACCGAGGACGAGGTGCGGCAGGGCAGCGAGGCCCTGTTCGGCTTCACTCCGCTCTCGCTCGACGCCGCCGTGGCGGTCGGGCGGCACCAGGTGCTGCTGCGGGACGTCCTCGGCACGGTGGACGACGCCTACGAGCGGGTGGTGGACCGCGAGGCCGCGCGGTACGGGATCCGACGGCTCCCGGAACGGGAGAGACGCGTGCTCTACCTGCGCTTCTTCGCCGGCATGACGCAGAGCGCCATCGCTGCGGAGCTGGGCGTCTCGCAGATGCACGTCTCACGGATCCTGAGCGACTCCTGCCGCCGGATCAACGCCGCCGCGACCCGGGAGGGCGGGAGCTGAGCGGGACGCCCCCGCCGGCCGCGATGTCGGGCACCGGCTGCGGGGCCGGAAGGGGACAGCCGCCGGGTCTGCTCCCGGGGGCGACCCTGCCCGCAGGCGACCGGCATCCCCGCCCCCGGCGGTCGAGCCGCTTCCACGACAGCGCCTCTTCTGCCGGCACCGCGGGCCACCGCGGGACGCCGGCCGGCGCGGAGAGCGCCGCACCGCCCCGACCGGGGCGTCTGCCGACGCGCGGCGCGAGGACGACAAGTGGTGCCGGGCGGGGGCCGGCAGGCCGAGTCGGCGCAGCAGCCCGTCCGGCCGTGACGCGAGGGTGTCCAGCCGCGGGAGGTCCGTCCGTCCGGGTCGGCCCGGGGCGGCGGGCCGCCGGGGTTCAGGCGGCGGGCTCCCGCTCACGGGCGCGGGCACAGCCGCTTCGGCGCGGGGGTGCCGGGGAGTCGGCCGACCAGGTGGGCGCAGAGGTCGCGCAGTTTGACGTTGCGGTGCTGCGAGAGCGTCCGCAGCCACCGCATCGCTTGGTCGGAGGAGCAGTTGCGGCTGCTCATCACCATGCCGACGGCCTGGTCGATGACGGTGCGCGACTGCATGGCCGCCTGGAGGTCACGGGCGAGCAGCTGGGCGTCGAACAGTCGCTGCGCCAGGGCAACCATGTCGGGCACTCGCTCCGCGAGGCGGAGGGCGCCCTCCCGGTCGGCGGAGTCGAGCGGCCGCTGCGGAGACGGGGTCAGTGTCAGCCGTCCGCGGGGTGGCGCCGCCGACGAACGGCGCGGTCAGGACCGGTCCGGGCGCCGGCCGGCGCGGGGCACCGATCGCGTCGGAGTCCTGTGCCCGGTTCGCGACAGCCGAGACGGGCGGGCGGCCCGGGCGCTCCACGACCAGGGCGGCCCGGTCGGCGGAGGGCGCGAGGACCAGGGCGGCGCCGGCCAGCGACCGCCGGTAGTCCTGCAGATCGTCGGCTGCGAGGAGCAGTGCGAGGGGATCGGACGTGCGCGTGGCACCGGTGTCGGTCATGGCCCATTCCTGTCTGCGGCGGCGGGAATCGGAGCGCGCTGTCGCTGGTCGGGCGGCGGGGCGTGGGCGAGGCGGCCGGTCACCATCCGTGCCGGTGGGCGCGGGGACCGGTGCGGCCCGAGAACACCAGGTGGGCGCGGTCGACGAGGCTGACCGCGGTGTCGATCGGCGGAGTCGGCGGCGGGGAGAGGTCCGCGGCCCTCGGAGCCCGCGCCCCGTCCTCACGGACACGTCCACCCAGTCGCCGCAGCTGCCCGCCGGCCAGCGACGCCCTGACGCGGGGGAACAGCTCCTCCTCCTGGCCGTGGACGTGCTCGGTCACACCGCGGCGGAGCCCGGCCAGCAGGGTGCGGAAGCCGGTGCCCTCCACGGGCTCCCTCTCCAGCCCCTCCAGCACGGCCTCCATCTCCGTCCGCGCTCGCTCCTCGCGCTCCGCCAGGGCGTCCCCGTGCGGAACGTACAGCCGGACCGCGGGGAAGAGGTGCTGCTCCTCCGCCAGCGCGTGACGCACCACGGCGACGGTGAGCTCGTCCGCCAGCCGGCGCCGCTCGCGCCGCCCGACGGCGGCGTGCAGCCGCACCAGCAGATCCTCCAGGGCGCGGTGGTCGGCCGTGAGCTCCGCTGTCAGGTCGCGGCCTCGGTCCGTCATCTCTCTCCTCCAGCTGTGCCCGGTGCTGACCCGCTCCCGGCGCCCGCGGTGTCCGCCGCGCCGTCGGCGTCCCAGGTCTTCGTTCCGTGGCCTGCCGGGGTCGTCCCCGATCACCGCTGCGGCACCCTCGTCCCGGCGGCCCCCGCTCCGCGGCCACGCCAGGTGCACCGCCCGGCGAGGGCGCGGACGACAGAACGAACGGCGCTCCGGAGCCGCGGCGACAGGCGAACGGCGGGCGGCCGACCGGCCGCGCCAGGACGGGTCAGTCGTCGCGATCGGTGACCAGCCGCACCACGCCCCCCGCGGCGTGCGAGACGACGGCGCTGATCCCGTGCGGGCCGGACCGGGGCGCGGCGAGCACCTGCCCGCCCGCGGCCTGCGCGTCCGCCACGGCCCGGGGGCAGTCGTCCACCCGCATGTGCGGTGTCCACCCCGCTTCCGGGACGCCGAGCATCCGCCAGGGCAGGGCGTCGCCGAGTTCCAGGACGGCCTGTCCCGAGACCCGGACCACGACCCGGTCCTCGTCGTAGGAGACGGAGAACGGGGTGGCGTGGGGGGCGTCCCAGCCGAAGACGTGGCCGTAGAACAGGGCGGCGGCGAACGGGTCCTCGGTGTGCAGCTCCATCCGCTGCGGGGCGCCGGCGGCGCCGTCGGTGCGCCAGGACGAGAGCGGGGCCTCCCACGCGCCGAACTGCACACCGGCGGTGTCGCACGCCCAGGCGGCGCGACCGCCCTCGAAGGTCAGCGGCCCGACGGCGACGGTGCCGCCCACGGAGCGGATGTCGTCCACGGCACGGTCCAACCGGTGGGTGGCGAAGTAGACCGTCCACGCCGGGGTCGCCGAGGGCAGCACCGGCTCGGTGAGGCCCGCGACCGGGACACCGCGGTGGAGCGCCGTCAGCCCGCGGCCCGGGTGCCCGCGAGCGACACGGCTGGTCCAGCCGAGCACCCGGGAGTAGAACGCCATCGCCGCCTCGGGGTCGGGGGTCATCAGTCCGGCCCAGCACGGGGCGCCGGTCGTCACGCCCTCGTCGGGACCGGTCGGCGCGGCGTCTCCCGTGGCGGTGCCGCCGAGGGTCGGGGCGGGTCCCGGAGGGTCCGGGGGGCGCGTGTGCATCGTGACGTCCTTTCCCGTCGCCCGGTGGGCGAGCGGACGGGCCCGCTACGCGGGCCGGTGCGGAGGGCTGCCCACGCGACCGAGTACCCGGGGACGACCCGGGACAAACCGCCTGTTTCGTTCTGCGTCCCGGCGCTCCCCCATCTGCCGCCGTGTCGTCACACGGCCACGTTTGGCGACCGCTCCCGGTGGCAACCCGAGCGTTCACCATCGCGGGACGCACGCCCCGCTCCGGGCCGTCGGCCCGACCGCCGCCCGCCGCACGACGGGGCGGTCGCCGCCGGCCCCCGCAGCGACCGAGGAGACCTCCGTGACCGGACCGACCGGAAGCCCCGACCAGCCCATCGACCCGACGGCGGCCGGCCCGGTGCCGCCCTACCCGCAGCAGTCGGACGAGCCGCCCGGCAGCACCGCGCGCATGGAGCCCCGACCGGACCACGGCGAGGACAGCTACCGCGGATCCGGGCTGTTCGAGGGCCGGAGCCTGTTGCTCACCGGGGGTGACTCCGGAATCGGCCGGGCGGTCGCACTGGCGTTCGCCCGCGAGGGGGCCGACGTCGCGTTCACCCACCTCCCCGAGGAACGGGACGATGCCCGCGAGACCGTCGCCCTGGTGGAGGACGCCGGTCGCCGTGCCCTCGCCCAGGAGTGCGACATCCGGGAGGAGGCCGCATGCCGCGAGCTGGTGCGGCGCACCGTCGACGAGTTCGGCCGGATCGACGTGCTGATCAACAACGCGGCCTACCAGATGGCTGTGCCCGAGGGGATCGAGGCGATCCCGACCGCCCAGTTCGACCGGGTCGTCAAGACCAACCTCTACGCCATGTTCTGGCTCTGCCAGGCGGCGCTGCCCCACATGCCCGCCGGCGGCTCCATCATCAACAGCGCCTCGGTGCAGGGGTACCAGCCCAGCCCGCCGCTGCTGGACTACGCCATGACCAAGGGCGCGATCGTCACCTTCACCCAGGGGCTGGCGCAGCAGCTCGCCGAACGCGGCATCCGGGTCAACGCGGTGGCGCCCGGCCCCGTCTGGACCCCGCTGATCCCCTCCACGCTGCCGGACACCGAGAAGTTCGGGGAGCAGAGCCCGCTCGGCCGCGCCGCGCAGCCCGCCGAGATGGCCCCCGCCTACGTCTTCCTCGCCTCCGACAGCGCGAGCTTCATCACCGGGGAGATCCTGAACGCCACCGGGAGCGGTCGCCAAACGTGGCCGTGTGACGACACGGCGGCAGATGGGGGAGCGCCGGGACGCAGAACGAAACAGGCGGTTTGTC
>NZ_JAAVJC010000292.1 GCF_012033785.1 Streptomyces bohaiensis
CCCGGCCGCGGAGCTCCCAGGCGGCGGCGCTGCGGCTGCGCAGCGCGACCGTGGAATCGGCGACGCGGCGGGCGGACCTGGCCTCAGGGCAGGCGGCGGAACAGCAGGTCGTTGACGACGTGCCCCTTGTTGATGCCCTGCTGCTCGAACCGGGTCATCGGCCGGAACGCGGGGCGCGGGGCGTAGCCCTCCGCCGTGTTCTCGAACGACGGGCTGGCGGAGAGCACCTCCAGCATGTGCTCGGCGTACTCCTCCCAGTCCGTCGCGCAGTGCAGCAGCGCGCCCGGCGCCATGCGGGAGGCGCACAACTCGACGAACTCCGGCTGGATGATCCGCCGTTTGTTGTGCCGCTTCTTCGGCCACGGGTCCGGGAAGAAGACGCGGACCCCGGCGAGGCAGCGGCCGGAGAGCATGTCGCCCAGCAGGTGGTTGGCGTCGCCGTTGGCGACCCGCACGTTGTCCAGCCCGCGCTGCTCGGCCAGGCGCAGCAGGTTGCCCTGGCCCGGGGTGTGCACGTCGACCGCGAGGATGCCGGTGGCGGGGTCCGCAGCCGCCATCTCGACGGTCGCCTCGCCCATGCCGAACCCGATCTCCATCACCACCGGCCGGTCGCCGAAGAGCGCTTCGAGGTCGACAGCGGTCTCGGCGTCGACCTCCAGCCCCCAGCGGGACCAGAGCCGCACCAGCGCCTCGCGCTGTGCCTCCGTCACCCGGCTGCGGCGCGGGACGAAGCTGCGGATCGACAGGGCGTGGTCGGGCGCGGGGTTGGCGGTGGGGCCGACGCCGGGCGGGAACTGGCCGGGGGTGGGTCGCGGGTTCTCGGTGTGCTCCCAGGGCCGGCGGTGACCCGGCGGACGACGGCGTGCCCCCGAGGGCGCCCCGCCGGCTCCGGTCGCCGGCTCGGGGTCGACCCCGCGGTCGGCGTCGGACTCGGGGCCGACCTCGCGGTCGGCGTCGGAGTCGGGGGCCGAGTCGCTGCCGGCGGCCCGCTCGGCCGCCGGTTCGGCGGGGTCGTCGCTCGTGCGCGTCCCGGACGTCTCGGCCGGGGCGTCCGCCGCGTCGGCGGCGCCGTGGCCGGCGCCGTCCGGCGTCACCTCGCCGACTTCCTCGGGCGCGGACGAGGTCCGGGGCGCGGCCTGCGGGTCGGAGGCGGCGGAGCCGGTCGCGGCGGAGGGCTCGGCGGTGTGGGAGTGCGGAGGCTGGTGCATAGTGCCCCGATTTTACGGTCGCGGCTTCGCCGCCGTCGCCCGGACGGCCGAGCGCGGGGGCGGCCCCGGCCGCCCGGCCACCCGCTCCGGCGGTCCGCCGGGCAGGCACGCCCGGCCGTGGCGGACACCGGTCGCGCCGCCCGGCCCCGGCCGCTCAGAGCGGGTGTGTGCCCCCGCGTCGGATCGGCTCGCGGCGTCGGATGCGGTCAGCTGCACGGCGGAGAGGCGCCCTCGTACCGGGTGGTAACGCGGGCGTCCTTCGACAACGCGGCAGATGGCCGTGGCCGGCGTCGCGGGCCCGGCGTGGGGTCGCACACCCGCTCTCAGCCTCCGGCGAGCCGCCGCAGCGTCCGCTCCGCGATCTCCCGGCCGATCGGGAACGCGGCCGTCGCCGCCGGGGAGGGCGCGTTGAGCACGTGCACGCTGTGCGGACCCTCGGCGAACCGGAAGTCGTCCGCCAGGGTCCCGTCCGGCAGCACCGCCTGCGCCCGAACGCCGGCGGGCGCGGGCAGCAGGTCCTCCGGTTCCACCGCCGGGAGCAGCCGCCGCACCGCCGCCGTGAACCCGGCGGGGGAGAGCGACCGGCGGATCTCCGCCGCCCCGGCCCGCCAGTGGCGCGCCGCCAGCCGCCGGGTGCCGGGCCAGCCGAGCGTCGAGACCAGGTCGGCGGGGTCGACCGCGGACCACCGGTACCCCTCCCGGGCCAGGGCGGGCACCGCGTTCGGCCCCGCGTGGACCGTGCCGTCCGTCCCGCGGGTCAGGTGGACGCCGAGGAACGGCAGCGCCGGGTCGGCGACCGGGTACACCAGCCCCCGCACCAGCCGCGCAGCCCGTGGCGCGAGGGTGCGGTACTCCCCGCGGAACGGGACGATCCGCAGCCCCGGTTCCACGCCGGCCAGTCGCGCGAGCCGATCCCCGTGCAGCCCGGCGCACGTCACCAGCGCGCGTGCCCGCAGCACATGCCCGCCCTCGGTACCGAGGGCGACGCCGGTACCGGGACGCTGGTCCACCGCGGCGACCCGGGCGCCGTAGCGGACGTCGAGATCGGCGGCCAGCCGCTCCGCGACGGCGCCGAAGTCGCAGACGCCGGTGCTCGGCACCCGCAGCGCGGCGACCGCCCGGACATGCGGCTCGACCGCGGCGAGCTGCCGCTGTGAGAGCTCCTCCACCGCCACGCCGTTGGCGCGCCCGCGCTGCGCCAGGTCGCGCAACCGGGGCACGTCCTCGCTGGTCGTGGCCAGGACGACCTTGCCCGGGCGCGCGTGCGCCAGCCCGTGCTCGGCGCAGTACGCCAGCATCTCGGCGGCGCCGGCGACCGTCAGCCGCGCCTTCAGCGAGCCGGGGCGGTACGCCACGCCGCTGTGCACGACGCCGCTGTTGCGGCCGGTCTGGTGCCGCGCCGGCCCGGACTCCTTCTCCACGACGACCACCCGCAGCCGCGGCGAGGCGGTCCGCAGGGCGCGCGCCGTCGCCAGCCCCACGATGCCGCCGCCGACGACCAGCACATCGCAGTCGTACGGTGCCCGTGTCATGTGCTGGATCATGCCGGAGAAGCGAGGAGCGGGCGAGCAGCCTCCAGCAGCTCTTTCACGACGGGCTCGTTCTCGTACGGCTCCAGGCGGTGCAGCAGGTCGCGGACGTAGTCCGTGGCGCGGGCCGAGGAGATCCGCGCGGCCATCTCGATGGCGCGGGTGCCGATGGAGCACGCCGTGTCCAGGTTGCCCGACTCCAGCTCCGCTATGGCCGCCACCACCAGACGCAGGCCGTGCGACCGTGCGAAGTTCTCGGTCGGGTCGGAGAGCGACTCCTCGGTGAACCGCCGGGCCTGGCCGGGAGCCTTGAGGTCGGTGTAGCACTCGGCCGCGTCGGCGGCGAGCCGGTCGTAGGCGTAGAAGTCGAGCCAGCTCGGGTCCGGGTCACCGGAGCGCGAGCGCTCCAGCCAGCTCTCCGCGGCGGCCAGTGCCACGCCGCAGGCGTGCTTGTCGTTCGCCTTCGCCAGGGCCCGCGCCTCGACCAGCCGGAAGAAGCTCATGGTGCGGGCGGTCGCCAGTGAGCGGTTGCGCTCCAGCGCCGCCTGCGCGAGGTCGACGCCGTCCTCGGCGAAGCCGCGGTACGTGGCCTGCAGCGACATGGACGCCAGCACGTAGCCGCCCAGCGGCACGTCGGCGGCGGCGCGCGCGAGCCGCAGCGCCTGGATGTAGTAGCGCTGCGCTGCCTCCTGCTGACCGGTGTCGAACGCCATCCACCCCGCCAGCCGCGTCAGTTCGCTCGTCGCGCGGAACAGCGAGCGTCCCACCTCGTCCGAGTAGCTCCCCAGCAGCAGCGGCGCCGCATCGGTCCGCAGGCACTCCGGGACCATCGCCGAACGCCAGTCGCCACCGCCGTACTTGGAGTCCCAGCGCCGCGCCTCGTCGGCGGCCTCCCGCAGCTTGGACACGTCCGAGTGGCCGACCCGTCCGACGGCGCCGTCCCGGTCGCGGCAGGGGCCCGCCTCGGCTGCGGGGTCGCGCTCCTCGTCCCGGCCGGCCTCGCTGCCGGCGGGCTCCGCGCCGTCTGCACGGCCCGGCGGGCCGTCGACGGCGTCGCCGCCGGGTGCGCCCGGCGCACCGGCACCGTCCGGCGGCCCGTCGGCGGAGGCGTCCCGCGCCACCGAGGCGTCGGCCGGGGATATCAACCAGCGGGCGGCCGGCGTGGCGTAGGCGCTGACGGAGAACGACCCGGCCAGTGACTGCCACACGGCGCGCCCCGGGGAGGAGTCCAGTTGGTACAGCTCGGTCGCGCCGCGCACCGCCTCCGCGACGTGGCGCGGGAAACCGAGACCGACCTCGGGCGTCGGGTCGGTGTCCGCGAGGCCGATCTCGTGGAGCGGCACCGGCCGGCCCAGCTTGCTGCTGATGGCCGCGGCGATCAGGTGCGGCGCCGAACCCTGCGGCACCATGCCCTTGGTCACCCACCGGGCGACCGAGGTCTTGTCGTAGCGCAGCGTCAGGCCGCGCTGGGCGCCGAGGTCGTTGACCCGACGCGCAAGCCCGGCGTTACTCATTCCGGCGAGGACGAGGACGGTGCCGAGCTTCTCGTTCGGTCCGCGAGACTGCCTGGACATGCGCACCCCTGAACACCACCGACGGCAACCCCGCGACCAGCACAGGGCTTTCCGCGCTTTCGCCAACCCAGCGTAGTTCGATGCCTTCTGACCGTTAAGGGTCCTGTCGTCGGATGGCTGGTCTTCAACGGTGGCGAACTGCGGCCCAGCGGTTCGCCACCCCTGCCGGCTGGGCCGCCGCCGGGCCGCCGACCGGCCCCCTCGCACCGCGGCGGGCACGTTCCCACGGCGCTCCCGGTCGCGCTCCCGGCATGTGGCCGTGCGCCCGCCTGTGCGCTCTGTGCAGGTGAGGGCCCGAGGTCTTGCATGGTGCGGGCGTGGGTCGGTCCGCCGCGCTCTGGAAACCGGTGGGCCGCGAGAGGCCGCCGCCTCACATCCCCGCAGGCGGCGGTCGCGGCCCGGGAGGCGACCAGCGTCTCCCGGGTCACACCGGTGCGTCGCCCGCGCGCGATGCCGTCGTGGGGCGAACTCCGGCCAACAATGGCCGGATGGCGCCGGTTTCCAGGGGTGCAACCCGCCACGGGTCGGTCCGCCCTGCCCCGCGACGCACCACTCCGTACCGAGCCGTAGCACCCGCTCCCATGGCAGCATGGCCCCACTGTGTCCCGACTGCCCCACCTACCCGGGGGCGGGGCGCACCCGAAACAGCCCGCACGGCGGGCACGGCCCGGTGGGGGAGGCGGCATGCGATGGCTCGTGGGGTGGTGCGGAGCCTCGATCAGTGCTGCCCGGGACACCCTCCCGCTGGGGGCCCAGCCGCTGTGGGAGGGCCCCGACCCGCTCTGGGCGGTCGGTGACTGGCGCCCGGACGAGATCCGCCTGGTCCACGCGGACGGCGACACCCAGCTCGCCGTCCTCGGCCACTGCGGCGCCGACGACGCCCGACTGCGCTCCGCACTGATCTCGGCCCGTGCCGGTGCGCTGCGCCAACTCACCATGTTCCCGGGCAGTTACACCCCCGTCGCCCGGTTCGGGCGGCGCACCGTCATCCCCACCGACCTCGCCGGACTGCACCCGGTCTTCCACGCGGACTGGGAGGGCGGCACCGCCTACGCCACCGCGGCACTGCCGCTCGCCGACCTCGTCGAAGCCCAACTCGACATCGGTCAACTCGCCACGATGCTCGCCTGCCCCGAGTCGATGGAGGCGCTCGGCGACGGTTCGCCCTACGCCGGCGTCCGCCGGGTCCCGCCCGGGCGCGCCCTGTCGATGCGCGAGGGCGGCGTCCGCGATGTCAAGGAGTACGAACCGGCCGTCCCCACCGTCGTCGCAGCCCCCCAGGTCGAGCAGGAGGCGGCGATCGCCGGCGTCCGCGACGCCCTGGTCGAGGCGGTCCGGGCGCGGCTCGCCGCCCCCCGCCACATCAGCGAGCCGATGGCGCACGAACCCGCGGGCGCCCACGGCGCACTGCCGGCCGCGGCGGCCCTCCGCGCCCCCGGGGATCAGGTCGTTGAAGGTGACAGCGAGCAGCCGTTCACC
>NZ_JAAVJC010000293.1 GCF_012033785.1 Streptomyces bohaiensis
CGCCGCCCTTCCGGGCGGCGGGGCGGGGCGGTGCGGGTGGCGACGACGCGGGCTGGGTGCGGACGGCGCGTGGTAGGTGCGGGGTCAGGCGTGCGACCGCCGGGCCCGGTCACGTGAACGGGGACACGGCGCGGACCGGTGCACGTCCGCAGAGCACCGGGCGGGCGGTGACGGAGTACAGCACCTCGACACCGCCGAGTCCGCACACCCGGTCCGGCCCCCGGGTGTTGACGCCCACCGGCCGTCCCTCCCCCAGCGCCCCGACCTGCACCCGCTGGTACGCGTCGTCCGCCGCCCAGCCGCGCAGCACTCCGGCCGGGTCCCAGCTCGTGGCGGCGGGTCTTAGCGCCTCGCTCGGCGCGGGTCCGTCCCCGGGGCGGGGCGAGAGGGCACGCGCCAGCCGTTCGGCCTCCCTACGCATCCACGCCAGGTAGTCGGCGGGCGTGGCCGTCCAGCCGCTGCCGAGGTACCACTCGCCACCGGCGTCGGGGCAGCGCGCGCCCCTGGAGCGGCAGAAGCGGCTCCACTGCTGTGGAGCGTCAGGCGGCGCGGGCCCCGGCGTCGCAGTACTCGCAGAGCGGGAGTGGGCAATCGTTCGTCGTTCCGGCGGCCGACAGCGGCCGTCTAGGACGACGGGCAGAACGCCGGGCGGCCGCGCTGGACAGGCCCGCCTCCCGACCCACAGCCCGACATTCGACGCGATGTCCTCCAGCGGCTCCGGGAGGCTGCACTGCGGGCGGACTGCTATGCCGTGCAGCACAGATCTGCCAACGGACCCGCCTCCAGGCCGAGGACGATGCACGCCGTGGCCGCCTGGCCCCCGCACACCCCGCAGGGCCGGTGCGCGCGGGGACGCCGCGGCGCAGGGGTTCGGACTCACGCCGTGGCGCACCTGCTTCAGGGGAGCCGGACGCCTGCGGGCGCGTCTTGTCCGCACCGTCGCGTGACTGGTGGCGTCCGGCTGCCTGTCGGAGGACCTCTACGAGTGGCTTCAGTACATGTTGTACTGCTGGGGAAAGCTGATCACAGTCATGCTGCCGGCGTTCGCGTCCCACATGCAGAGGGCGCCTGTCTCATTGTCCACGTAGGTCACTTGTCCGATTCGGTCCACCTGCCGCGTATAGCCCGGGAAGTGATCCTCCTCCTGCCGCATCGTGGAGGGGCCGACGTCGGGGATGTAACCGGACGACTGCCCCATCTCGTACGGGTACGCGGACTGCCCGGCGTCCTGCGATTCCCCGTCCGAGTAGAAGTCCTCCTCTTCTCCCCCGGAGTAGTAGGACGCTGCACCCTGCGGCGCTGTGGGGCCGTGCTCCTCGTATTCCATTCCCCCCATGACGGTGTCCTCGGCGTAGTAGTACGCCTGCTCGACCGGGCTTGGGGAAGCGGCAGCCGGCGCGGACGCCTGTGTGCGCCGATCCAGATTTTTCGTCACGGCAGTTCGGAGCGACTTCTGGTTGACGTGCAGCAGATCAGCCATGGTGGAAACGAAGTACTCATCCCTGAGGTCGGTCACGACATCGAGCAGTTCGGCAGGCATGAGCCTGGGCTGGATCTCCTCCTTTTTACCCTTCCCCTTGCCCCCCTTTTCCCTGTCCAGGCGGTACCACTCGGCGTAGAAGGACTCGTGCTTGACCAACTCACCATAAAGCGTGCTCCAGCCGCTGGACTTGGCGCTCATCTTTACCTGGCTGGCCCGGTCGGACTTTGCCTTGCTCTTCTCAGGATTCTTCTTGGCGTACTTTCCGCGCTCCGGTACACGTTTGAGACTGGCTCCGGTCTCCTTTCTCTTTCTGTCGCTCTCCTTGTGCCCAGTCCTCCCGTCCGCATATCGGGAGATAGCGGCCTTGATAGCTTCCTCCGACCTGGCGCTGTCCACTTGCCTGATGATACTGCAAAGCTCCGTTCGACCCGCCCTCTTTCTTGGGTCTTCGCTTCTGTACCACCTCTTGAAGACTTCTTCTTTCTCGGAGGAGCTGCCATGGAGCCAAGCCTCCTGGATCTCCTGGATGTCTCCGTCATCCTGGATAACCCAGTCGACCCTGTTGCGGTGCGTCGTGCCAGAAGAACCGACGCCTATGCGTCGTGTCTTCTGCTTGTCCTCGTCCACCGTCGATGTACGGTTGTAAGGTTTGAAGGAGAGATTGCCGAGCTTGTCGTAATCCGCTTCCACGTCACTGGGGGACGGGGTTCGGTAGTTCCGCGTCGCCGCCTCCCCGCCGGGCACTTTCCTCTCCGGGCCGTTGTTTTCGTAGGCATCCCCGGGCACGACGGCGTTGGAGCCCGCTGGCGTACTCGGCAGCTCCGAGGCCAGTTGCTGCATGATGGCCCGGAAGTCCGGGTCGGTTACGACATGCTTGTGGTGCTTGGCGAGGTTGTCCAGGGACTCACGGTAATAGAACCCCGGGTTCGGGTCGAAGTCCAGGGAGCCGAACTTTTTGCTCTTGTAGTACATCAGGGCCGCCGTGCAGCAGAGGCAGCCCCGGTACCTTCCCATGATGGCATGCCGGCCTCTGACTTCTTTGGGATTGATGGCCGATTGATGCAGAATCGAAAGCAGCTTCTGTTCGGCATGGACCAGGTCGTCGTCACCGGCCTGACGGACGAAGAAGATCGAGCCCTCGAATGCGTCGTCGGTCAACAGCGCGTGCAGATCCGGACTGCTGGTGCTCAGCATAGCGACGGGTTTACCGAAACGCGCCCGCAGAGCCTTGACCGTGGCGTCGTCGGGATCTCCACGCTGGCCGGCCAGGACGGCTTGAGTCTTCCTGTCGGCTCGACCCATTCGATCGAGGTACTCTTGACCACCTCCCCTGTATCGGCCATCATCGCTTTGATGTGTCGACACGAGCTCCAGGTATGTGTCCTCACCGCCGTCCGTGATGTACGACTCCAGCATGTCCATCGACTCGTTGTAATTCGATGCGAAGAGCAGCCGGTTGTTTATTAGCATTCCCTGAACTTCACGCTCCAGTTCATTGCTCCTCTTTCTCTTCTCTTTTTCTCCCGCTATTGCGTCGTACACGAGGAAGCTCTGATGTGACAGGGTCTGGGACGTGCGATCGTCCGCCATGGAGCGCGCATAGCGCTTGCGGACCTGATCCGCCCCTCGCCCCTGTCGCCCTCCTCCGTATTCGAGGGGCCACAACCGCTTGACGTCGCCGTCGATGTCCTTCTTCGCCTGCGTTGCCGACACCCTCTGGACAGGCAGCAGGCCGGCGCCGAGGAGGCGGCCGACACCGGGATTGCCGATCGACTGTTGCAGGGTGCGCAGTCTCTCGGCCGTGGGAGCACTGACCGGGCGCCGGGACCTGATCGCATCAACGACTGAAGGGGAGTTGCTCGGGGTCGCTTGCCCGTGGTCCGCGCCGGCCTCGGACACAGCGCTCTGATGAGCGTGGCCCGGTGCGGTGGCGGCTCCGGCCGTGTAACCGGGGACGTTCGTGTCGGCGGCCATTCGCTGGAGCACAGTGACGGTCGCGGGTGTCAAGGGACCGTCAGCCAGGCCTGCAGAGGCAAATTGAGTCCGCTGTACGGCGGGGCGGCCGTCAGCTCGTTTCGTGGCCTTGTCCGACCGTGGTCGCATGGTGCTGCCTCCGTACTCAGTGATACAGGAGCGGTGGTGCTGAGAAGCCATCGATGCATGCGGTGACGCGGGGTACAAGGGCAACGGGGCACAGCTGAGGGCACAGTCGGCTGCCCTGAAGACTGCGGCGGCTGTGACAGTGACGTGAGCAGGCTGAGACCGCTGGTGGAGGTCCCCGGCAAGTGGTCTCGGAGCAGGTGGTCAGCCTTGCCCGCTTCGACTTCACGTGGTGCCGCCGGCCCACGGGGTGCACGCGGAAATGGGCTCGATTGTGTGCCTCATGAAGTTCGAGGACGCCCCGGACCTGGCGTACCTCGAGGGGCTGCACTCCGGAACAGGCATGGACGCCGACTGCACGGAAGAAACCCAACTCTGCAGTGACGCGTACGGTTCAGCGACGGCGGCAGCCCTCCACCCGGAGGCGTCCCTGCGGCCTCTCGAAACCGTCATGGAGGAGTACGGATCCCATGTCCGCACCCTTCAGTCTCAGCAGCACTCGTTGGCGGAGGTCGAGCTACAGCGGGATCGACCGCTCCGCTGCGGTCAGAGGCGGAGGGCGCGGGCGGTGTTGGCGGCGATGTGGGTGGCGAGGGTGGTCTCGTCGGTGGCGCGGACCTCGGCCATGACGCGGAGCGTGTAGGGGATGAGGTACGGCGCGTTGGGGCGTCCGCGGTAGGGGGCCGGGGTGAGGAACGGGGCGTCGGTCTCGACCAGCAGCAGGTGGTCGGGGACGACGGCGAGGGCGTCGCGGAGCGGCTGCGCGCTCTTGAAGGTGACGTTCCCCGCGAAGGACATGTAGTGGCCGGCCTCGGCGCAGCGGCGGGCGAAGTCGGCGTCGCCGGAGAAGCAGTGGAAGACGGTACGTTCGGGGGCACCTTCGTCCTCCAGGACCCGCAGGACGTCCTCGTGGGCGTCCCGGTCGTGGATGACGAGGGCCTTGTCGAGTTCCTTGGCGAGCGCGATGTGGCGGCGGAAGGACCGCTCCTGGGCGGCGCGGCCGTCGTCGCCGGTGCGGAAGTGGTCGAGGCCGGTCTCACCGATGGCGACCACGGCGGGGTGGGCGGCGAGTTCGGCGATCTCCGCGAGCGCGGTGTCGAGCGCCGCGTCCCCGCCCTCGGCCGCGAGGCGCGGGGCCTCGTTGGGGTGGAGCGCGACGGCGGCGTGGACGGCGGGGTGCTCCTCGGCGGTGGCCACGGCCCAGCGGGCCCGCTCGACGTCGCAACCGATCTGCACGACCTGGGTGACGCCGACGGCCTCGGCTTTCGCGAGCGCCTCGGCGACGGTCGTCTCCTGCATGTCCAGGTGGGTGTGCGAGTCGATCACGGGCACAGCCAGCGGGAGGGGCGACGGCGGGGTCTCGGCGCGTGCGGCCTGGGCGGTCTTCGACATCGGCATGGTCACGATCCTAGGACGGCCACGTGGCGCGCCGGTCATCCGGCACGGGCTGCCGGTGCGAGCAGCGGGAGAACGCGGGTCGGGCGCGACCGGGGTTCCGTACCGGACGGCCGCGGATACCGACCCGGCCGGTCCCCGACCGGCCGGTTGCCGTGACCGGCCGGGCAGGCGGGAGACCGCGTGGCCGGGCAGTCCTGGGCACGGACGGGCGGACCCGCGGGCTTCGGGCGCCTGCCCCGGACCCCGGCCCCGGTGCGGCGTGCTGAATTGTCAGTGGGGTGGGCGACCATGCGGAGCAGGTGACTCGGGGAGGCCCGGGGCCGACTGCGAAGGGGCGCTGTGACTGCGGTGAACAACGCGAAGGTGGCGGAGCGGGAGTTTCTGGCGGGGCTCTACGGTGACGCCTATTTCCCCGATCGGCTCCTCGACAAGGGCAGGGAGATCCTGCTGCGGCTGTGCCTGCGGATCGAGACGGAGCAACCGGCGGACCTCGCAGCGCTGTACGCGATGGCGCATGCGGCCACGGAGGAGTTCAACACCCTCCAGGAGGAGTTCTACGCGGCCGGGTCGGAGTTCGAGACGGTGGCGCGGGACGCGATAGCAGAGGAGTTCTGGTTCGTGGCGCAGGCGTACGGCTTCACCGACGCGGACCTGGAGGAGCTGGTCGCGCCGCGCGACTGGTGACGCGAACGACCGCGAAACGCCGGCGGGCGACGCGCCCCTGCGGGCGGACGGCAGCGCCCGGCACGGCGCAGGCAGCGGCGGTTGAGGCGCAGCGCCTACTTGC
>NZ_JAAVJC010000294.1 GCF_012033785.1 Streptomyces bohaiensis
CCCGCTGCCCCGTGGCCAGCGCCACCGCCACCGTCGGGAACCCGGCGAACGTCGCGGCGAACGGCACCGGGCCGCGGCCGTCCCCGGCGTCGCGGAGCACGGGGCACTCGCCGTCCGCGCGGCGCGCCGCGACGTCGAACCAGTAGCGGTCGCCGTCCGGTTCCTCGGCGAACGCCAGCAGACCCGGCCGCTCCTCGCGCCGCCACGGCGCGGTGACCGCGTCGTGCTCGTCCTCCCACCCCGCCGGCGCCACCACCGCCGTCTCGGCGCCGCCGATCCGCCCGCCGCCGAACTCCGTCAGCCAGAAGCGGAACGACGGCGGCAGCTCCCCGGTGACCCGCTCGACCGCCGCCACCTCGGCGGCGCCCGGCGCCGCGCCGCCGCCCGCCGGTGACACCACCGGCGAGCCGAGCGCCAGCTCGCGCAGCCGGGCCGTGTCCGGCGTCGGCCACCGCGGTCCCGGGGCGGGCGCGCCCCGGGACCGCTCGCCGTCCGGGTCGGCACCGCCCAGCCGGCCCGTGTCCCCGCTGTCCCCCGTCGTCGTCCTCATGGTCGAAGCCTGACAGCCGGGTCCGACAACGCCGTTCGGCCCGTGGGGCGGACCCGCTCGCGGCGGCGTGTTCAGGCCGCCCCCCGGCAGCGGCTGCGACGTGTCGTCCACAGCCGGCACCGCCGCTGTGACGGACGGTGCACGGGCGCGGCGTGTTCCTGCCGGTTTTCCACAGGCTCGCCCCCGCTGTCGGTCGCCTCTGGCAGCATCAGCCCCACTCGTCACGACGCCGGGTGCGATGACGGGGGAGAACGCGCCGTCGCTTGGAGAACCATGACCATCGATCAGCATCTGGACACCTTCCACGACCTGCCGGTCCGCCGCTTCGGACCGCCCTCGGCGGACCACTCGGGGGTCACCGACCACGGCTCCGTGGCGTGGCGCGTCCACGTCGACCCCTACGGCGACGAGGAGGAGGCGTTCACGGAGGCGTTCGGCCGCTTCCGCGAGACGGTGGAGCTCGAGCAGGTCTCGGCGCTGGTCATCGGCTCGTGGGGAGAGGTCTACGACAGCGACTCCTCGCAGGTCGTCGAGAGCATCCTCGCGGTCAAGGACCGGCTGACCTCGCTGCGGGCACTGTTCATCGGCGACCTGGTGCTGGAGGAGGCGGAGATCTCCTGGATCGAGCAGTCCGACCTCACCCCGCTGCTGGAGGCCTTCCCCGCGCTGGAGGTCCTCGGCATCCGCGGCGGCACCGACCTGGTGCTGAAGCCGGTCGAACACGCCGCGCTGCGCACGCTGCTCATCGAGACCGGCGGTCTCCCCGGCGAGGTCGCCCGGGCCGTGGGCGACAGCCGGTTCCCCGCCCTGGAACGTCTGGAACTCTGGATCGGCCAGGAAAGCTACGGCTGCACCACCACCACCGAGCACCTCGCGGGGGTGCTCGCCGGTACCCGGCTGCCCGCCCTGCACCACCTCGGTCTCCGCAACGCCGACGAGCAGGACGCCGTGGCCGCCGCCGTGGCGGCCGCCCCGGTCGTCCGGCAGTTGCGGACGCTCGACCTGTCGATGGGCGCGCTCACCGACGCGGGCGCCGACGCCCTGCTCGCCGGGCAGTCCCTGGCGCACCTGCGGTCGCTCGACCTCTCCTACCACTACCTCAGCGACGACGGTGTCGCCCGCGTCCAGGCCGCGATGGACGCGGCCGGCGTGGCGGTGGACCTCTCCGACCAGCAGCACCCCTACGTCCACGGCGGCGAGGAGCACCGCTACTCGGCGGTCGGCGAGTAGCCGTCCGGCGCGGGCGGCGGGCGGGGCCGCTCCCCGCCCGCCCCTCCGGGCCCGTGCCGTCCGGCCGCAGGCCCGCCCGGGCGCCCGCGTGCCGCGCGCACCACCGCACCACAGCACCTCGACCCGTCGGCGGCTCCCTGCCGGCGGACCGCCCCCAGGGGGAGCCATGACCGACCACGACCGCACCGAGCCGTTCGTCGACCTGCCGGTCGAGCCGTACCGCGGGCCCGAGGGGGCCGCCGCCGTCACCGACCACGCCGCGGTCGCCTGGCACGTCTCCTTCGACCGCTCGCAGCGGAGGAGCCCGCTCTTCGCGGAGGTCTTCCGCTCCTTCTGCGACCACGTCCGCACCGGGGAGGTGCGGGAGCTGCGCATCGGCACCTGGGACGAACTCGGCGACCACGGCTCGGAGGAGGTCGTGGCGCTGCTCTGCGAGGCGGCCGGCCGCCTTCCGGAGCTCCGCGCCCTCCACCTCGGCGACATCCCCTGGGAGCAGTCGGAGATCTCCTGGATCACCCAGTCCGACGTCACCCCGCTGCTGGAGGCGTTCCCCCGACTCCGCCGACTCGTCGTGCGCGGCGGCGGCGTCCGGCTGCGCCCGGTGCGCCACGACGCGCTGCGGCTGCTGCGCATCGAGACCGGCGGCCTGCCCGCGAGCACGGCCCGCGCCGTGGGCGCCGCCGACCTCCCGTCGCTGCACCACCTCGAACTCTGGATGGGGGAGGAGGAGTACGGCGCCGATTCGACCGTCGACGACCTCGCCGGGATCCTCTCCGGTGAGCGGCTGCCGAGCCTTCGCCATCTCGGGCTGCAGAACAGCGAGTACCAGGACGCCATAGCCGCAGCCGTCGCCACCGCGCCGGTCCTCCCGCGACTGCGCTCGCTCGACCTCTCCATGGGGGCGCTCGGCGACGCCGGCGCCACCGCGCTGCTGGCGGGCCGGTCCCTCGCCCATCTGGAGACGCTCGACCTCTCGCACCACTTCATGAGCGACGAGGTGATGGGCCGCGTCCGCCGACACCTGTCGGCGCTCGGCGTCGCGGTCGACCTCGACGAGCAGCTGGAGGAGGAGCACGACTGCGAGGAGGGCGCGGAGGGCGGGCCCGACTGCGACTGCGTCAGGTACCGCTACGCGGCGGTCGGCGAATGATCCGCACCACCGTCGTCGGCAACCCGGACAACCGCCGCGTCGCCCTGCACGCCGCCGCGGTCCGCGCGGCCGGCCTGCCCGCGCCGCGGGTGCTGCCCTGGCAGGAGGTGCTGACGACCCTGCACGAGCAGGGTGCCGCGGCGCTCCCCGGCTTCGCGCCGGACGAGATCGTGCGCCTGGACTCACCCGGTGAGGACCCGGCGGTGGACGCGCTGCTGCGCGGCGCGGGCGACCCGACCCGGGTCGAGGGCGGCGCACGTTGGTACGAGCGGTTCACGAGTGCGGCCCGCGCGGTGGGGGCCCGGGCTCGTGCGGACGGCGCCCGGTTGCTCGACGACCCCGAGGAGCTCGCTGTCCTCTTCGACAAGCGGCTCTGCCACGGCGTGCTGCGCGGCGCGGGCGTGCCCGTACCCGAGTCGCCCACCTCGGGCCCCGCCGCGCCGCGGGTGCGCGGCTGGGACGACGTCCGTGCCGCCGGGCTCCGGCGGTTCTTCGTCAAGCCCGCCCACGGGTCGTCCGCCTCCGGAGTGATCGCCGTCCAGTGGGGGCCGGGCGGTCGCATCAAGGCCGTCACCTCCGTGGAGCGGGACCGCGACGGCGGGCTCTTCAACTCGCTGCGGGTCCGCACCCTCACCGCCGAGGCGGAGATCGGCGAACTGGTCGACGCGCTCGCGCCCGACGGACTGCACCTCGAACGCTGGTGGCCCAAGGCGTCGCAGGGTGACCGGCCGGTCGACCTGCGGGTGGTGGTCGTCGCGGGGCGCGCCACCCACGCCGTCCTCCGCGCGGGCCGTTCCCCGATGACCAACCTTCACCTCGGCGGTGTGCGGGGCGACCTCGATGCCGCGCGTCGGGCTGCCGGCCCGGTCTGGGAGGAGGCGCTCGCGGTCTGCGAACGCGCCGCGGCCCAGTTCCCGGGGACGCTCTGTGTCGGGGTGGACCTGCTGCCCGGCGTGCACTGGGAGCGTGTCGCCGTGGGCGAGGTCAACGCCTTCGGGGATCTGCTGCCGCGGCTGACCGGGCTGCCCGGCAGCGGTGCCGAGGGGCTCGACACCTACGGAGCGCAGGTCTCGGCGCTGCTGCGCGGCACCGGACTCCGGGGCCCGGTGGCCGGGTCGCGACCTGCCGAGGTGGGCTCCGCGACGGTGGCGGCCCCGCAGCCGCGGCCGAGGTGGGAGGCGGCGCGGGGGGAGGCGGCGGTGGGAGCTCCTGCTCCCGGGGTGGCTCCGGCGGTGGTGGCGTCGGGCGGTCCCTGGCCGTCCGTACCCGCGTTCGCGGCGGCAGCCGCACCCGACGGCGGTGGTGCGGTACCGCAGGAGGAGCCGTCGACGCCCTCGTTCGGGTCCGCGCCGTGCGGAGCGGCGGACGCCGAGCCGCCGGAGGAGCGCGGCCTGCCGGTGCAGGAAGCCGGTGAGCAGCCGGAACCGATGGTGATGATGCCGCTCGCCTGGCGGGGGAGCGGCACCGATGCCGGGTGACCCCGGGGCCGTGGCTCCGCGTCGGTCGACGCCTGACCGGCCCGCCGCGCCACTGCAATTGCAGCGGTCGCCCCCGGTGCGCCCCTGCCCGGAACCGCCCGGCAGGGTGACCGCGTGGACACCGTGGACGGCGCGAGCAGTGCGCAGCACAAGGGAACGACCGAGAACAGTGTGGAGGGCGACGAGGTGGCGGGGCACCGCGACAGCATCGGGAGATTCGGCACCGCGGCGGGCGGCGGACGGCGCCCCCGGCCCGGCGTGGGGGAGACGGTCCCCGACGCAGCGCCACAGCCGCACGGCACCACGGGGCGGGCGGCCGGTACGGACGGGCCGACACGCGCCGGTGACGCCGCATCGGCCGACGGCTCCGTCGCGCCGGGGGGAGTGCGTCGCGAGATACCGGCCGATGTCGATCCCCCGTCCGTGACGGCGGCCACCGGCCCCGGGCGCCGCTCAGCGGGGCTCGCGCCGACAGACCGACCGTTCCCCGGACCCGCACGGGCGCGCCGCCTGCCGTCGGACGCCGCCGCGCCGCAACCGGACGCCGCGCGGCCGGGGGCCGGAGGCCGCGCGCCGTCCGCCGAGGCGCGGCCGACACCCTTCCACCGACCGTCCGCCCTCGGGGGCGCGGCCCCCGAGCGCACGATCCCCGAGCACACGGCCGACGCACCCCGACCGGCCGGGCCCCGGAGCGCCGGAACCAGCGGAGAGCGGCGGCCGGACGAGCCGGCTGCCCCCGCCCCGACCGGGGTGGCGCCCCCTGCGGCTACCCCCACCCGCACGCCTGCTGCGCGGGCCGGTGACTCCGGCTCCGTGGCCGCGCGCGGAACGTCCGATTCCGCCGTCCCGGGGCCCGGCCGGTCGGCGGCGGGGCCCTCGGCAGACCTGCCGAACCCTCGCCGAGCCCCGGCCGCCCCGGGAGCCGCCGCGCCACGGCAGGCGACCCCGAACCCGACGGGCCGGCGAGCGGCGCCGTCCACCACGTCCGTCCCGGTCGGGGACCAGGGCGCGTCGGCGGCACCGGCCTCGGCCGGTGAGCCTCGTCCGGCCGCGCGGCCCCGAACCGTGCTCCGCCGCCCCGGAGCCGGCGCGCCCGCCGCCGGCCCCGACTCGGCCGACACGTCGGCTGTCACTGCCTCGGCCGCCGGGCCCGTCTCGGCCGCTGCTCCCGTGGGCCGCGCCGCGGCCGGCACCCCCGCCGACCGCAGCCCTGCCACCGTCGCGGAGCCCACCTCGGCAGGTCGCGACCCGGCCACCGGGCCCCGGAGTCCGGTGCCGCGCAGCAGCGCCGAGACCTGCGCTCCGTAGGTGTCG
>NZ_JAAVJC010000295.1 GCF_012033785.1 Streptomyces bohaiensis
GGCCGGGCCGGGTCGGCCCGGCCCGGGGTCCAGGAAGGTGAGTTCCACCGTGCTGCCGCCGTTCCCCGCCAGCAGCGGCCACGGGCCCGTCACCGGGTCGACCGGATGGCCGTTGACCTCCGTGAGCAGTGCCCCCACCCGGATGCCCGTGCCGGCCAGCGGTGAGCGCGCCCGCGAGTCGGACGAGTCGCCGGGGAGCACCCGGGCGAGCCGCCAGCCGCCCGGGGCGCAGCCCGGCGCGTCACGGTCCCGCACGAAGTCGGCGCCGAGCAGCCCCTGCGCCCGGCGGTAGGTGGGCGGGCCCTCGTTGGCGCGGGAGGGGCTGACGTACGCGTGGGAGGTGCCGAGTTCCCCGAGTGTCTCCCGCAACAGGTCCGCGAACTCGTCGGGGGTCGACACCCGCGCGAGCAGCGGACGGTAGGTGTCGAGCACTGCCGGCCAGTCGATGCCGCACATCCCCGGGTCCCAGAACAGGTCCCGGACCAGGCGGCCCGCCTCCTCGAAGGCGTTCCGCCACTCGGCGGGCGGGTCGCTGTGGTGGACGATCCGCCGCAGGTCCACGAAGACGGTCGACTCGGGGTCCGCCTCGTCGGTAGCAGGCACCGCCCGCAACTCGCCGTCCTCGGCGACCACCAGCCGCGAGCCGTCGCCGCTCACCGCGAACCAGTCGACGTCCCCGGTGAGGTCGGCGGCGGCACAGGTGGCGATGTCGAAATGGACGAGGGTGGGCTGGCCGGAGGTGTCGGCCGGGTTGGCGAAGGTCTCGCCCAGCGCGCCCGAGATCGGCCACCGCAGCCACACCAGCCCGCCGCCGGCGACCGGGCGCAGCGCGGAGTACTTCGACGCCGGGACCGGGAACGGTGTGACCCGCGACGCCAGGCCCTCCGCCTCGACGAGCGTGGCGCCCTCCTCGCCGCCGGAGTCCGCCGGGTCGAGACCGCCGGCGGCCGGGCGGCCCTCCGGCGTCAGCGCGAACGGCGACGGTGTCGCCGAGGAGAGCGGCACCAGGTAGGGGCGGCACCCCAGCGGGAACGACAGGTCGCCGGTGTGCACGTCGTAGACCGGGTCGAAGCCCCGCCACGAGAGGAACGCCAGATAGCGGCCGTCGCGGGTGAAGACCGGCTCCTCGTCCTCGAAGCGGCCGTCGGTGACGTCGAGGATCAGGTGCCGCGGCTGCCCCGGGCCGGTCCTGCCGCCGCTGCGGCGGCGTTCGGCACCCGCCTCGTCCGCGGCCTTGTCCGCGGCCTCGGCCGAGGAGCCGGCCCCTGGCCCGCCGTCCACCGCCGCCTCGTCGCCCCCGGTGTTCCCCACGTCCCCGGTGTTCCCCACGTCCCTGGTGTCCTCGGCGGCGGGCGGCGCCGGTGGGGTGACGCGCGCCAGGCGGATCTGCCGAAGGCTGCGCCCCAGCCCCGGGTGGGACCACGCCAGCCAGGCGGAGTCGGGGGAGAACGCCAGGTCGCGGACAGCGCCGTTGGTCGACCGCGTCAGTTCCACCGCACCCGCCGTTCCGCCCTGCCCGTCTGCCGCGCCGTCCCGCGCCATCGGTGCCGGCGCCGTCTCCTCCGGTACCGGCACCAGCAGCAGGCCGCCGTCGTGCGAGGCGAC
Source organism: Streptomyces bohaiensis (assembly GCF_012033785.1). Lineage (GTDB taxonomy): Bacteria > Actinomycetota > Actinomycetes > Streptomycetales > Streptomycetaceae > Streptomyces > Streptomyces bohaiensis. Next base: position 1,606 of record NZ_JAAVJC010000295.1, read on the forward strand.
GGCCAGCGTGCGCCCGTCCGGGGACGCCACCAGCTCCCGGACGCGCCCCAGTCGGCCCGTAGCCAACCGGAGCGAGTCGCAGCCGCCACTCGCCCGGGGCAGGTACGCCACCTCGATGGCGTCCTCCCCCGCGGCATCCGTCACGTAGGCGATGCGCCCGCTGTCCCCGAGCATCTCCGGGAGCCTGATCCGCACCCCGGGGCGCCCGGCGATCACCCGCCCGGGGCCGTCGCGGTGGGTGAGCCAGTAGAGGGAGCCGCCCACGGTGATCGCGCTGGCGCGTCCCGTCGCGTCGACGGCCAGCCCCTGGAGGTGTGCGGCGGTGGGAACCCGGCGGCCCCGCCGTCCGTTGCGCGGCCCGCCGGGGTCGACGGCCAGTCGCCGCGGCCGGCTCGCCGCGGTCAGCTCGGTCACGAGCCACAGCTCACCGCCGCTCTGGTAGACCACGCGGCTGCCGTCGGTCGCCGCGTGGCGGGCGTACCGGGTGTCGTGGTCGGTGTGGCGTCGGAGGTCGGAGCCGTCCGGGCGGCAGGAGTAGAGGTTGCCCACGCCTTCGTGGTCGGAGAGGAAGGCGATGCGGTCGCCGACGAACATCGGGCACTCCACCTGCCCGGTCAGTTCCGGCAGCAGCCGCTGCCCGTGGAGCCAGAGCCGCCCGGTGCCGCCACCGCGGTAGCGCTTCCAGAAGGCCGCCTCGTGCGGTGCGCGGCCGGTGAGCAGCAGGGTGCGGCGGTCCGGGCCCTCGCCGTGGACCGCGATGTCGGAGACCGGCCCCCACGGCAACTGCTCGCCCGGTGAGCCGTCGGTGTGCAGCCGGTAGGCCCAGCTGTGGTGGGCGAACGGCTGACCGTGGGAGCTGACGGCGAGGATGTCGTCCCCCGCCCAGCCGCAGACGCGGGTGTCGTCGGCGGCCCAGTGGGTCAGCGGCCGCGCCGGCCCACCGGCCACCTCCAGCACGTGGATCTCCGGATCGAGGGACGACCAGGCGGTGAAGGCGATCCGCCGCCCGTCCGGCGAGAAGCGCGGCCGGGCGACGCGCGTCCGGTCGGCGGTCAGCCGCCACGCGCGGCCGGCGGGTCGGCCGTCGGCGCCCGGCAGGGGGGCCAGCCAGAGGTCGTCCTCCGAGACGAAGCACACCCGGTCGCCGTGCAGGTGCGGGAAGCGCAGGTAGCCGGGGTCACCGAGGTCGCGGTGGCCCTCCCGGCCCTCCCGGCCGTTCCCGTGTCCCGCGTCGTGTTCCGCGGGGCTCGCCGCGGCGGCGGTGCCGCGCCCGTCCCCCGGGGTGTCGGTGATCACCCGTTCCATGCTTGGGGGTGCCGGTCGGCCCGGCAACTCGACCCCGCCCCACCCGCACCCGGAACCCCGGCCCGGCCGCCGCCCCGGCCCCGCCGTCCCGCCCCGGCCCGCCGCCCACGCGCCGCACCCCACCGGAAGCCCGCAGCGGCGCTGCCGACTGCCCCCGGTCGCAGACCGGTTCCCTGCCGACAAGTCACGCGTCGCGTGATGCGCGTCACATTGCCGACGGGGGCTCACCCTCCTCCGGGGGTGCCGCGTCTCCAGCTGTGAACCGGCCGGCACTACCCCCGCCCCCGCCCGCCGCCCGGGCATCCCCCACGCGTCCCTGACCTTCGCACGCCCGTTTTTCGGAGTAGGAGAGATCTCCGTGGCTACCTTCCTCTACAAGCTGGGCCGCCTCAGCTTCCGACGGCGGCGCTGGGTCGCCGCCATCTGGATCACGTTGCTGCTGGCGGCCGGCGCCGCCGCATCGACCGGCGGGGGCGAGGTCGAGGAGGAGTTCACGCTCCCCGGTACCGAGTCCCAGCAGGCGTTCGACCTGATGGAGGAGGCGTTCCCCGGCTCCAACGCGGACGCCATATCCTCCCGCATCGTCTTCCGCGCGCCCGACGGCGAGCAGATCACCGACCCGCAGCACGAGGCCACCGTCGAGGACGTCCTCGGCCGGCTGGACGGTGCCGCGAAGGTCGTCGGTGTCACCAGCCCCTTCGACAGCGGCTCGGTGAGCGAGGACGGCACCACCGCCTACGGCACGATCGACTACGACGCCACCTGGGCGGACATCACGGAGGAGATGCGCGACGACCTGTTCTCCGCCGTCGACGCCGGCCGGGACGCCGGGCTGACGGTCGAGGCCAGCGGTGAGGTCGCCGTCGGCGAGCCGAACTTCGGCCACGGCGAGATCATCGGCATCGGCGTCGCCGCCGTGGTCCTCGTGATCACCTTCGGCTCGCTCATCGCGGCCGGGCTGCCGCTGATCACCGCGCTGATCGGCGTCGGCATCGGCATGTCGGGCATCACCGCCCTCGCCGTGACGCTGGGGTTGACGGAGACCACCGGCATCCTCGCGATGATGATCGGCCTCGCCGTCGGCATCGACTACGCGCTGTTCATCGCCTCGCGCTACCGCTCGGAGCTGGTGGAGGGCCACAGCCGCGAGGAGGCCGCCGGGCGAGCCGTCGGCACCGCCGGTTCCGCCGTCGTCTTCGCCGGTCTGACCGTCATCATCGCGCTGGCGGGTCTCGCCGTAGTCAACATCTCCATGCTCACCAAGATGGGTCTCGCCGCCGCCGCGACCGTGCTGATCGCCGTGCTGGTGGCGCTGACCCTGGTGCCGGCGGCGCTGGGCTTCGTCGGCAAGCGGATCTTCGGCAAGAAGGCCCGCGCCGAGAACCCGGAGACCGGGGTGCCGCCGTCGCTCCAGAAGAACGGCCGCGACAACATGGGCTCCCGCTGGGCCAAGGGCGTGCTGCGCCGCCCGCTGCTGGTCCTGGTGGCGTCCGTCGCCGGCCTCGGCCTCATGGCGATCCCGGTCGGCTCGATGGAGCTCGGCCTGCCGGACGACAGCACCCAGCCGACCGACACCACCCAGCGCCAGGCGTACGACATGCTCTCCGAGGGCTTCGGCCCCGGCTTCAACGGCCCGCTGATGCTGGTCATCGACGGCCGTGACGCCGACGACCCGCAGGGCGCCGCCGACACGCTGGCGGAGCGCCTCAACTCCGTCGACGGTGTGGTCGCCGCCTTCCCGGCGCAGTTCGACGAGGCCGGTCAGGTCGCGACGATGATCGCCATCCCGTCCAGCGGCCCCGCCAGCGCGGAGACCGCCGAGCTGGTCGCCGACCTGCGCGAGGACATCGCCCCCGAGCTGCTCGCGGACACCGGCGCGCAGATGCTCGTCTCCGGCCAGACGGCCGCGCAGGCGGACTTCTCCAAGGTGCTCTCCGACGCGCTCGTGCCGTACCTGGCGCTGGTCGTGGGCCTGGCCTTCGTCCTGCTGCTGCTGGTCTTCCGCTCGATCCTCGTGCCGCTGAAGGCCGCCCTGGGCTTCCTGCTGTCGGTGCTGGCCGCGCTCGGCGCCGTCGTCGCGGTCTTCCAGTGGGGCTGGCTCGCCGACCTGTTCGGCGTGGCCGAGACCGGCCCGATCATGTCGATGATGCCGATCTTCATGGTGGGCGTGATCTTCGGCCTCGCGATGGACTACGAGGTGTTCCTCGTGACGCGGATGCGCGAGGCGTACGTGCACGGGGAGGACCCGCACCAGGCCATCGTCTCCGGCTTCAACCTCAACGCCCGCGTCGTCACCGCCGCCGCGATCATCATGATCAGCGTCTTCGCCGGCTTCATCTCCGCCAGCGAGTCGATGGTGAAGATGATCGGCTTCGGCCTGGCGATGGCGATCCTGCTCGACGCCTTCGTCGTCCGCATGACGCTCGTCCCGGCCGTCATGGGCCTCATCGGCGACCGCGCCTGGTGGCTGCCGAAGTGGCTCGACCGCGCGCTGCCCAACGTCGACGTCGAGGGCGCCGCCCTGGAGCGTCACCTGGCCGGTGAGGGGAAGGCCAACGACGGGAAGGCCGACACCGGTACCGACCCGGCCTCCGGGGGCAAGGACCGCGAGCCGGTCACCGTCCCCTGACCGGCGGGCGGTCCCGGCCGCCAGGGTGAGGCGGGGTCACCCCGCCTCCCCCGCCGGCACCGGAACGCAGCACGCCCTTGGCCCAGCGGGAGCCCATGTTGTCGCGGCCGTTCTTCTGGAGCGACGGCGGCACCCCGGTCTCCGGGTTCTCGGCGCGGGCCTTCTTGCCGAAGATCCGCTTG
>NZ_JAAVJC010000296.1 GCF_012033785.1 Streptomyces bohaiensis
GGCCCGAGCCCGCCGGGCCGACCCGTGACAAGCCGTCCCGAACCGGCGGCCGCCGGCCCGCTCGCCCGGGCCGCCGGCGGCACCGGCCCGGCCCGTAGCATGGCGTCGATCGTCCGGTACCGGATCGACGGACTGGAACGGAAGGCGCCGTGAACCAACCACCCCCCGCCCCGCCCGGCCGGGCCGAGGACCGACCAGCCCGACTCACCGTCGGCGTCGTCGGAGCCGGCCGCGTCGGCCCCGCGCTCGCCGCCTCGCTCGCCCTGGCCGGCCACCGCCCCGTCGCCGTCTCCGCGGTGTCGCAGACCTCCCGCCGCCGCGCGGCCGAGCTGCTGCCCGACGCGGCCGTCGTCGAGCCGGCGGAGGTGCTGGCCCGCGCCGAGCTCGTGCTGCTCACCGTCCCCGACGACGCACTCCCCGACCTCGTCGCGGGCCTCGCCCGCACCGGCGCGGTCCGCCCCGGCCAGTTGCTGGTCCACGCCTCGGGCCGCTACGGCACCGGCGTGCTGGAGCCGGCCCGCCGCGCGGGCGCGCTGCCGCTGGCGCTGCACCCGGTGATGACCTTCACCGGCACCGCCGTCGACGTGCAGCGGCTCGCCGGCTGCTCGTTCGGCGTCACCGCACCCGAGGAGCTCCGGATGGCCGCCTCGGCGCTGGTCATCGAGATGGGCGGCGAACCCGAGTGGATCGAGGAGGCCGCCCGCCCGCTGTACCACGCGGCGATCGCGCTGGGCGCCAACCACCTGGTCACCCTGGTCGCGCAGTCCATGGAGGTGCTGCGCGCCGCCGGCGTCACCGCCCCGGACCACATGCTCGGCCCGCTGCTCGGCGCCGCCCTCGACAACGCGCTGCGCTCCGGCGACGCCGCGCTGACCGGCCCCGTCGCCCGCGGCGACGCCGGCACGGTCACCGAGCACGTCGCGCAGCTGCGCCACCACGTGCCCGGTGTGCTGCCCGGCTACCTCGCCATGGCGCGGACCACCGCCGACCGGGCGCTCGACAACGGCATGCTCCGCCCCGAGCAGGCCGAACGGCTGCTGGAGGCCCTGGCGGGCGCGCCCCCGGCCGGCGGCGCCGACGGCACGGGACGGACGGAGGACGACCGATGACCGGCCCGCAGCTGGTGCACACCGCCGCCGACCTGGCGGGGCTCCGCCGCCCCGGCGCCACCCGCGCCGTCGTGATGACCATGGGCGCGCTGCACCGCGGCCACGCCGCCCTCGTCGCCGCCGCGCGCCGCGAGGCCGGACCCGACGGGCAGGTCGTCGTCACCGTCTTCGTCAACCCGCTCCAGTTCGGGCCCGGCGAGGACTTCGACCGCTACCCGCGCACCCTCCCCGACGACCTGCGGATCGCCGGCGAGGCCGGCGCGGACGTGGTCTTCGCCCCCGCCGGCGACGAGGTCTACCCCGACGGCACCCCGCTGGTCACCCTCGCCGCCGGCCCGATGGGCGAACGGCTGGAGGGCGCCCACCGGCCCGGCCACTTCGACGGCGTGCTCACGGTGGTCGCCAAGCTGCTCCACCTCACCGACCCGGACGTGGCGCTCTTCGGCGAGAAGGACGCCCAGCAGCTGGCGCTGATCCGCCGCATGGTCCGCGACCTGGACTTCCCGGTCCGGACCGTCGGGGTGCCGACCGTCCGCGAGGAGGACGGCCTGGCGCTGTCCAGCCGCAACCGCTACCTCTCGCCGACGGAGCGCCGTACCGCGCTCGCCCTCTCCCGCGCGCTGTTCGCCGCCCGCGACCGGCTCGCCGCCGAGGCCGCGCTCCGCGCCCGCGTCCGCCAGGCCCCGCCGGCCGGGCCCGGCCGGGCCGAGGCGCTCGCCGCCCTCGACCAGGAGGAGGCGTCCGCCGATGCGCGCGCCGTCGCCCACGCCGCCGGGCCGGCCGACCCCGCGGGCTCCGCGCTGGTCGCCGCCGACACCGTGCTGCGGGAGGCGGCCCGGCGCGAGGCGGCGGAGCTGGGCATGTCCGTCGCCGTCGGCCGTCCCGGGCACCGCTCGGGGGCGGCTGCCGCCGGCGCCCGACCTGCCGGGGGTGACGAGCCCACCGGTGGTGCCGCCGGAGACCGTACCGCCGGGAGCCCGCTGGTGCGGCCGCCGGCGCGGGAGTTCCGCCACGACGGCGCGGTCTGGCAGCTGACGTTCGGCGGACGGACGGTGCACCTCCCCGACGCCAAGGGGCTGCGCGACCTGCATCTGCTGCTGGCCAGTCCCGGCGAGGCCGTTCCCGCCGTCCGGCTGCTGTCGCCGGCGGGCGGCGACGCGGTGGTGGCGGCCCACTCCCTGGGCGGGGACGAGGTCCTCGACGAGCAGGCGCGCGCGGCCTACAAGCGGCGACTCGACGCCCTCGACGACGAGATCGACCGGGCGGCACTGCTCGGGAACGACGACCGGGCTGCGCGGCTGGACCGCGAACGCGACGCCCTTCTCACCGAGTTGCGGGCGGCGGCCGGTCTGGCCGGCCGGTCGCGCCGACTGGGGGACAACGCCGAGCGCGCCCGGAAGACGGTGACGGCCCGTATCCGGGACACCCTGCGCCGGCTCGACGTGCGCCATCCCGAGCTCGCGAGCCACCTGCGCGCGACCGTCTCCACCGGCGCGCGCTGCTGCTACCAGCCGCCGGACGCCACTCCCTGGCAGCTCTGAGCGGCGCCCGACCCGGGCCCGGGCCCGTCGGGCCCGGCCGCGCCCGTCGCCCCGCCCCCGCGGAGCGCGCGGGAGCGGGACGACGGGCGCAGCGTGACCGGCCGGGAGGGCCGGTCGGTTCACTTGCGGTTGTACAGCCGCATGGTCAGCGTTCCGAAGACGGCCATGATCAGACCGCCGGCCACCAGCGTCCAGGTGATCTCGCCGGTGTTGACGTGGCCCGCCATGAGATCGCGGACCGCCGCCACCAGGTGCGCGATCGGGTTGACGTCGACGAACCCCTGCAACCAGCCGGGCATCGTCTCGGGGTCGACCAGGATGTTGCTGAGGAACGTCATCGGGAACAGCACCATCATGGAGACGCCCATGACGGACTTCTCCGAGCGCAGCAGCAGCCCGAACATCGTCCAGATCCACGAGAACGCGAAGCAGAAGACGACCAGCAGGCCGACGCCCGCGAGCACGCCGACCGGGCCCCCCTCGGGACGGAACCCGAGGATGAGGCCGACGGTCAGGATCACCGCGGAGGCGACGGTGTAGCGGAAGGCGTCGCCGAGCAGGTAGCCGACCATCGGCGACGGCCGCCAGACCGCCAGCGTCCGGAAGCGGTCGAAGACGCCCTTCTCGATGTCGTTGTTGACCGAGACGCCGGTGTACATCGTCGTCATGATGACGCTCATCACCATGATCCCCGGCAGCAGGTACTGGAGGTACTCGGTTGTCGAGCCCGCCAGGGCACCTCCGAAGAGGAAGGTGAACATCAGGGTCATGATGATCGGGAAGACCGTGACGTCGGCGAGCTGCTCCGGCACGTGCTTGATCTTCAGCATCGCCCGCCAGCCGAAGGTGGCGGGGGCCGACACCGGTCCGGGGCGCGGCGGGCGCTCCCGGTTGACGAGGAGTTCCGTCAGGGGGTCGGCGACGGGCCGGTCGGCGACGCCCGTCCCCGCGGCTCCGGCCGGGCCCGCCGCGCCGCTCCCGCCGGCTGCGCCGCCGGTGGCGGTGTCGGTGGCGGTGCCCGGGCCGGTGCCGGTGTTGGTGGTGGTCATGCCGAGGTCCTTTCGGTGGTCCGACCGCCGTGGGCGGTGCCGGAGTCGGTCGTGCCGCCGGTGCCCCGGCCGGCCGGGGAGTCGGTGCCCGGCGCGTCGCCGGTGGCGCCGCCGTCGCGGGAGTCCGCCGGGTGCCCGGTGATCGCGAGGAACACCTCGTCGAGGCTGGGCCGGCCGAGCGAGAAGTCGTCGACGACGATCCCCGCCCGCGCCAGCTCTCCCAGCGCCGACGCCGCGCGCTCCGCGGCGACCCGGTCGTCGCCGGTGGTGGAGAGGCGAGCCGTCAGGGCCACCGGGTCCGCGTCGAGCTGGACCTCGGCGGCGAGGGCGACCGCCAGCACCTGCCGGGCGGCCTCCCGCCGGTCGGGGTCGCGCAGTCGCACGTGCACCGCTCCCGCGCCGACGGACGACTTCAGCTCCCCGGGCGTGCCCTCCGCGATGACCCGGCCGTGGTCGATGACGGCGATCCGGCCGGCGAGCTGGTCGGCCTCCTCCAGGTACTGCGTGGTGAGCAGCACGGTCGTCCCGGTGGCGACGATGGTGCGGATGATCTCCCACACCTGGCTGCGGCTGCGCGGGTCGAGCCCGGTGGTGGGCTCGTCGAGGAAGAGCAGGTCGGGGATGTTCAGCAGGCTGGCGGCGATGTCGACCCGTCGCCGCATGCCGCCGGAGTACTTCTTGACCTGGCGGCCCGCGGCGTCCTCCAGGCCGAACGCGGCCAGGAGTTCGTCGCCGCGTTCCCGGGCGGCCCGCTTGTCGTAGCCGAGGAGCCGGCCGAGCAGCGTCAGGTTCTCGCTGCCGGTGAGGTCCTCGTCCAGCGAGGCGTACTGCCCCGTCATGCTGACCCGGCGGCGTACCTTCTCCGGCTCGCGCAGCACGTCGTGGCCGAAGACGCGGGCGGTGCCGCCGTCGGGCCGCAGCAGCGTGGCGAGCATCTTCACGGTGGTGGTCTTGCCGGCGCCGTTCGGGCCGAGCACACCGTAGACGGCCCCGCCCGGTACCGACAGGTCGACGCCGTCCACGGCGCGGTTGTCGCCGAAGGTCTTCACCAGCCCGCTGGTCTCGATCACTGGTGAGTGGTGGTCGGTCATCTCTTTCCTTCGTCCGGTGGTCAGTGGGGTGGTCGGGTGGGGCCGGGGCGCCGAGGGGCCGCCGACTCCGAGGGTCAGCCGACGTAGGGGCGGGCCGCGCGGCCCTCGCGCAGGGTCAGCCCCCACCAGCTGAGGCGGTCCAGCATCCGGTGGGCGACGCGGTGGCGGTCCTCCGCCGCCGCGTCACCGGGGAAGGCCGTGCCGTCGGCGTGGTCGCCGCTGTCGGCACCGTCGGGTGCGTTGTCGCGGAGGTCGAGGTGGAGGCCGTCCCGGAGGGTCACGGCGTGGAGCTCGGTGAAGACGGAGCGCAGCTGTTCCACCGCGTAGCGGCCGGCCCACCGGTAGCCGTAGGAGACGAAGGCGACGGGCTTCGCCTGCCACTCGTCGAAACCGTAGTCGACGGCCTGCTTCAGCGCCGCGGGGAAGCTGCGGTTGTACTCGGGGGTGACGACGACGAAGCCGTCCGCCCGGGCCAGCCGCCGTGTGAACGCGGTGACCGCGGCGTCCGGGGTGTCGGTGCGGCGCGCGGGGAACTCCCAGGCGGCGAGATCGAGGAGGTCGACCTCGTGGTCGTCGCGGCCGGCGGCGAGGGCGGCGAACCAGCGTCCGATGCCGTCACCGGCGCGGGTCTCACGGGTGCTGCCGACGATGACGGCGGTGCGCAGCGGCGCTGCCCTCGGGTCCTCGCTCATCCGGGTGCCTCCTCGGTCTCACCCCTCAGGCGCGAGATCGGGTCTCGCTTCCGCGAGATCGTTCCTAGCGGGCCGCGCTCGGTGCTCGCGGCGGTCGGCGTGCCGGCAGGCAGCCCGCGAAAAGCCGTTGCCCGCGCCCGGCCGCCACTCGTAGGGTCCCGCCCATGTGCTGCTTCTCGCTCGCCGTCGCACGGCCCCGCCGCTCCTAGCGGC
>NZ_JAAVJC010000297.1 GCF_012033785.1 Streptomyces bohaiensis
GCGGACGCCCGCCCTCACCAGGGCGGGCGCGCGCCGCGCGGGTGCCGCGGGTCAGCCGGTGAACTCGGTGACGGTGACGTGGTCGATCACCATCTGCTGCGGGAACTGCGTGGAGTCGTCGGGGTAGCCGGGCCACTCGCCGCCGACGGCGACGTTGAGGATCAGGAAGAAGGGCTTGTTGAACACCCACTCGCCGGTGACGTCGGCCGGCGTCAGCGTCTGGTACGCGTTGCCGTCGACGGACCAGGTGATGGAGTCGGGGGACCAGTCGATGGCGAAGGTGTGGAAGCCGTCGCTGAAGCTCTCACCGGCCGGCAGCTGGTACGGGGAGCCGATGCCGCCGCCTCCGGAGTAGCCGGGGCCGTGGACCGTGCCGTGCACGGTGTCCATCTCGTGGCCGATCAGCTCCATGATGTCGATCTCACCGCTCTGCGGCCAGCCGACGTCGCCGAAGTCGGCGCCGAGCATCCAGAACGCCGGCCAGATGCCCTGGCCCTCCGGGAGCTGGATGCGCGCCTCGACGCGGCCGAACTCCGCCTCGATCTTCCCCGCGGTGTTGATGCGGCCCGAGGTGTACTCGCAGGGGCCGTAGTAGCACTGGTGGTTGCCGGGGTTCCCCTCCTCGGCGGTGATCACCAGGTTGCCGTTGCCGTCCTGGGCGACGTTGTCGGTGCCGTCGGTGTAGTACTGCAGCTCGACGTTGTTGATGTTGTCGCCCGGGTCGAGGTTCCAGGAGGAGCTGTCGACGGGAGCGCCCGCGGGACCGTCGAAGTCGTCGTGGAAGACGACGGTGGCGGTGGGTGGGGCGGCGGCCGGCTGGTCCGTCGCGCCGGGGCCGGGTGAGCCGGTGGCGGTGCCCGCGGCCAGCAGGGCGGCGCCGAGGCCGAGTGCGGTTCCGGCGACTGCGGCGCGCCGGAGGCCGCGTTGTCGTGCGGGGGTGTGCGGGGACATGCATCACATCCGGTGGGTGTGGGGGTGTGGGGGGTTCCAGTGCAGGACGAGGGGCGCGCCGTTCGCAAGGGGTGTGCGGCGTTCCGGAACCGGAGGGGCCGACGGGGACGCACGGGGCGGGTGGTGCGGGGCGCGGGGTGCGGTGGCCCCGCCGGGGTGGTGCGCGCGGTGGTGACGAAGCGGGACAGCTCGGGCCGGCGGCGCTGCCCGGCACGGAGTTGACCTCAACCTGCCTGTCGCGCGGTGGCAGACGTTCGCTAAGGTCCGCTGCCATGGCTCACAACCCCGAGACCCCGCAGAACACCCAGCAGGACCCCGCGGGCAGCACCCAGATGTTCCAGGCGTTCGTGGACGAGGCGCCCGCCGGTGCCGCGAACAGCACCAGCTCCGGAGGCAACCGCGGGATGGTGATCGGCGCCGTCGTCGCGGTGGCGGTCATCGCCGTCGTGCTCTTCGCCGTCCTCTTCTGATCGCGCGGGGCGCGTCCGGCGGGCGTGCCCGGCGCTCTTCTCCGCCGCGACCTCTCTCACGGCCGCCGTGCCGCGTTCCTTCCGACCGCGGCGCCGCGGCCGTCGGCGTACGCGGGCACGTCCGGGACGGCATCCTGGCGGGTCGTCAGGACCGGCTGTCCAGCGAGCCGTTCGCACGGCTCGGCTGCTCCGTCGCCCTCCTGCGTCTCCGTGCGGGGCGGGGGCGGGACGACGCCGGGGCGAGGGCGCGACGGAGCCGGCAGCGCCTGCGGCGCTCGCACCGGGGCGACCGGGGTGGCGGGCACCCGTGGGCGCGGTGCGCGGACCGGCGCGTCCGTGAGCCGGGCGGGGCGGCCCTCGGTCCCGCGATGCCGACAGGCGCGGGGCGGACGCGGTGCGGTACGGACGCGGCGTCGGCGACGGACGCGTCCGGTGTTCTGCGGCCCGGGCCGGCGAGGTGCCGGTCCGGGGCGGTCACTCCTCGGCGGTCAGGCCGTCGCGCAGCTGGGCCAGCGTGCGGGTGAGCAGCCGGGAGACGTGCATCTGGGAGATGCCGATCTCCTCGCCGATCTGCGACTGGGTCATGTTGCCGAAGAAGCGCAGCATGATGATGCGCCGTTCGCGGGCGGGCAGCCGCGCGAGCAGCGGCTTGAGCGACTCGCGGTACTCGACGCCCTCCAGCGCGACGTCCTCGTAGCCGAGCCGGTCGGCCAGGGAGCCCTCACTGCCTTCCTCCTCCGGGGAGGGGGAGTCCAACGAGCTGGCGGTGTAGGCGTTGCCGACGGCGAGGCCGTCGACGACCTCCTCCTCCGAGACGCCGAGGCAGACGGCCAGTTCGGCGACGGTGGGGGACCGGTCCAGCCGGTGGGAGAGCTCGTCGCTCGCCTTGGTCAGCGCCAGTCGCAGCTCCTGGAGCCGCCGCGGGACGCGGACCGACCAGGAGGTGTCGCGGAAGAACCGCTTGATCTCCCCGACGACCGTCGGCATGGCGAAGGTCGGGAACTCGACGCCGCGCTCGCAGTCGAACCGGTCGATCGCCTTGATCAGGCCGATGGTGCCGACCTGGACGATGTCCTCCATCGGCTCGTTGCGGCTGCGGAACCGGCCGGCGGCGTACCGCACCAGCGGCAGGTTCAGCTCGATCAGGGTGTCCCGGACGTAGCCGTGCTCGGGGCTGTCCGGGTCGAGCGCGGCGAGCCGCTTGAAGAGGGACCGGGACAGGGTGCGGGTGTCCAGTCCGTCGGTGGTGCCCGGACGACCGGCCGTCGTGGGGGCGGCGTCCGAGGGGCCGTCGGGATTCGGCGCACCGTCGGGACCGCCGTCGACGGATGGCGCGGGAATGTGCGGCGTGCCGTGGGTGGAGAGCACCTTGGAGCTGCCCAGTTCTACGGACATGCCACCCCCTTGGAGGTCGTGGATGGATCGCAGCGGCGCTCTCCGGTGTGAGAAGTGCGCCCGTCAGGTTGAATACCGGAGTTGCCCCTGCGACAAACGCTCGTCTAGCAGAATGTCACAAGTCATCAACACGATGTAGCGTCTTGTCGACAATGAGTTCCAGATCAAGCCATCCTGTGGCGGCACGAGTTCACCCCAACGGATTAGGCCTCGATCGTGTTTGTGGCTCTCAGCCTGCTGAAACTCCGGGAGAGCAGTCGGGAGACATGCATCTGTGAGAGGCCGAGTTCCGCGCTGATCTGTGACTGCGTCAGATTGCGGTAGTAACGGAGCAACAGGATGCGCTGCTCGCGCTCCGGGAGCTGGACGAGCAGGTGCCGGACCAGCGAGCGGTGCTCCACGCCGTCCATGCCCGGGTCGTCGTAGCCGAGGCGTTCGCCGAGTGCGGGTGTGCCGTCCTCCCGCTCCTGGGAGGCCTCCAGGGAGGCCACGCGGTAGGCGCGGCCCGCCTCGGTGCCGGCGAGGACGTCCTCCTCCGGCACGCCGAGGCGCTCGGCGATCTCCCGCGAGGTCGGGTTGCGGCCCAGGGCGAGCGTCAGCTCCTCCGTGGTGCCGTGGATCTGCACCCAGAGCTCGTGCAGCCGGCGCGGTACGTGCACGGTGCGGACGTTGTCGCGAAAGTAGCGGCGGATCTCCCCGATGATCGTGGGCATCGCGAAGGTCGGGAACTGGATGCCGCGCGAGGTGTCGAAGCGGTCGATGGCGTGGATGAGGCCGATGGTGCCCACCTGGACGACGTCGTCCATCGGCTCGTTGCGGCTGCGGAAACGGTTCGCCACGTACCGCACCAGCGGCAGGTTGACCTCGATGAGCTCGCCCCGGACGCGGGCGTGCTCCGCGGTGCCGGGCTCCAGGCGGTCGAGCCGCTCGAACAACTGCTGGGTGAGCGCCCTGGCGGCCGCGCCCCGCGATTCTCGGGTCTGCGTCGTCGCCACCGGCCCGACCACCCCTTCGTCGTACCTCATATCTGGCAAGAGCGGTCATAGCATCACAAGACATATTGGGTGTGTGCAAGCACCCCCATAACGCCGTGTTGAGCAATGGCCACGCCTTGCAGGTGTGTGACGGGCCGGGGGCGCGGTCCCTCGCGGTGGCCGGAACGCGCCCTGGGCTGACGGAAGATGATGGCTCGTCCGGGGTGGCCCGGTCGACGCCGACGGTCCGGCTCGGCCGCGGCAGTCCCGGGGCGCGCGCTCCGGCGTGCGCCCGGAGTGCGACAGGGCGTGCGGTCAGCCATCGGGGCGCCGGGTACGGCGCCCGGCGGCGGTCGGGGCCGACGGCGAGGGCGGCGCGGCGGTGCGACGCGCCGGCGACGGCCGGCGCCATGACAGAGGCGCCGCGCGGCCTCAGTTCACCAGCGCGGTCATGAAGTCCCCGACCGCCCCGGCGGCCGACGAGATGCCCTCGAAGCCCATCTGCACGATCTCCGCGGAGCGCTCCGGTGAGGTGATGATCGTGTACAGCACGAAGACGATCAGAGCGAACAGGACGATCTTCTTCAGCTGTGCCATCGTCTCCCCCTCGGCGTGCGCCGCGGGGTCGCGGGCACGCACCGCGCTGCGCGGTCGGGTGAGTTTAACCAGGCTCGCCGCGGGCTGTCCGGTGGTCGTCCCACCCCAGGTGGGAACCGGCGGCGCGGTGGTGACACGGGACGGTGAAGGGCTCGCCCGAAAGGTGACGAAGGTCCCGGGAGGTGGGGTCGTTCGCGCCTCCCCGCGAGCGCCGCGCGGCGCATCCTGGAGGCATGCCCGGCGGTTTCCCCGACCGCCGGAGCGGACGGAGAACGCCGCGGCCTTCGGCACCCCCCCGCCGGACCCCGCGAGCCCCGTCCGACACCGGAGGAGGTGGCACGTCCCCCCGTCGCCGCCTCCTCCGGTCCCCACTCCCGTCGCCGCCACGCGGCCCCCAGGGCGTCCGGTGGCCCGTCCCCCGACCGCAGGGCGCAGGGCGCCGCGTGAACCCGGCGCGACCGGCAGCCGGTTCCGGGCCCGACCGCACCGCGCTGGCTGCTGCCCGGGGCGCGCGGGGCGGGTCGTGACCCGATTTCGGCACAGCGCGACGGTGGGCTAGGATCTCTCTCGGTAGCGTGTCCGAGCGGCCTAAGGAGCTCGCCTCGAAAGCGAGTGTGGGGGCAACTCCACCGAGGGTTCAAATCCCTCCGCTACCGCTTCCGGCGCCCCCGGACGGCATCCCCGTCCGGGGGCGCCGTCGTGTGCGGGGCGCGGTGGCGCGCATCGGGGCCGGCGGGCCCGGCCCCGATGCGCCCCGCGCGACGCGGCGGGGGCTCAGCGGGGGGTACGGAAGAAGTCGGTGAGCAGCCGGCCGCACTCCTGGGCCATGACGCCGTGCAGCACCTCCGGCCGGTGGTTCAGGCGCCGGTCTCGCATCACGTCCCAGAGCGACCCGACAGCGCCCGCCTTGGCGTCCGCGGCGCCGTAGACGACGCGTTCCACGCGGGAGAGGACACCGGCCCCGGCGCACATCGTGCACGGCTCCAATGTCACCACCAAGGTGCACCCGGTCAGCCGCCAGCCACCCAGACGGCGCGCCGCGGCGCGCAGCGCGATGACCTCGGCGTGGGCGGTGGGATCGCCGGTCGCCTCGCGTTCGTTGCGCCCGGTGGCGATGACCTCGCCGTGGGGGCCGCCGGGGCCCAGCACCACGGCGCCGATCGGGACGTCGCCGGTCGCGGGCGCGGAGCGGGCCTCGGCGAGAGCGCGGCGCATGGCAGGGACCCAGGGGTCCCGCAGCGGGTCCGGGCGGGAGCCGTCGGCCGGGACGTCGCCGGCCCGGGAGGCGTCGCC
>NZ_JAAVJC010000298.1 GCF_012033785.1 Streptomyces bohaiensis
CGCCGGCGAGCCGGGCCGCCACCACGCCGGCGGCACCCCGGGCGGCGCCCTGCTGCCCGGGCCGCTGGTGCGCCCGGCGGGCTGCCCGGCCGGCATGGACGCCGACTCGCGGTTCGCCGCCGTCACCACCCGCGCCTGCTGGACCGGGACGCTGCCGTACGCCTTCATGGCCGCCGACTTCGGCTCGGTGCTCTTCGACGGCGCCGGCCGCACCCTGTGGGCCGACCCCGCGGCCGCCACCGCCGCCTTCACCCCGGACGGCACCGCCCTGGTGGTGGTGCAGGACGAGGTGACGGTGTGGTTCCTCGCCGGACTCCGCCGCCCCGGCCTCACCCCCGCCCCGCGGCCGCCGCACGCCCGCGGGCACGCGCTGTTCACCCGGCTGCCGCTGCCCGAGACGCCCGCGGAACGCCCCTGCTCCTACTGGCCGGTGCGCCTCGCCGCCGTCACCGACGAGGCGCGAGCCGTCGTCTTCTCCACCCAGCTGGACCGGGGGACCGCACGCCGCCGGCAGGTGGTCTGGCAGCGGACCGAGGAGGACGCCGCCCCCGCCGCGCTGCTCCTCCCCCCGGGGCCCGGGCCGGCGGCGGCGCTCTCGGCGCTCGCCTTCGACCCCGCGGGCCGGGTGATCGCCCGCGCGGTCCTCTCCGACGAGGCGCGGCTGCTGCTCGACGGGCTCGACGGCCTGCCCCGCTGGCGGTACGCGCTGCCGGCGGGCGGCCGCCGCGGTCCGCAACGGCTGCACACCGCCTTCAGCGGCGACGGGACGCGAGTCGCCCTCGCCGCGGCCGACGGGCGCTCGGTGGTGCTGGACACCGCGTCGGGACGGCCGGTCGGCGCGTTCCGTGAACCGGGGCCGACGCTGCAGGCGGTGGCGCTGGACCGCACCGGGACGCACGTGGCCCACGGCATGGCGGGAGAGGGCCGCGGCCGCGTGGTGGTCCGCCGCGTCGACGACGGCACCGTGCTGCTGGAGTCCGGCCCCCGTGAGCTGCGGCAGTTCACCGACCTCGCGTTCTCGCCCCACGGCGACACACTCGCCGCCGCCGGCGCCACCCACCGGCGCGACGCCGCGCTGTGGACGCTGCCGCGCTCCGGCCCCGAGCCGGCCCCGTCGCCGCAAGTGGCTGTGCACGACCTGCCGTTGAGCGACCAGCCGCGCGGGTCGCTGCTGTGGGCCGCCGACGGGCCGCGTGCCGTCTTCCCCGGCAGCCGCGGCGCCGGGGTCGTCTGGGACGCGACGACGGGGCGGGTCCTCGCCGACATACCGTTCGGCGCCGGGGAGGGGGCCGTGGCGCTCTCTCCGGACGGCCGGACCCTGGTGACCGTGACCCAGGCCGGTGCCCGGCGCTGGCCGCTCTGAACCCCGGGCGCGGCGAAACGGTTCGCCCCGCCCGGGGTCCCGGTGGGCCGCGTCCCGGCGCGCCGGGGCCCGGTCCGTCCGTGAAGAACGCGCCCGCCTCAGGGCCGGTGACGCCCCGGACACCCTGCGTGCGGCAGGTGTCGGGCGGTCCGGCCCCTGCCGAGGCAGGAGGGGGCCCGGCGGCTCTCGGGGCGGTGGGCAGCCGGTGTCCGACCGGTCCTCCGGCGTCGCGTATGTCCCGAAGCCGCGCGGTGGGGGGAGCGTGTGTGTGCTGTGAGTGCCCGCCCTCCGGGGATGGCTTCGCCGCGGGCAGGCCCTAGGGTGTTGGCCGCCGACCTCCCCCACCCGGACGGCGTGGAAACACCCGACACCAGTGCGAGAAGCGTGACCAGCCGTGGACTACTGCGCAGCCTGCCGGCGCCACCTCAACGGTGCCCTCGCCTGCCCGGGCTGCGGTCGCCCCGCCCCGGTGGCGGCGGGGCCGCCGCCGGCCGGCCCGGAGGGCGCCGCTCCGACGCGTCCCGCCCCCGGGGAACCGGGCCCCGGCGGACCCGCCGGGCCGCCGTACGCCGGTCCCCCCGGCGCGACGGACACCGCCGCGTACTCCGGTGCGGGGCACACCGACGCCCTGGAGCTCGGTGAGATCTCCCTCGGTCGGCCCGCCCACGAGGGCCCGGGCCGCTCCGAGGGCCGGGAGCACGACCCGGCGGGGAGCGCCGGGGGCGAGGGCCGTCGCCGCAGCTCCCACCGCCGCCGCTCCGGCGGCGGGGTGCGCGCCGTGGTGGGCGCGGCGGTCGGCGTGGTCCTGCTGGCGGTGGCCGTCGTCGAACTCGGCGACGTCGTCTCGCCGAACGGTCCGTCCTCCGACGAGGCCGGTCCCGTCGAGACCCACGGCCCGGGGCCGGGCCCGCTGCCGGGGATCGAGGAGGACCGGGAGCCGTCCGAGCAGGAGGAGGCAGCGCCCCCGGAGGACTCCGCCGAGGCGGCGCCCACCTCCTCCGCCGCACCCGAGGAGCCCGCGGACGACACCGGGTCCGGGACCGGGCCTGAGGCCGGCGCGGACCCGACCGGAGAGTCGCCCCCGGCGCCGCAGCCGCCCGCCGAGCCCGATCCCGAGCCGGAGCAGGCGGAACCGGACCCGCTGCCGACCGCCAGCGCCAGCGCCACCGCCCGCCCCACCGGCGGCTCGCAGCCGGCGCCGCCCGGCGACGGCAGCAGCCCGCCGAGCTCCGAGCCCGCGCCCTCGGACCCTCCGGAGGAGGAGGACGAGGAGGACGACGAGGACGAGGAGGAGCCCGACCGCGAGTGCCACTGGTGGCAGTGGTTCGGCTGCTGACCCGCCCCGGCCCCGCCCGTCTCGCGCGACACCCGCCGCCGGCCGGGGCCCGCGCCTGTCCGTGACCGCGACCGGTTGTCGGCCGGTGCGCCTACGCTGGAGCACATGTGTGGTCGCTATGTCGCCAGCCGCAGCCAGGAGGACCTGGCGTCGCTGTTCCACGTCGAGCACACCGGGGGAGAGCCCCTGGAGCCCGACTGGAACGTCGCCCCCACCAAGGAGGTCTACGCGGTCCTGGACCGACCGCTGCGCGGGGCCGAGGACGCCCGCCCGGTGCGCCAGCTGCGGACCCTGCGGTGGGGGCTGGTTCCGTCCTGGTCCACCTCGCCCGACGGGGGCGCACGCATGATCAACGCGCGGGCCGAGACGCTGCACGAGAAGCCCTCCTACCGCCGCGCGTTCGCCGCGCGCCGCTGCCTGCTCCCCGCCGACGGCTACTACGAGTGGTCGACCGGGCGCGAGGAGCGGCGCGAGGAGGAGAAGGGACGGCGCAAGCGCCCCCGCAAGCAGCCGTACTACGTGACCCCGCCCGACGGGGACGTACTGGCGATGGCCGGGCTGTACGAGTTCTGGCGCGACCCGAAGCTCCCCGACGACCACCCCGGCGCCTGGTGGGTGACGTGCACCGTCATCACCACCGAGGCCGAGACCGCCCAGCTGCCCGGCACCGTGCCGGACGGCGGCAACCACCCCGACAGCCTCGCCGACATCCACCCCCGCATGCCGCTGGCGCTGCCCCGGGACCGCTGGGACGCCTGGCTGGACCCGGCAACCACCGACCCCGAGGAGCTCCGGCGCCTGCTGGCGCCGCCGCCCGAGGGCCACGTCCGCGCCTACCCCGTGCCGACCGCGGTCTCCAACGCGCGGAACAACGGCCCGGAGCTGATCTCCGAGCTGGCGGAGCCCGAGGTCGGCACACTGTTCTGATGACGCCCAGCAGCGAACCCGCCGCCCCCGCCCCGCCCGCCGCCACCCGCACCGAGACGGTGCCCACCCCCGCGGGTGACGCGCGCGTCACCTGGTACGACGCGCCGGTGGCGCACACCGTGCTGGCGCTGGGCCACGGCGCCGGCGGCGGCATCGAGGCCCGCGACCTCGTGGCGCTCGCGGCGGCGCTCCCGCCGCAGGGCTGCACCGTCGCCCTCGTCGAACAGCCCTGGCGGGTCGCCGGTCGCCGCCTCGCACCGGCACCCCGGACCCTGGACACCGCGTGGCGGCAGCTCTGGCCCGCGCTGCGCGCCCCCGCGCTCCCGGTGGTGGCGGGCGGCCGGAGCGCCGGCGCCCGGGTCGCCTGCCGCACCGCCGCGGAGCTCGGTGCCGTGGGGGTGCTGGCCCTGGCGTTCCCGCTGCATCCGCCCGGGCGCCCCGAACGCAGCCGCGCCGACGAACTCGCCGCGGCCGGCGGGGCGGGTCTGCCGCTGCTGGTGGTGCAGGGGGAGCGGGACCCGTTCGGCCGCCCCGGTGAGTTCCCGGCCGAGGTTCCGCTCGCTCCGGTGCCCGATGCCGACCACGGGTTCGCGGTGCCCCGCCGGGCCGCGACCTCCGGTCCGCAGGCAATGCGCGCGCTGACGGCGGCGGTGGCCGCGTGGGCCCCGGTGGCCGGGCGCTCCTGAGACCGCCCGCGGCGGCTGACGTGACGGTCGTCGCATCGGCCGCCCGCCCGGGAATGCCCGCGCCGCCCCGGCTGTTGTCACCGTACGCAGGGCGGACCGGAGCGCGCACCGGTACCGCCGAGAGCACTCCACCGGAGAGGACGGCGCCCATGGGATCGACCGCATGCCCCGCCCGGCCGCAGGCCACCGCAGCGGAGGTCGACTGGGCGACGCTCCGGCTCGCCGCGGGACTCGGCGGCGACACGCACGATAAGTCGGCGGGACGTCGTCTATCCTCCGAGACGGACGGGCCCTTCGGAGGCTTCGTCACCGTCAGCGAGGAGGTGGGTCCGGTCAGCCAGAGCGACGGCGGCGAGGCCGAGGAGAGCGCCGAGGAGCGCAGCGCCCGCTTCGAGCAGGAGGCGCTGGCCTTCCTGGACCAGATGTACTCCGCCGCGCTGCGGATGACCCGCAACCCGGCGGACGCGGAGGACCTCGTCCAGGAGACCTACGCGAAGGCGTACGCCTCCTTCCACCAGTTCCGCCGCGGCACCAACCTCAAGGCGTGGCTCTACCGGATCCTGACCAACACCTTCATCAACTCCTACCGCAAGAAGCAGCGCGAACCCCAGCGCAGCGCGGCGGAGGAGATCGAGGACTGGCAGCTCGCACGTGCCGAGTCGCACATGTCCACGGGGCTGAAGTCGGCGGAGTCCCAGGCGCTCGACCGCCTTCCGGACTCGGATGTGAAGCAGGCGCTCCAGGCGATCCCGGAGGACTTCCGGATCGCGGTGTACCTCGCCGACGTGGAGGGCTTCGCGTACAAGGAGATCGCCGACATCATGGGGACCCCCATCGGAACGGTGATGTCCCGGCTGCACCGCGGCCGCAGGCAGTTGCGCGACATGCTGGGCGACTACGCCAGGGAGCGCGGGCTCGCCTCGGCCGGTGCGGAGAAAGGCGCGGAGTGATGAGCTGCGAGGAGCCGCACGAGACCGACTGCGGCGAGATCCTGGACCACCTCTACGAGTACCTCGACAGCGAGATGCCCGACGGCGACCGCGACAAGTTCCGGCTGCACATGGACGAGTGCTCGCCCTGTCTGGAGAAGTACGGGCTCGAGCAGTCGGTGAAGAAGCTCGTCAAGCGCTGCTGCGGACAGGACGACGTCCCGGCTGATCTGCGCGCCAAGGTGCTGGAGCGGATCGAGACGATCCGCTCGGGCGGGACCCCGACCGAGCCGCCGCCCGGCTGACGCCCGCCCGACGCGTGGGGGCCCCGCGCCCCGGCCCGCTCGGGGGACGGCAGCGGGATGTTGCGCACCTCTATCCGTGCCGGATCGAGCCGACGGCCCCAGACCACCTCGGACT
>NZ_JAAVJC010000299.1 GCF_012033785.1 Streptomyces bohaiensis
GCTCACCCTCATGACCAGGCTGATGAATAGCGACAAGCCCGGCCTCCGCCAGATCGGCGACCAGAATCCGAGCCACACCCAACGGCATCGCCAACAACGCCGAGACCTCGGCAACCGACTTGACCTCGGCCATGCAGAGCTGGCAGATCCGCTGGTGTTCGGGCAACAGCCCTTGGAGCTGCACCGGTTCGACGCTGGTACTGACCAACGCCTCGATGGCCAACTGGTACCGGGGCCTGGTCCGGCCACCGGTCATCGCATACGGACGCACCAGCGGCTGATCGCCGTCATCGTCGTACGTCCCGTGCTGCGTGCCGTAGGAACCCTGTGAGGCGGGCGGGGTCGTCATAGCTCCTCCGGGTGGACATGAGGTCGGCGATGCGGACAGTGGTGCTCATGTGGGGGAGCTGGTTCAGTTGAGGATGCTGGTCTGGAGCTCGGCCCGCAGGTCGGGGGTGAGCACGGCGCCGGCCCGGTCGACCAGGAGCGCCATCTCGTACCCCACGAGGCCGATGTCGGCGTCCGGGTGTGCGAGCACGGCCAGCGACGAGCCGTCCGAGATCGACATGATGAAGAGGAAGCCGCGCTCCATCTCCACCACGGTCTGGTTGACCACGCCGCCCTCGAAGATCCGAGAGGCACCGGCCGTCAGCGAGGTGAGACCGGAGGCCACCGCCGCCAACTGGTCGGCACGGTCACGCGGGAAACCCTCGGACAACGCGAGCAGCAGACCGTCGGCCGAGACCACCACCGTGTGCGACACCCCGGGGGTGTTGGACACGAAGCTGGTGATCAACCAGTTCAGGTTCTGGGCCGCCTGACTCATCGGGCTGTTCATCAACGCTCCTGCCGGTAGGGGGAACCGAGTCCCTGTCCGGTGTTCTCGCCACCGGTCGTCGTTCCCGCCTGACGGCCCTGCTGGATGCCGCGGCGGAGATTGGTCAGTCGGCCGCGGACATCGCTCGGGGAGCGGGAGACCTGCGGGCCGGTCGGCGCCACCTGGGTCTCCTTCTCCTTCGCGGTTCCGGCGACCAGGTTGGCACGCGGGACGCGCCGGGGAAGCCCCGAGGTGGTGACGCCGCCGGCGGCCGGGGAGCGCAACTGCTCCGCACGGCGCCACCGCTCGTCGTTCGGCGACTCCCAGCTGGGTCCGGTGCCGGGCGCCCCGGTGCCTCCCGCGGGGGACGCGGGCTTCTCGGGCCGGGCCGGCGGCAGCTCGCGCGGCGCGGCGGGTTCCGGGCCGGTCGAGGGTGCGGCGGGCCGCTGGAGCGCCTGCGGCGCCTCACGGGGCAGTTCGTGCGGCTGCGGTGCGCCGTTCCGAGCACCGAACCAGGTGGACTCGACCTGCTCGAAGATCGGAGTGCGCTCCGACGGTCCGCCGGCGCCGTAGTGCGGCTGGGGCGCCGACTGCTCCTGCTGCGGGGGCGGGGTGTAGTGGCCGAAGAGGTCGTGCGCCCCGTCGGACTGCTGCGTGCCGTAGGCCGGCATCTCGGTGGTGGGCTGATGGTCGCCGGGTCCTGGCAGGTAGCCGTGCGACGGGTCGTGCTGACCCGCGGTCCGCGCCCCGTGGGGGTCGGCGTAGGCACCGTGCGCGTTCTGCCCGTGGTGGCCCTGCCCGTGCTGTCCCTGCGGGTTGTGGCCGTGTGCATGGGGGGCCTGGGCGTGGGGGTCCTGCTGGACGCCGAAGGGACCGGTGAGCTCCCCGGTGTCGCCGGGCGAGGAGACGGG
The DNA here is from genome assembly GCF_012033785.1 of Streptomyces bohaiensis. Classification (GTDB taxonomy): domain Bacteria; phylum Actinomycetota; class Actinomycetes; order Streptomycetales; family Streptomycetaceae; genus Streptomyces; species Streptomyces bohaiensis. The sequence goes on from NZ_JAAVJC010000299.1 coordinate 1,729, forward strand.
CCTGGTGAACTCCGTCGCGCCCCCGTGACCCTGCCGGGCGTCGGGCGCGGCATAGCCGCCCGGCGCGCCCTGGCCGTGGCCGTGCTGCCGACCCGTCCCACCGGCACCGCCGTGGGGCTGCCCCTGACCGGGCGGGAGTGCACCCGCCGCGGGGTACCCGCCACCGTCGACGGCCGGGAACTCGCGGGTCGCGGAGAAGTCGTCGCTGTGCGCGTACTGGCCGGTGCCGTGGCCGACGCCGGTGCTCTGGTCGTGCCCGCGCGGCGCGTCGTTGTCCTGCACCGGCGGTATTCGGCCCGTGTCCTCGCCGCGGCTGGCCCAGCTGGGGCGGTCCTGCTGACGCCCGGCGGGCGCCGCACCGTGCGGCGGCACGGGGCCCGCCCCGTGGGGCTGTCCGGCAGGGCCGGGCTGGCCGCCGGTCGGTGCGGCCGCGTCCTGCGGGCGGGTCGCCCCGGGGCGGGAGGGCAGTGCGGCCCGGGTGGGCGGGGCGGCCATCTGGCTGCGGTTCGGGGCGCCTCCGACCTCGGCCTCGCCCGGCTGCCGGCGCTGCTGCGGCTCGCGCCGGAGCGTCGCCGACGGCGGTTCGGCCGCACCGCGTGCGGCGGCACCGTTCGGGTCGGGCTTGGGACGACCGGCGGTCTGCGCCACCTCGGCGGGCAGCATGACCAGCGCGGTGGTGCCTCCGGAGTCGGAGGGACGCAGCTGAATGCGGATGCCGTGGCGCAGGGAGAGGCGACCGACCACGAACAGGCCCATGCGGCGGGAGACGGAGACGTCCACCGTCGGAGGGTTGGCCAGCCGCTCGTTGATCTCGCCGAGGTCCTCGGGCGACAGGCCGATACCGGTGTCGTGGATCTCGACGAGGATGCGGCCGTCGGGCAGGGCGTGACCGGTGACCTTGACCTTCGTCTGCGGCGAGGAGAACGACGTCGCGTTCTCCAGCAGCTCGGCGAGCAGGTGGACGAGGTCGTTGACGACTCGGCCGGCGACGTCGGTCTTGGGGACCGCCGACAGTTCGATCCGCTCGTACTGCTCCACCTCGGAGGCCGCGGCGCGCAGCACGTCGACGAGGGGCACGGGGCGGGTCCACCGTCGACCGGGCTCCTCACCCGCGAGGACGAGGAGGTTCTCACCGTTACGACGCATGCGGGTCGCGAGGTGGTCCAGCTTGAAGAGCGAGGCGAGCTGGTCGGGGTCGGCTTCGCGGGACTCCAGCTCGGAGATCAACGACAGCTGGCGCTGGATCAGGCCCTGGCTCCGACGCGAGAGGTTGGTGAACATCGCGTTGACGTTGCCCCGGAGCAGTGCCTGCTCGCCGGCGAGGCGGACCGCCTCGCGATGGACGTCGTCGAACGCCTCGGCCACCTTGCCGATCTCGTCCCGGGTGTGCACACCGACCGAGGCGACGGAGGTGTCGATGTCCTGCGGGTCGGCCTCGCTCATCTGGCGGACGACCTCGGGCAGGCGGCGGTGAGCAACTTCCTGCGCGGTGTCCTGCAGTCGACGCAGCGACCGGACCATGGAGCGGGCGACGACGAACGCGCCGACGAGGGAGATGCCGAGGACGAGGATGATGACGGCGCCGTTGAGGATCGCGTCCCGCTGCGCCTCGTCACGCAGTTCCTCGGCCTGGCGCTCCATCTCCGCCAGCAGGGTCTGCTCGATGGAGTCCATCGCGTCGACCTTGGAGCGGAGCAGGTCGTAGGCGTCCTGGTCGGAGAGCTGCTCGTCGGCCAGCGCGTCCTCGGCGTCGAAGACGCGGTCCGCGAGCTGACCGGCGCTCACCACGTTGGCGATACCGCCGTCGAGCGGCTCGGTGAGGTCGCTCTCGCCGTAGAGCTGCTGGAAGCTCCGCATCGACGCCTGCTCGTTCTGCTGCGCCGTCTTGCCGTAGCGCCAGTCACTGCCGGAGAAGCCCTCACCGCCCCGGGCCGAGCCACCACTGATCATGGCGCGCTGGATGGAGGCGTACTCCTTGGCGGCGGAGAACGCCGCCAGCGCGCGGGTGGAGTTGATCATCTCCTCGTTGCTGGTCGCCAGGGCCATGTCCTGGGAGAGCGCGAGGAGCGAGTCGATGAGCTCGTTGTAGCGGCTGACGGTCTGGGATATGTACGCCGGGTCGTCGTACGCCTCGTCACGGATGTCGCGGAGCTGGTTGAGCTGGCGGCCGATGCTCAGGACGCGGTTGCTGATGCCGGAGAGGGTGCTGTCGTCCCGGTCGATGCCGAGCGTCGCGTCGGCGAATGCGGACCGGGCGCCGTCGGTCCGGTCGCGCAGCGTCGCGATGTTGCTGGCCTTGGCGCTGGTGGTGTCGGCGATCAGCGGACCCGCGGACCGGTCGCGCTCCTCCTGGAGCGCGGTCGCCAGGCGGGTCGCCTGGCGGGTCATGTCGGTGAGCAGCTGCATGTTGTCCAGCTGCTCGATGTCCTGGTTGGTGTCCTGGATACGGAAGACACCCAGCGCGGTCGCCGCGACGACAGGGAGAGCGATCAGCGAGACCAGGCGAGTGCTGATGCGCCAGTTGCGCATCGCCAACCGGGAGCCGACGGCGTTGGCCTCGGCGGGGTCGGTCTCGGGAGCCGGGCTCTCGCCGACGCGCTCGGGGGCGGCGTCGTCGGTGCTGCCGGCGGCATGGAGGGGCTCACCACCGTGGGGCTGCTGCCCTGTCGCCGGGCTGCTGCCCGACGGACCGCTGGGCCCCGCCTCCCCGGTGGCACTGCCTTCCTTCTTGAAACGTCCCTGCACTAGCGTCGCAACCTCTGGACAAGGCGCCCCGCCGCTGCTGCGGCGAAACGGTGTTGAACCTGGAGCCAGAAGCTCCGTGGCGGTCGTGGGTGACCTTAGCGTCCCCGGATCGGCCGTCGTCGTGGTGGTGGTGTGCACCGGTGCCGTGACGGTCGATATCCCACGCGGTCCGTGGAATTCCAGCACAGAGCCACATCTCCAACAAGGGCCGGGATCACTCCCGGGCCATGAATGACGCTCCGCGCGCACCTCACCACGAGCCGTGGAGGGCAAGTTCGGAGGAAGCGGACTTTTGCTCGTCATCGCATCACCGCCTCCGTCGACACTCCGGAGCGAAGCGACCCCTATCGGATCGACAACCACACATCTTGTCCGCTTTTATCCCCCAGCACCACCCTCACGGAATGGCGCCTTTGCATCCCCCCTCGTGATGAACCTCACAGGCGATCACCTGGGGCTTCGGCGTGGCGGGGCGCTGTGCCGACCTAGCCTCTGGTGGGTGAGCCGTCCGGCGACGACCAAGATCAGGACCGACGAAGAGGCAGACCTCGTGAAGACGACCCTCAGCAACCGCCCCACCGCCAACCCGCGTCGCACCACGCTCGTGCACCTCGCGGACACCTCGGACCTCGCTCCGGAGGCCGGCCCTGTGGCGGAGTCGGTGACCTTGCCGACGCAGACGGCGAACCCGCGGCGCACGACGTTGGTGGACCTGCCCACCCAGTGAGGTGACGCGGCGCGCCGCCCGCACGGGGCGGAGGCGGTACGGTGCGCCCCGCGTACCCGGGCCCGGTGGGAGCCGAGACAGTCGGCTCCCACCGGGCCTTCCCGTTCTCCGACCTGTCCGCTCGCCTGCCTTGTCCGGCAGGGCCGGGCACGGGGTGAGAGCGCGGGCCTGCCCGGAGGGCGGCCCCGGGCGGGGCGGGAGGGGCGGAAGCGTGACGGTGCGCCATGCGGGGACGTCGTGGTGCGGACGTCCCCCTGTCGGCACCGGCACCGGCAGCGGGGAGACGGACTCACGGCGCAGCGCAGGGCCCCACGCCGTCGACCGCGGGGCTGCGGCGCCGGCGTGGGCAAGGGACTCGGGGGCGGTCGGACGCCGGTGGCGCGCCTGTGCCGTCACCGCGGGCCCCACGCGCGGAGCCCGAGCCCCGGGGT
>NZ_JAAVJC010000029.1 GCF_012033785.1 Streptomyces bohaiensis
CTCGCCAATGCGACCTGCGGCTTCCTCGCCGTCTACTTCACCACCTCGGGTGTGCTGATCCCGCACCTGACGGGCACCGGCGGCGTCGGCCGGCAGGGCCGTCCGTCAGCGGTCGGCGATGCCGATCTCGAACAGGTCGTCGCAGACCACCGGCGGAGTGGAGTCGCCGGCGTCCGTGGCGATGGTGAACCCCTCGCTCTCGCCGGGGGCCACGATCTCCAGCTCGGCGGCCGGGTCGCCGCACTCGCCGGTCGCGGCGTCCTCGCCGACGGTGCGCAGCTCGTAGGTGACACCGCCGTCCGGGTCGAGGGCCAGCGGACCGATGGGCTGGTCCTCCTCGGTCGCCGGCTCCCCGATGGGGTTGCCCTCGGCGTCGAACGGGGTGACGGTCGGGAAGCCGGCGAGCTCGCAGGTCTCCGCGCCCAGGTTCATGATCTCCAGCGTGTGGACGGTGCGTTCGGAGCCGTCGTCCTCGGGCCCGGTGAGGAACGCCTCCAGCGTCTCGCCGCTGCACGGCTCGAACGCGCCGCCTTCCGCGTCGGCGCCGAGGTCGTCCGTGCCGCCGGTCAGCCCCGGCTCCTCGACGTCCGGGTCGGGCTGGATGTCGGCGTCCGGCTCGGTGGTCTCCTGGTCCGTGCCGCCGTCGTTGTCGTCGTCGCCCGATCCGCACGCGGAGGCAGTGAGGGCGAGCACCGCCACGGCGGCCACCGCCAGGACCCCGCGCGGTCGTCGGCGGGCTGCGGCCCGCCGGGGTCGTCCGGTCGCGACCGCCTCGACGGCGGCGGCGTGGTGGCTCTGCTCGCTTATGCCCTGCTTCGGGGCTTCGGTCCCGTTGTCCATGCGGTGCCGCCTGCCCGAGGGGATCGCCGCCCACACCGGCCCGAACCATCCGAGCCGAATCCGCCGGAGGACGTTTCGCCGCCCCGGCCCGGCCCCGACCCGCTCCGGCACCGCTGCACAGCGGGCTCGCACACACAGTCGCCGGCGCGCGGGAATAGCGCCCACCGTGCGGAATGTTGAGAGTTCAACTAACCTGAGGCGGTACGCCAAGGAGGCCACCATGCCCGCGATCACCGTGGAGAACCCGCTCACCCTGCCCGCCGTCGCCCCGCCCGCAGCACAGGAGGCGCGCCCGCGTCCCGTGCTCGGCGTCGTCACCGCGCCCACCGGGTTCGAGGGCGAGGGCTTCCCGGTCCGCCGCGCGTTCGCGGGCATCAAGTACCGGCACCTCGACCCGTTCATCATGATGGACCAGATGGGCGAGGTGGAGTACGCGCCGGGCGAGCCCAAGGGCACCCCGTGGCACCCCCACCGCGGCTTCGAGACCGTGACGTACCTGATGGACGGCACCTTCGTCCACCAGGACAGCGAGGGCGGCGGCGGCGTCATCAACGACGGCGACACCCAGTGGATGACCGCCGGCTCCGGGCTGCTGCACATCGAGGCGCCGCCGGAGAAGCTCGTCATGACCGGCGGCCTGTTCCACGGCATCCAGCTCTGGGTCAACCTGCCGGCCAAGGACAAGATGACCAGCCCCCGCTACCAGGACATCGGCGGCGGCAACGTCAAGCTCCTCACCACCCCGGACGGCGGCGGGCTGCTGCGCCTGATCGCGGGCGACCTCGACGGCCACAGCGGCCCCGGCGTCACGCACACGCCGATAACGCTGGTCCACGCCACCGTCTCCCCCGGCGCCGAGATCACCCTGCCCTGGCAGAGCGACTACAACGGCCTGGCCTACGTGCTCTCCGGACGCGGCAGCGTCGGCACCGACCACCGGCCGGTGGAGCTCGGGCAGACCGCGGTCTTCGGTGACGGCGACTCCATCACCGTGCGCGCCGACGACAAGCAGGACGGCAACACCCCGAACCTGGAGGTCATCCTGCTCGGCGGGCGCCCGATCCGGGAGCCGATGGCACACTACGGTCCGTTCGTCATGAACAGCCAGGCCGAACTGCGCCAGGCGTTCGAGGACTTCCAGGCCGGCCGCCTCGGCCGCGTCCCCGCCCCCGTCCCGCACACCACCCCCGGCGACGAGGCCCCGACCGCCGACTGACGTGCCCAGACGGCACACGACACCCGCACCACCACGACGGGCCCGGCAGCCACGGCTGCCGGGCCCGTCGCGCTGCCCGCCGCCCCGGGGCGGGGGCGGGGTCAGCACACCCACCGAGTCGACCCGCCGGAAACTTTCGGATGTCCACTCCATCCGCCGACTGCCGTGGCTGATCGTGCAACCGGATGTTCTGATGGCGCCACGGCGAGCAGCGCGACCACATCGGCTCGGGGCCCCGTGGCCGTCGGTGCTCCTACCGGGCCGGGCACTCGTCTACGGGCTGCTTGCCCGACAGGCCCCGGGCGTCGGGGCTCCGACGTCACTCCGAGATCCACGGCGTGCATCGCATGGCCCCGTTCGGGCACGGCGCGCCGTCCTTTCCGCACGCGGCCCGCAGCCGAGGCCGCTCTTCGCCGCAGGCGGAGCGGGAACGATCGAGTTCGGAAGCCCGCTGCCCGAGCTGCTCGAGGCCGTGGCGCGCGGCCTGGCCGGGCGGGAGGTGCTGGACTGGGGCGGCGTCGCCCTGCGCGTGACCGGCCTCGCCCCGGTGGAGCTGCCGTTCTTCTCCTCCGGCCGGGCCACATGTCGAACGGTCACCCCGGTGGTCCTGAAGAGCACGTGCGGCCAACGGGGTGGCGAGCGGCGGCCCCGGCAGCAGTGGCTGCTACCGGGGCCCCGGCTGGGCGGAGCACCTCCGAGGCAACCTCGTGCGCGCGGAGACGCTGGGACTCAAGCCGGAGATCGAGCTGCACTCTGTCGACTCGACGGGCCAAAAAGCTCGTTCAGCGTGGGATCCGGCAAGAAGCCCGGCGCCACGGTCGAGACGACCGTCCTCCGGAACCCCGACGTGCTCTCAGTGGTGTGGAGTTGGGGCCTCGGGCAAGGCAACTCCGCCGGCTTCGGGTGGATCGCCGGTTGAGCGAGCACGACCGGCGCCGCTGCGAACAGTCAGGACGGCGGCGGCCTCACGGTTCGGCTCGATCGGCCCGACGCCGGGCGGTGGCTCTCGCCCGCCCCGGCCCTGCTCCGTGCCGGAGGCGGGTGCGGGGCCGGGGCGGGCGCGGGGTCAGCCCCAGACGTTGAGGTTGCTGTTGCCGCTGCTCTGGTAGCCCTCGGTGGCGAGGACCATGTAGTAGCTGAAGTTGCCGAGGCCCATGCCCGCGCGGTTCCAGGCGTCGAAGTGGTTGCCGGTGGTGATGGTGCCGCCGACGCGGCGGGACTGGCGGACACTCCAGTACTGCGGGAAGGTCCGGTTGCCCTCCACCGACGGGGCGTTGTAGCGCATGGTGCGGTAGATGTCGTAGGTGCCGCCGTCGCTGTGCACGGTGCCGCGGTGCTCGCCGGTGGGCCGGTAGTTGCCCCAGCTGTCGACGACGTAGTACTCGACCAGCGGGTTGGAGGTCCAGCCGTAGAGGCAGAGGTATCCGTTGCCGGACGGGTTGAAGCTGCCCGAGTAGCCGACGTTGCGGCGGCCACCGTTGCGCCAGCCCTTGCCGCAGACGAAGTTGCCGGTGTTCCGCCAGTTGGTGCTGTAGTTACCGCCGTTGCCGAGGGTCATCGAGACGGTGTTGGGGGCGTCCGTCCAGAACGTGAAGTAGAAGCCGCCGTGGGTGCCCTCCTGGTTCTGGGTGATGGTCTGGGCGTGGGCGGTGCCGGTGGTGAGCAGCGTCGACGAGGTGAGAGTGAGGGCGCCGACCCCGCCGAGGAACAGGCGGCGGCTGAGTGGCCGTTGCGGGGTGTCGGGCTGCTCCGTCGCGGCGGGGTCGGTGGGGCGGCTCGGGTTCTTCGCCATGTGGTTCCTCCTGGATACCGCCGCATGGCCGGCCTGCGCGTACGACCCGTGCCGGCCTCGCGGGGGTGGGGGGACCGCCGTCGGAGTGGCGGCGGCGTGGAACACGTGGTGCGCTCCGGCCTTCGCGTCGGCTCGTCCACGGCCGGAGCCGGACCGCGGGGCGGCCCGGGTACGACGGTCGGCGGGGGCCGTCGGCGCGTCGTGCCCAGAATGGTGCGGCGGACCGGACGCCGCGTCAACGCTTCCCGCAACACTTCCGGAACAGAGGTGGAGCATTCGCCACGCCCGTTGGCGTTCATGGCAGGTCACACTCCTGGCGGGCCGACGAGGAGCGCCATGTCGGCCGAAACCGTCGCCTTCGCCAGCCCTCGATTCCGATAATTATCGGACCGGTGGCCGGGCTGATCGGCGGCCGGCGGGAGGCAGCGGGGGGCGAGCGGTGGTCGGGCGGGCCCGGGAGGTGCGGGCCCGCCCGGGGTGTGCTGCACGGTGACGGCCGGTGGAGCCGGGCTCGCCGGTCAGAAGCTGACGGTGAAGGTCGTGGCGTCCTTCACGAACAGGGTCTCGCCGCTCTCGGTCGTGGCGAGCACGGACACCGTCCACTCGCCTGCCAGCGCTTCGGCGTAGCCCTCGTACTCCTCGCCGTCGTAGTCCCCGTCGTCGGTGGCGGTGTGGACGCAGGAGATCTTCTTCTCGGAGACGGTCTCGCACTCCGCCGCGTCCTCGTAGCTGATGATGTCCTCGATCAACGCGTCCTCGAAGTCCTCGGGCAGGGCGACGACCTGGAGGGACTTCAGGGCGGAGTCGCCGGAGAAGTCGCCGGTGACGTCGGTGGTGACGGTGAGGGACACCGAGGTCCCGTCCGGCTCGGACGTCCACTCCGCCTGGGTGTTGCTGATCGCCAGCTCGTCGGACGATCCGCTCGCGGCGACCGCGATACCACCGGCGGCGAGCGCGCCGACCGCGACGACACCGGCGACGGCCGAGACGAGAACACGCTTGTTCATGAGAACTCCTCAAGGGAAGAGGGACCGGCGTTCCACGCGGAGAGGGCGATGGACTGGCTGGGCCGCCGTTCGGCGATCCGTGTGCGGTTCCCTGTGCTTGAGTACGAATCTATGGCGGGGCACCCGGCCTGCTCTTCGTCCGGCTGGACGATCGGTCTCCTCAACCAGAGATAGAGGCGGCCGGGGTGTTCTCCACCCGCCGTGCCGGGGGCCGTCGACCGCCGCAGCTCGCCCGGGCGCTTCCGTCAGCAGCCGTGCCTCGCTGCCGACCTGCGGCGATGCCCGAGAGGGCGCGGGTGCGGCGATGCCTGACCGCGAGGGGAGACGGGTGCTGCCGCGCCGGCGCCGGGGTCGCCGACCGCCCCGGGGCGCGACTCACGGCCGCGGCGCGGAGCGGGGGCGCGGTCCAGATGGACCGGTCGCGCGGCGACGGCAGCGGCGCAAGGACGTGGAGCGGGGGCGGCGCCGGACGGCGGGTCCCCGTGCCGCGGGCCCGGTGCCGCACGGTCGGCGCCCGTGGCGGTCCCGGTTCGGCGCGGGGGCGGGCGGTGGCGTCAGGGGTGCTGTTCGGGCCGGGAGCCGGGGGAGGTGGCGGGGTTCGGCTCACCGAGCTTGTTGCGCAGCGCAAGGTTGGCGCCCCAGGCGGCGGCGAGGCCGAGGGCCGTGGCGACGATGACGGCGACGACGTCCGGTATGCCTCCGGTGAGCAGCAGACCGGCCACCAGGACGACGACGACACCGATCGCGGCGGCGACGGTCTGCCGTGTGCGCTTCTTCATGATGCGACCTCCTGACGACGTGCGGTGTCGTTCGCATGCCCACCTGAGGGCGACTCAGCCATGGCGGCTCGGGCGCTGCGGGCGGAATCGGCCAGGGAGCGGCAGCGGAGGGAGGTGAGGGACGGCGGCCGGGCGCGGGCTAGCCCCACCGGCGCACACCCGGGTGTGCGCCGGGGAGGCCGGGCGCGGGGTCAGCCGACGGTGGCGTCGACCGTGACGTCGATGTTGCCGCGGGTGGCGTTGGAGTAGGGGCAGACCGTGTGTGCGGCGGCGACCAGGCGGTCGGCGGTCTCCTGGTCGACGCCGCCGCACTCGGCGTGCAGCGCCACGGAGAGCTTGAAGCCGCCCTCGTCGTTCGGGTGGAGGCTGACCTCGGCGACGACGGCCGAGTCCTTGATCTGCACCTTCTCCTGGGCGGCGACGTGCTTCAGCGCGGAGTGGAAGCAGGCGGCATAGCCGGAGGCGAAGAGGGCCTCCGGGTTGGTGCCCTCCCCGGTGCCGCCCATCTCGGTGGGGATGGCCAGATCGGCGGAGACCGAGCCGTCGGTGGTGGTGACGCGGCCGTTGCGGCGGCCCTCGCCGGTGGAGGTGGCGATGGCGGTGTAGAGGGTCTTGGCGTCGGACACGTGGTGCTCCTCGGGCTGGTGCGGGCGGCGTACGGTCGCGTCGCGGCGGGGCCCACGCGGGAGGGCGTGACCACCACGGCGCATGTAGACGAACTAGTAACTCTACGAGGATGAGCCTACAGTGGTACGCACGAAGCGCAAGCCCCGGACCGCCGGTGGCCGCTCGCTCCCGAGCAACGACCGGCCACCGCGCCGGTTGCGCGCTCCGGCGCGCCACGACCGGCCCGCGAGCCCCTGCCGGGCCGCGCGCCGCAACCAGGAGGACGACGGATGAGCACCCGGGACACCGCGGTGGCCGCCACCGGCGGGGCGCCGGGCACCCCCGCGAAACGCGGTGGCCCGGCCACCCGTGAACGCATCCTCGCCACCGCCGGCGAACTGTTCTACGCGCACGGCATGCGCGCCGTCAGCGCCGACCGGGTGATCGAGCGGGTAGGGATCACCAAGGTCACCTTCTACCGGCACTTCCGGACCAAGGACGACCTGCTCGTCGCCTACCTGCGGCGGCGCGCCGCCCACGAGCGGGACGCGGTGGCCGGGCTCCGGAGCACCGCGGGGGACGACCTGCCCCGCGCGCTGCGTCTCCTCGCCCACGGCATCGGCGCGGAAACCTGCCGCCCCGGGTTCCGCGGCTGCCCGTTCATCAACGCGGCGGCCGAGTTCGCCGAGCCGGACCACCCCGTGCGCCGGGTCGTCGCCGAGCACCGCGCCTGGTTCGTCGGCGAGTTGCGCGAGCTGCTGAGCGCCGCGGGCATCGAGCGGCCGGATGCCGCGGCCGACCAGTTGATGATGCTGCGCGACGGTGCCACGGTCGCCGGCTACCTCGGCGACGCGGAGGCGGTCGGCCGCGACCTCGAACAGGCCGCGCTCGCCGTGGTGGCCGCGCACCGGCCCACCGGCTGACCGGTCCGCCGCCGCGACGGCCCGACGGACTCGACGACCCGACCGGCTCGACCGGCTCGACCGGCTCGACGACCCGACCGCCCCGGCGCGCCGCGCCGGCACAGCACGTCGGCCTGCCCGCCTGCGCCTCACCGGCCCGCGCCGACGCGCGCGCCGGGCCGCGGGGGGGGGCGCGCCACAACGGAGTGCGGACGCCCGCGCCGGGACGCCGAACGGCCCGTGTCATCCGAACGTCTCGACGGGTCGCGCCCTTCGGGGGACGCGGACGGTTCCGACCGCCCGCGAGAATCGGCCTCCGTACGTCGAAACGAAAGGTGGTCGTCGTGGAACCCGACTGGAACACCGCCGGAGTCCTCGGTGCGGCCCGGGGCGCGAGCGGAGCGGACGAGGACACGCCCATCGGCACGCACCATCTGCTGGCCGGGGTGTGCGGCGCGAAGGGCCGCGCCGGGGAGACCCTGAACGCGGTCGGCATGACGCGGTCGGCCGCGATCGCGGTGCTGCGCCGCAAGCGCAAGACGGATGACGTCTGGCAGGCGGAGGAGGGCAGCGGGCCGGGCGTGCCGGCGACGGACGTCCTCGGCGAGCACGGCGGGAAGCGGGACCGGTACACCCCGGCCGCCGCCGAGGCGCTGACAGCCGCCATCGACTCCGCCCGGCAGGACGGTGCCGACAAGCTGACCGCAGACCATCTGCTGCGTGCGCTGGTGGCCCGGGACGGCACCGGCGCGGCGGAGCTGCTGTCGCTGTGCGGCTCCTCCCCGCAGGCCGTGCGGGACCGGCTCGCGGGCGTCGAGACGGTCACGGACGACGGCCTCGACCCGCTGCTCCACCCGACGCGCGACATCCTGCTGGGCCGCGCCCGCTACCAGCGGATCGGCCTCCGCAGGCGGCTGATCGCCCGGCTCGCAAGCATCCAGTGGGCCGATCTGCCGGTGGACTGGACACGGCACGAGGCCGGCGAGCAGGCACGCAGGCTCGGGGACCGCACGGTGCGCACCGAGCATCTGCTGCTGGCGGCGCTGGCCGTCCGCGAGGTGACGGCGGCCTACCCGCACATGGTGAACGCCCCCGACGGTGCGGAGGTCGAGCCCTTCGCGGGCGGGGCGGAGTTGACCGCCCGCGGCGTGACCTACGCGGCGCTGCACGAGGTGGTGCGGCGGGGCGGGGCCGAGCTGCCGGGGGACCCGCGTTCCGCGGACGACTACGTGAGAGCGGCAGCGGGTGGCGGTCGGGCCCGCGCCGAGGGCGAGCGGGATTCGGCGCCCGCGCAGAGCACCGGGCCGCTGGTGGAGTCGCTGCTGACCGAGCCGACGCGTGCCCGCGCCCTGGTCGAGACGCTCACGGCCGGCCCCGGCGCCTGAACCCGACCGCGCCTCTCCCCCGCGGCGCGCCCCGGGCGCCCGCCGCGACCGTGCCGCTCACGCGGACGAGCCGCTCAGGCGGACGGGTCGGGGCGTGGTGCGTCGGTGCACCGCGTCGCCGTGCGAACCAGCGCCGCCAGCGCGAGCGAGCGGGAGTGGGCGGGCCAGGCGATGTGGGTCACGACGGGCGGCCCGTCGATCAGCGGGACGGCGGCGTGCTCGGTCCACAGCCAGGCCCGGGCGGAGTCGGGGTGGATGGCGACGGTCCGGCCGAGCGCGATGAGTTGCGCCAGCTGGGTCTGGTCGGTGATCGCGGGGCCGGGGCCCGGCGGGTGGACGCCGTCGCGGGCCCAACGGGCGAGCGGCAGGTCGGGGATGTCGCTCACCTCCGCGAGGGTGAGCGTCGCCCGGGCGGCGAGAGGGTGCCGGGCGGGCAGCACGGCGATCTGCCCCTCCGTGAGCAGCTCTTCGCTGTCGAAGCCGGTGAGGGAGTTGAACGGGGTGTGCATCAGCGCCGCGTCGGCGCGGCCGTCGCGCAGCATCTCGCCCTGTTCGCAGGTGCCGCTGGGCAGGATCTCGACCTCGGCGGCGTCGGGCTCCGCGCTGTAGGCGCCCAGCAGCCGCCGCAGCAGGTCGTGGGAGTCGCCGGCCTTGACCGCGAGCACCAGCCGGGTGCGGCTGCCGTCGTTCCCGGCGGCGGCACGGCGGGTCCGCCGGGCGGCGGCGGTGGCCGCGTCCACTACGACGCGCGCCTCCTGGTGCAGCACCTCGCCCGCCTCGGTGAGGGCGACGCCCCGGCGGTTGCGGACCAGCAGGAGGACCCCGAGCCGGCGTTCGAGCTGCTGGATCGCGCGGGAGAGCGGCGGCTGCGCCATGCCGAGCCGCTCGGCGGCGCGACCGATGTGCAACTCCTCGGCCACCGCCAGGAAGTAGCGCAGCTCGCGGGTCTCCAGCGTGTCCATCCGGCCAGCGTAGTGTCCGATACCCGTGGGGTATCACAGTGCACCGCATCGGTGTTGGCGGCGGCGGGTGGTCCGGCGTGAGCATCGACGGCATGAGCGAGATGAAGACCGCGCTGGTCACCGGCGCGAACAAGGGCATCGGGTACGAGACGGCGGCGGGGCTGGCGGCCCGCGGCTACCGGGTGGCGGTCGGCGCCCGTGACGCGGAGCGGCGCGAGGCGGCGGTCGAACGGCTGCGGGCCGGCGGGGCGGAGGCGTTCGGGGTACCGCTGGACGTGACGGACGACCGGGTCGTGGCCGAGGCCGCCGCGTTGGTCGAGCGGCAGGCGGGGCGGCTGGACGTGCTGGTCAACAACGCCGGGATATCCGGCCCGCGCGACCCGGGGTTGGGACAGGAGCCGACCGCGCTGGACCTCGACGTCGTCCGCGCCGTGGTCGACACCAACGTCCTCGGCGTCATCCGGGTGACCAACGCGCTGCTGCCGCTGCTGCGGCGGTCGCCGGCCCCGCGGATCGTGAACGTCTCCAGTTCGGTCGGGTCCGTCACGCGCCAGGCCGACCCGTCCGCGCAGGTCGGGCCGGTCATGGCGGCGTACGCGCCGTCGAAGTCCTACCTGAACGCGGTCACCGTGCAGTACGCCCGGCACTTCGCGGACACCGGCATCCTGATCAACGCCGTCTGCCCGGGGCTGGTGGCGACCGACTTCACCGGCTTCCTGGGGCCACGCACGCCGCAGCAGGGCGCGGCGATCGCGATCCGACTGGCCACGCTGCCCGACGGCGGGCCGAGCGGCGGGTTCTTCGAGGAGGACGGCACCGTCCCCTGGTGAGCCGCCCCGTTCCGTCCCTGCCCCCGCGACGCGCACGGGGTGGGGGCGGGGACAGGCGGAGCTCGGCGGGCGTCGGGACCCCGTGCAAGGCACTGATCGGCGCTGGTCGGCACGGATCGGCGGTCAGCGCAGGTAGTGGGCCAGGTAGGCCCGCTGGGCGGGCGGGAGGGCGGTGTCGTCGGCGAACCGGTCGCGGGCGTGGCCCCAGAGGTTGTTCTCGGTCCAGAACCGGTACGCGAACTCCTCGAACGAGTCGGCGCAGGCGTGGAAGTGGGTGCGGAGGGTGTCCAGTTCGGCCGGGGTGAACTCGGGCTCCTCCTCCTCGTCGTTGTGCATCAACGGCGAGACGACGACGGCGGCGGGCTTGCCGGGGCGGAGGTAGAGGTACCAGATCAGGCAGTCCTGCTGGTCCCGCAGGAACTGCACGAACCGCGCGCCGGGGTCGAACGGGCACGGCAGCGGGTCGGAGATGTCCGTCCAGCAGGCGGTCACCGACACCTCGTCCAGGGCTGCGAGGAGTCCGCTGTGGGTGTAGAAGGTGGTGAAGTCCGCCGGCAGGCTCAACCCGGCCTCGGACAGCCGGTGGGCGAGGAACTCCAGGGCCGCGACCTCGCCGGGTACGGGCTGCCCCTTCGCCGCCAGCCAGTCGAAGGTCCCGACGAACCGCGCCGGGTCCAACGGGGGCAGCGACTCCAGCGGGTAGCGCTGGTAGGTCGCGTCGCAGGGCCGGTAGGAGCCCAGGTCGCTCCCCCACCAGGCCGTGTCGAACCCGGTGTGGTGCAGGGTGGTCGTCGTGGGTTCGCTCATGGGTTCCTCCGCGCCGCGCCCGCTCCGTCAGATGCTCCTTCGAAGCATCGCACCGGCCACTGACAATCGGGCTGGTTCCGGGCGTCACCGCAGCTCCGACGGGCGGGGAGCGGACTCAACGCCGGGTGTCAGCGGCGGTGCCGCCGGCGGGGTCGGGTGATCACCACGGGAGTGCGCGGCGGCAGCGTGACCCGCACGGTGCCGTCCAGTTCGAGCAGCACGAGTCCGCCACGGTGCTCGGTGAAGCTGACGGGCGGCGCCCCGCCGGCGAACGCGATCAGGTCGCCGATGCGCACCTGGTCAGCGGTGAGGCGGAGCGACGAGGCACGGAGCGACGGGAACCCGGTCACCGCGTGGTCCTCCGCGCCGGGCGCTGCACGGCCTTCCGGCGCCGGTCGCGCCAGTCGAACCGGTAGCGCCGGTCGCGGACGAAGCGGGTGCCGTCGTGCACGGAACCTCCGGTGGACGGTCGGACGGAAGCGCCGCCCGGTGACGCTCCGGCGGCAGCCCGGGC
This sequence comes from Streptomyces bohaiensis, assembly GCF_012033785.1. Taxonomy (GTDB): domain Bacteria; phylum Actinomycetota; class Actinomycetes; order Streptomycetales; family Streptomycetaceae; genus Streptomyces; species Streptomyces bohaiensis. The sequence goes on from NZ_JAAVJC010000029.1 coordinate 11,641, forward strand.
CGCGGGGTGGGCCCGGCTCACAGCGCCCTGACCACACGGCGCGACGGAGCACCGGCCCGCACCGGGCGAGCCGACAGCGAGTAGAGGACGTCGACCTCCCCGCTGCCGCACACCACGTCCGGTCCCCGGCTGTTGACGCTCACCGGCCTGCCCGCGTCGAGCGCCGCTCGCTGCACGGCTTGGTACTCGGCGTCGGCGGCCCAGTCGCGGAACACCGCGCCGGGGTTGCCGTCGTCGGGCGCGGCGAGGCGCAGACAGCCCGGCGGGAACGGGCCGTCCGCCGGCCGGGGGTCGAGGGCGTCCGCGAGACGTAACGCCGCGCCGCGCATCCAGCCGAGCGCCAGTGCCGCCGTCGTGGACCAGCCGCCCCCGAGATGCCACTCCGCACCCGCGTCCGGGCTCCGCACCACCGTCTCGCACCACACTCCGTCGGCGGGAGGCGGCGTCGGGGCGGACGAGTGCGGAACAGCGGAGCGGAGAAGAGCAAGGTGCGCGTCGATCGCCTCGCGCAACAGAGCGGTCCTGAGGCGGAGCTCCTCGCACGGCAGGCTCGGTCCGACAGCTGTCACGGCGATTGTGGGCCCGAAGGGGCCCGGGTGCCGCAGCTGCTCCCCAGGCGGCGGTTCACTCCACGGCGCCGGTTTCGTCCTGGTCATCGATTCGGCACCTCTCTCGGTTGGGCCATCTGCCATCTCGCCCCTGTCCGGCGGCTGATGGCGTGGGACCGCCACCAGATCGCGTGAAAGCGAGCTGTGCCGACAGGCGCGGCATGTGCTTGCCTTGGGAGCAGCGCTCTACCAAAAAGTAGAGCAAGATGTAGAGCAAAACAAGCAGCCGCTCAGCACGCGAGGAGGAGTGATGTCCGCACGCACCGGATACGCGCAGATCGCAGCGCACTACAGAGAGAAGATTCGGACTGGCGCTCTACGGCCTGGCGACCGAATGCCGACCGTTCGCGAGGTCATGGCCGAACATGGCGTGAGCATGGCCACGGCGGCCCGCGCGTACAAGGAACTCAAGATCTCCGGTCTCACCTCGGCGAGCAGCGGGGCCGGAACGATCGTTGCCCCTCACAGCAGCAGTGGCATTCCTGCGCGCGTCGAGATGCACGCCGAGTCGGGAAGGGCACTCGCCGGGGACGAGATCTCCGACATCTTGGAGGTCACCACCATCGGCGCTCCCGAGGCAGTGGCGAGCCGTCTCGAAGTCGAGCCCGGGACGCCCGTCACCGCCCGCCGGCGGCTCGTGAGCCGTGGCGGAGCCCCAGTGCACCTTTCGACGTCCTACTACCCGCAGTACGTCGTGGAAGCGGTGCCCGAACTGACGCGGCCCAGCTCAACCGGAGGGAGCCGAGAACTCGCGGCATCCCGACTGAACAGCGCGCAGTCCCAGGTCCTTGAGGAGGTGACCTCACGCCCCGCGGAAGGAGACGAAGCAGAGTTGCTCGGGCTGAGTGCCCCACGCAGCACGGTCACCAGTGTCACCCGGACGGTATGGCTGCGGGATGGCCGAGTGGTGGAGGTGGCCACCAAGATCGTTCGTGGAGCTTCGGTACTGAGGTGGTCGTCCGCACTGTGATGAGAACGGGCACCCGCCCGAGTGGACGCCACACTTGCCCGTGCCCCCCGGCGGCGCCTTCTGCCGACGTTCCCCTCAGGGCACCCCGGCAGAGCGGAGCTTCCCGGAGAAACACTTCGGCGACCACAGGAGTCCGCGCACGTACCGAGAAGACGACACCGGGCTACTGGCCGGACCAGGGGCCCAGCCGAAGAGGAGTTGCCGGTGAAGACTGAGCCAGTGATCGTCCGACCGCTCCTGCCCGGCGATCTGCCGCTGCTGGCCGACCTGTTGGTGAAGGTCCACGCGGTGGACGGGTATCCGGTCGAAGGGGTCGCGGATCCGACTGTCTGGGTCTCCTCTCCCGCCGTGCTGCGGTCGTGGGTGGCGGAGCTGGACGGTGTGGTCGTGGGGCACGTCGCGCTCATGGCGGCGGACGGTGAGGACGCGGCGCGGTTGATCCGGAAGGGAGACCGGGACGAGAGCTTCGCGGCTGACGAACTGCGGGCGCTGGCGCGGTTGTTCGTCAGTCCGGACGCTCGGAACCGGTCCGTCGGCCGGCTGCTGGTCCGCACGGTGATGGACCACGCGCAGGCGGCCGGTCAGCGGTTGGTGCTCGACGTGTTGCACAAGGACCAGGCAGCGACCCGCCTCTACCGGCGGCTCGGCTGGCGGTACCTCGGCGACACCGACCACCTGCACAACGGCGGCAGCGCACCCGCCGCCTGCTACAGCTGGCCCGGCTGACCGGCAACGCGCCCCTGGGGGCGGCGAGGCGCCTGCGGATCATTCGGCTGACCCGCCGTCGGGCCACCGGTAGCCTTCGACTCACGTCGGAGGGAGGGGCCACATGTCGGGTCTGGGTGTCGTGACGCTGCTGGTTCTGCTGGTGCTCGGTGGCGGTATCGGGATCGTCCTCGCGGTCTGGCGACCGAGCCCGCGGTGGGCCAACCGCAAGGGCCTGCGGTGCCCCGGCTGCGGCGGCGGGCGTACCAGGACGTTGAGCGGTCGAGGCGACCGCCTGGACGGGATGCTGGAGTGCCGCGCCTGCGCGCGGGCCTGGCGCCCGGAGGACCACACGGCCGGCCGGTAGCCGCGCGGCGCCCTATCGGGGCAGCGTGCTGCTGCGCCGATAGGACGAGCTGACGAACTGTCGGACAGGCGAGGTGAGAGGAACCCGATGCTCGGCGTGATGTTCGGCCGCCTGCGCACGCGCCGCCAGTTCTGCTGGGTGGCGGCAGCATGCCTGGCGACCACGGCTGCGATCCTGCTGACCGCCGGCCTCTCCGGCGCCACCGGCGACCACCCCGCCGCCGAGATCGTCCTCTGGACGGTCATCACCGCAGCAGCCGAAGCGGTCGGGTTGCTCCTCGCCTACGCGGCGGTCAAGGACCGACTCGCCACCTGAACCTCCGGGCAGTGGCCGCCGACAAGGCGTCGTGGCACGAGCCGCACACGGCACCGGTGGCTGCGCGGTGCCGGAGCACGCGCACCGCTGGTGGTCGAGCGCTCAACCGACCGGGGCGTTCTCGTGGAGCCGAGCATGTGGGGGCAACACGGCTGAGCAGCCGCCCGCACGTCTCGACGAGTCGCTGCGGCGTCCGACCAGCCTTCCCCTGCCTGCCGGGCACGAGAAGGGTGCGATCAGCGGTGGAGCGGCTACATGAAGTCCGTGAGCCGCCGATGGCGCGCCCACGCCCCGACGGCGTCCGCCATGGCACTCACCCACGGCCGGTCCGGCTGCCGGGCCGCCCGGACCCGTGTCATCCGCGCGTAGGCGATCACGAAGGCATCGATCGCCGCCGAGTCGGCGTCCGCCCAGGCGGGACAGTGGGTGAGCTGCTGCTCGGCCGCTTCCACCGGGTGATGAGCGGCGACGAGCTGAGCGACCAGCAGAGCGGGGTCGATGAACGCCGCCCCCACCGTGGGCCAGGCCCAGTCGACCAGCCAGACGCGCTGTTCCCCGACGAGGAAGTTGTCCGGGTTCATGTCGGCGTGCAGCAGCGTGTTCCCGACGAAATGTGCGGCGTCGCCTTCGTCGGCCCACCAGTCCCAGCGCATCTCGCGCCACTCTCGAGCCACCTCGGGCGGATCGTTCAGCGCCAGACGGTCGAGCACTCGGATCACGCGCAGGAGGTCCGGTGAATCCGGCGAGTAGTCCGCATGCCTCCCCGTCACGTACTCGAACCCGAGAGCGATTCAGTCCTCGTTCTCAGCCGACCACAGCAGCCTGGGGGCGAACTCACGCACAAAGGGATTGATCTCTCTCTCGCGGAGCAACTGGTCGCGTCGCCCACCCGGCCGGTTCCGCATTGCCTTCACGAAGACCCGGCCGCCGTCCGCGTCCAGCACCATCGTGAGGTCGGTGAAGCTTCGGTTGTCGTGTCCTACATCCTCGACGTTCCCGGTATATGGCCGAATCAGCTCCTTCACTTCGTCTCTCGGGCGAACCACGGCATTCCTCTTCCCATCAGCGATGCGGGTTGCACCCCGTGCTTGGTGTTCCCGGCGCGCACTCGAAGTCCTCAGGATTGCAGGCCGGCGGGACGTCTCCTCGCGGCTCGCACGGTTGCCCCGCAGGAAAGCACGGATGCTGCTTCGGATAGCAGGTGCCCGCTGTGTCCCGCGACCCGGACACCGCGTGCCGGATGGCCTTGTTCGCGCGGCGCATCGCCGGGCCTGCCAGGACAGCCGACAGGTCCTGATCCCGAACATTTCCTACCTGCCATTCCGTCGAGAACACGCAGGGCGACACCGCCCCGTCGGGCCCGACGGCCGCCGCGCCGGAGCCACAGCGCCCACACAGCTGCGACATCTGCGGCGGCTCCGTCCCGACAGCGCGACCGAATCGCCGCACGTGGTCCACGCCGAGCCGAGTGACCCCGAGGCCTTCGAGCTCCCGCCGGGCAGAGCGGATCTCCTCCGCATCGTCACCGACGATCCCCACACGAATCGGCACGGAGAGCTCGACAGCCCGCACGATGTTCCGGCGAGTCCGGGCATGGCTGCTGCGGCCGGTCACCGCGTCGTGTGTCCGGGCAGCCACCGAGTAGTACGAAGTCGCCAAGGATGCCCGCGGATGACGCAGCAAAGCCCAGATCTCCTCGCTGACCCGCACGAGGTTGGAGAACACCTCTAATTCCAGACCGCGCCCGAGGGCGGTGGTGAGAAACTCCGGGAAGTCCGGGTGCAGTGTGGGCTCGCCTCCGATGAACTGGATGTTCGGAATTCCCTCGTCTGCGACCTGGCGCACGATTCGCAACCAGTCCTCACGCCGCATCGATCCCTTGGTGCCCTGCGGGCCGGAGCTGTTGTAGCAGTGCACACAGGCGAGTTGGCATTTCCGGGTGATATCGAGCCAGATCATGGAAAAGGTTGTCGCGGAGCGACGCGCTCGGCGGGTTCGGTCATGCCCTTCTCCCATCGCTTGCACCAGCGCACACGCGGCCTGTGACGTGCGCGGGGAGCTTCACGGACGCCGGTCAGCGGTGGGCGCGGGCGAGAGCGCACGGTCTGCCGACGGTGCACGTTCGTGATCGGCGGTTACCTGCTGTCCGTCCGCCTGGACCGATCCCGTCCGACCGTTGCGGCAGCCCTCACGTTGCGACCCGTGCCGGCCCGCGTGGGAGTAGTGCCCGCGAGTCCGGCAGCGGATGCCTCACTCGCGGCGGCTGTCGTGGGTCTCGGGGAGCGCGCGGAAGCCCGCAGCGCGGTAGGTCGCGACGGCGGGAACGTTGGAGCTCGGGGTGGTGACCAGCGCGCACGACGCCCCCAGCCCGCGCAGGGCCGACGCGGCGGCGACGGCCATCGCCCTGCCGTGGCCGTGTCCGCGGTGCTCCGCGTGGACGCCCAGCGGTTCGAGCAGACCGGGACGGCCCGGTCCGGCGGACCACACCGTCGCCGTCGCGACGGCCGCCCCCCGGTCGTCGTACGCCACCAGGCACCGCGCGTCGGCGTAGGGCGCTCCCGCCGCCATGCGGTCCCAGCGCTCCCGCGTGAACGTGGAGCCGGTGAACGCCGCGCGCTGCACGGCCACCCGGTCCGCGACCCGATCGGGGCCGGCCACCTCGATGCGCAGGCCGGGGTCGGGGACCGGGTCGGTGAGGTCGCGGCGCAGCGGGGTCCAGGGCTCGTCGGCCGCCCAGCCGCGCTCGGCGAGCAGCCGGTGCACGGAAGTCGCCATGGGTGCCTCGACGACGGCCCGGCCCTCGCCGAGAACGCCGTGCGCGGGGTCGGCCAGATCCCTGACGAGCCGCTCGGCCAGCTCGTTGTCCCCGTAGGCCTCCGGTGCGACGTTCAGCCGCAGCAGTCGGGGGCCGTCGAGCAGGCCGACCGCGACCGGTTGCCCGTGCCTGGTCCAGACGCGGAGCGCCGCCGTCGTGGCCGCCGGGCCGAACCGGTGGAACCAGCCGACGTCCCCGGGGTGGAGTTGGACGGCCGCGCCCTCACCCTGCCACTCCCGGAGCACGTCCAGCACAACGTCCGTCATGTCGGGGCCCGGGGTTCGGAGCTCGATCGTCATGGGCCCGATGAGACACCGACCGGACCGCCGTACGCACCCGGTTTTCACCGCTCGGCGTGCGCGTCGGCGTCCGGCCCGGCACGAGGCGGGCACCCGGCCGCAGGTCGACGGTTCCTCCAGCGGATTCACGGCCGCCCGTCAACCGGTGTCACCTCTTCGGGTCAGGAGCGCCGACGGGCGACCGGCCGCTGTTGACGGGATGTGGCTGTGCCCGCGGCGACCTGCCATGATGCCCGTACGAACCGCGATCCGTCCCGGGGGTGAGACCCATGGCCTACCCGACACGTATGGCTGCTGCCCTGTCCGGAGCCACCACGGGTCAGCTGCGGACCTGGCGGCAGGACCGCGGCCAGGGCCCCGTTCTGCGCCCCGAGCTGTCCTCCCGCCCTGCCCTCTACTCCTTTCGCGACGTGCTGGCCCTGCGCACGTTCGCGCACCTGCGGCAGGACGTATCGCTGCAGAAGATCCGCAAAGCACTGGCCAACCTGAAGAAGATCGGCGAGGTGGAGCACCTCTCCGGCTACTCGCTCGTCGCCGATCACGGTTCGATCGTGCTCGTCGGGGACGACGACCACGGGACGGACCTGGTCGCCCGGCCGGGCCAGCGTGTGATCGCGACCCTGGCAGACATCCTGCTGGAGTTCGCCCCCCGCCCCGGCGTCGTGGTCCCTCACCTGCTGCAGCCGAAACCGCACGTCTCCGTCGATCCCCGAACCCAGGGCGGAGCGCCCGTCATCACCGGTACCCGGGTGCCGTTCGACGTCGTCGCGGAGCTGGTCGAGGACGGCGTGCGACCGGAGGACATCGCGGCGTACTACCCGGGGGTGTCGGCCGATGCCGCGCGCGAGGCGGCCTCCTTCGCGCTGTACGTGGACAGCTATACCAGCGGTGCACGTTCTGCCTGATGCGGATTCTGATCGACGAGAACGTGCCGGTGCAGTTGGTGGAGATGCTGCGGCGCCTCCTCCCGGACCACCAGGTCGACCACGTGGCAGGCCGGGCTGGTCGCGCCGGAGCGGGTCTCCACTCGGGTCGGGTCGGCGCGGCGCTACGGTCTGCCCGCCGTGCGGGAGGCCCGCATCGCGGCGGCGCTGCGCGCCGGCGGCTACCGCGTCCCCGAGGTCCGGCGGGCCGTCACCGCCGTGCGGAGCCTGGACGACGTGAGCGAGTCGGTCACCGCGCTCGACGCCCGGCTTGAGGAGATCGGCCGCCGGTCGCTGGCGCTGCTGCGCGCGGACGCGCGGCTGGCGTCGCTCATCGAGAGCGGCGCGTAGGGCCCCGCCCGTCCGGGCCCGGTCTGCCGCCGACCCGGCTTCCGCCCCCGCGGGCGGCCGCCAGGGGCCCGGCAACGGCAGCGGCAGGGCGGCGCGGGGGGCCGCGCCATGCGGTCGGTGAGCCGATCGAAAAGCGACAACGACACCGCGGATGGGTTCGCCGCGCCCGGCCGGGGCAGTCGAGCATCTGTTCGCGCGGGACGCCTCCTCTCCTTGGGGCGGTGGCCCCGCCCCCCACGGAAAGGACCTCGGTGAGAAGGCCAAGCACCCCCCTCGTCGCCCTCACGCTGGTGTCGGCGCTGGCTCTCGCAGGATGCTCCTCCGCCGACGGAACGGACAGCGAGCCGGTCGCCACCGACGTGGCGGACGGCGGATCGCCCGCCGACGGCGACAGCCTCGACTGGACCGACTGCCCGGACGACGTCGCCGTCCCCGGTCTGGAGTGCGCCACCCTGGACGTCCCCCTCGACTACGACGACCCCGACGGGGAGACGATCGGGACAGCCGTCTCCCGGCTCGCCGCCGAGGGCGACGACCGGCACGGCGTGCTCCTGGTGAACAGCGGCGGACCCGGTGGCCAGACGCTCCAGATGCCGGCGCAGCTGGCGGAGCTCGGTGTGCCGCAGGAGGTCCTCGACACCTACGACGTGGTCGGGGTCGACCCCCGCGGCGTCGGCCACAGCACCCCGGTGACGTGCGAGCTGGAGCTGACGGACCACCCCACCAACATCCCGCTCCACGCCCGGGACGAGGACGACGTCACCGCCGAGGCCGAGCGGGTGGCGGCCGTCGCGGAGAAGTGCGCGGACTCCCCGACCGCCGACCTGCTGCCGTACATCACCACGGCCAACACCGCCCGTGACCTGGACCGGGTCCGTGAGGCGCTGGGCGAGTCCACCGTCTCCTACTTCGGCATCTCCTACGGCAGCTACCTCGGTGCGGTCTACACCTCGCTCTTCCCGGAGCAGGCCGACCGGGTCGTCCTCGACAGCGTCACCGGGCCCGGCGGCTGGAACGCCGACTTCGCCCGCAGCTTCGCCGAGGGCTTCGAGGACCGCTTCCCCGACTTCGCCGAGTTCGCCGCCGCGGAGCACGACACCTACGGGCTGGGGGAGACACCCGCGGAGGTCGAGGCCACCTACCTGGACCTCGGTGACCGGCTGGACGCCGAGCCGAGCCCCGAGGGCTACACCGGTCAGGTCTTCCGCCAGCTGACGTTCGACCACCTCTACTACGACGAGAAGTTCCCGGAGCTCGCCGAGGTCTGGCAGGCGCTGGACACCGGCGAGGAGGTCCCGCAGCCGGAGGTCGACCCCGACCTGGTCGCGGCGGCCGGCGCCGACATCCCGTCGGACAACTACCTGGCGAGCCAGCTGCACGTGATCTGCAACGACAGCGACTGGCCGACGGACGTCGAGACCTACGCGCGGAACGTCGCGGAGGACCGGGAGGAGTTCCCGCTGTTCGGGGCCGCCGCCGCCAACGTCACCCCCTGCGCGTTCTGGCCGGCCGAGTCCGTGGAGGAGCCGGTGGAGATCACCGACGGGAGCGAGGCCGACATCCTGCTGCTCCAGAACCTCCGCGATCCCGCGACCCCGCTGGCGGGCGCCCGGGAGATGCACGAGGCGCTGGGCGACCGCGCACGGCTGGTCACCGCCGACCAGGGCGGCCACGTCGCCTACCTGATGCAGGACAACACCTGCGCCAACGATCTGGTCACCGAGTTCCTCGTCACCGGCGAGCGTCCCGACGAGGACGTCGCCTGCGAGGCGGACTGACCCTCGCCGCGACGCGGAGGCGGACCGGGGCGGCGCGTGCCGCGCCGGTCCGCCTCCGCGTTGCGGCCGGCGCCCGACGGCTCAGCCGGGCTGCGAGGACCGCTCGTGGAGTTCGAACCAGGTGGCCTTGCCGTCGCCGCGCGGGTCGACGCCCCAGGCGTCGGCCAGGTTCTCCATGAGGAGGAGCCCGCGGCCGGAGGAGGCCATCTCACCCGGTTCGCGGCGGCGCGGCAGGTCGTCGCTGCCGTCGGCGACCTCGACCCGGAGCCGCCGGCCGGGGGGCCGCCCGGTGATCTCGACGGTGAGCAGCGCGTCGGTGTCGGTGTGGACCAGGACGTTGGTGAGCATCTCGGAGAGCATCAGCACGGCCCCGTCGGCCTGGTCCGGGTCCGCCCAGTCGTGGAGCAGTTCGGCGAACTGGTGGCGGGCCTCCGCGATGCGCCCGGGGGCCGCCTGGTCGACGGTGACGGCCAGCCGGCGCTCCGGGTCCTGGGGGTGCTGGAGGCTGAACAGCAGCAGCGCGATGTCGTCCTCGCGCCGGTCGGTGAGCGGGCCGGTGTGGCTGTGGCTGGGCGGCCCGTGCACGCCCTCGATGAGGCGGTCCGCCAGCTTCTCCAGATCGTCTGCGGGCTCGCCGCGGAGGATGCCGGCCAGTCGGGTCCAGCCGGTGTCCAGGGTGTGGCCGCCGGTCTCCAGCAGGCCGTCGGTGAACATCAGCAGCGTCTCGTCGCGCTGGAGGGTGATGCGGGTGGTCGGGTAGGACCAGTCGGGGACGACGCCCAGCGGCGGGCCGCCGACCGTCGGCCGCTGCACGGGGGTGCCGTCGCCGAGGCGCACCGCGGGGTCGGGGTGGCCGGCGCGGGCGACGTCGAGGGTGCCGGTGCGCGGGTCGGCCTCCAGGTACAGGCAGGTGGCGAACCGGTCGTCGCCGGAGAGCGGCATCCCGGAGAGGAACCGGGAGGCCCGGGAGAGCACGGTGTCGGGCCGGTGGCCCTCGGCGGCGTAGGCGCGCAGCGCGATGCGGAGCTGGGCCATGATCGCGGCGGCGCGGACGTCGTGGCCCTGGACGTCGCCGATGACCAGGGCGACCCGGTCGGAGGGCAGCGGGATCACGTCGTACCAGTCGCCGCCGATCTGGAGCCCGCCGCCGGTGGGGACGTAGCGGGCGATGAGCTGCGCGCCGGGGATCTCGGGGTTGGCGGCGGGCGCCATGGTGTGCTGGAGGTCGGCGGAGAGTTCGCGCTCGGTCTCGAAGACGTGGGTGCGGGCCAGGGCCTGTGCCAGCATGCGGGCGACGGTGGTCAGCACGGACCGCTCGTCGGGGCTGAAGGAGACCGGCTCGGGGAACGACGCCATCCAGGCGCCGATGGTCCGGCCGCCGACGATCAGCGGCAGGTAGGCCCAGGCGCAGCGGCCGAACTCCTTCACGTAGGGCCATGCCTCGGGGAACCGCTGCTCGTACTCGGCCGGGCCGGAGACGTAGACGGCGCGGCCGGAGCGGATGGCCTCGGCGGCCGGGTACGGGGAGTCGAGGGTGGGGGCGAAGCCGCGGGCCGCCCGGCGGCGCTGCGGGGTGGCGCTGATCGCGTAGCCGTGGTGGCCGACGACGGTGAGCTCTCCGGCCTCGACGCCGAAGACGATCAGCCCGTCGGGTGAGAAGCCGGGCAGGGCGAGCCCCGCGGCGACGCGCAGCACCTCGCCGGTGGTGCGGGCCTCGGCGAGGGCGCGGCCGGCGTCGAGGAGGAACGCCTCGCGCGAGAGCCGCCAGTCCCGGCCGAGCGGGGCCGCGACGGCGGTGCTGGGCGGCACCTCCATGAGGGTGCCGCTCATGGCGAAGTCGTCGCCGTCGCCGTGGGCGCGGACCCGGGCGCGGACGGTCCGCGCGTCCGTCCCGTCGGCGGCGATGACCCGCAGCCGGCTCTCGCCGATGCGGTTCTCGGCGGCGCTGAGGGTGGCCACGCGGTACAGCTCGATGTAGTCCTCGACGTGCACCCGGGCGCGGACGGTGGCCTCGCCGATGGTGGTGTACCGCTCGGGCAGGCCGAACAGCCCGGCGGCGGTGGCGTCGAGCGTGACCAGACCCGTCGCGTGGTCCCAGCGCCAGAGTCCGGTTTCTGCCGCGGCCAGCACATCCTCGGTGCGCATTTGTCTCACTTTATGCGTAAGTACGCCCGAACGGCGAGGGGACTGGGCCGGGACGGTAGTCTGAGGTGCCCCCGGCTGTCGCTGTCGTGGCCGCTGCCGCTCAGCCGTCGGCGCCCGCGGAGCCCACCGGCGGTGAACCGTTGACCCTGGCTCTCGGACGACTTGGATTGAGCGATGCACCGGTACCGGTCCCACACCTGCGGCGAACTGCGCTCCGCGGACATCGGCAGTGATGTCCGACTGTCGGGCTGGCTGCACAATCGCCGGAACCTGGGCGGCATCCTCTTCATCGACGTCCGGGACCACCACGGCATCACGCAGCTGGTGGTGCGGCCCGGCACCGACGTGAACGAGCAGCTGTCGTCCCTGTCGAAGGAGACGGTGATCCGCGTCGACGGCTCCGTCGTGGCGCGCGGCGCGGACAACGTCAACCCGGAGCTGCCGACCGGTGAGGTCGAGGTGGAGGTCTCCGGCGTGGAGGTCCTCGGCGCCGCCGAGCAGATCCCCTTCACCATCAACGCCGAGGACGGCGTCAACGAGGAGCGGCGCCTGGAGTACCGCTTCCTCGACCTGCGGCGCGAGCGGATGCACCGCAACATCATGCTGCGCTCCGCGGTGATCTCCGCGATCCGGCAGAAGATGACCGCGCAGGGGTTCAACGAGATGGCGACGCCGATCCTGTCGGCGACCTCCCCCGAGGGCGCCCGTGACTTCCTGGTGCCGTCGCGGCTGCACGCCGGCAAGTTCTACGCGCTGCCGCAGGCGCCGCAGCAGTTCAAGCAGCTGCTGATGATCGCGGGCTTCGACCGCTACTTCCAGATCGCGCCGTGCTTCCGCGACGAGGACGCCCGCGCCGACCGCTCGCCGGGCGAGTTCTACCAGCTCGACGTCGAGATGAGCTTCGTCGAGCAGGAGGACGTCTTCGTCGTCATCGAGAAGGTGATGACGGAGCTGTTCGAGGAGTTCGGCAACGGCAAGCACGTCACCTCGCCGTTCCCGCGCATCCCGTTCCGGGAGGCGATGGAGAAGTACGGCTCGGACAAGCCCGACCTGCGCGCCCAGCTCGAACTGGTCGACGTCACCGACGTGTTCGCCGGTTCGGAGTTCAAGGCGTTCGCCGGCAAGCACGTCCGCGCCCTCGCGGTGCCGGACACCGGCGACCAGCCGCGGAAGTTCTTCGACCAGATGGGCGAGTTCGCCGTCGAGCAGGGCGCCAAGGGCCTGGCGTGGGTCCGCGTCGGGGAGGGCAACGCCCTGACCGGCCCGATCGCGAAGTTCCTCACCGAGGAGAACACCACCGCACTGGTGGAGCGGCTCGGCGCGAAGGCCGGCACGGCGATCTTCTTCGGCGCCGGAGCGTACGACGAGGTCTCGAAGATCATGGGCGCGGTCCGCGTCGAGGCCGCCCGCCGCACGGGCCACTTCGAGGAGGGCGTCTTCCGGTTCTGCTGGATCGTCGACTTCCCGATGTTCGAGAAGAACGAGGACACCGGGGAGATCGAGTTCTCCCACAACCCGTTCTCGATGCCGCAGGGCGGGCTGGAGGCCCTCGACAGCAAGGACCCGCTGGACGTCCTGGCCTGGCAGTACGACATCGTCTGCAACGGCACCGAGCTGTCCTCCGGCGCGATCCGGAACCACGAGCCGGAGATCATGTACCGCGCGTTCGAGATCGCCGGCTACTCCAAGGAGGACGTCGAGCGCGAGTTCGGCGGCATGCTGCGCGCCTTCACCTTCGGCGCCCCGCCGCACGGCGGCATCGCCCCCGGCGTGGACCGCATCGTGATGCTGCTGGCCGACGAGCCGAACATCCGCGAGACCATCGCCTTCCCGCTCAACGGCAACGCGCAGGACCTGCTGATGGGCGCGCCCTCCACCGTCGACGAGTCGCGGCTGAAGGAGCTGCACCTGTCGCTGCGGCCCTCCGCGCAGCAGGCGCTCAAGGCCGCCGCCGAAGCGAAGGACGGCAGCACGGCCCAGGACGGCGACACGGCGAAGTAACCGCGCCGCACACGCGCCGCACACCGCGCAACCACCGGCCGCCACCCCGCCACGGGGGTGGCGGCCGGTGGTGTCTCCGTGTCCTTCCGCCGCCCCGCCCGTTGCTCCCGGCGGGCCGTCCTCGAGAGCGGGGCGAGGCGTGCGGGTCGGCGAGGTCCGCGCGCTGCGTTCGGCCGCTCGGCGCGATCCCGGGCGGATCCGTGAAAGATATCCACAGCCTGGGGACGAAGCGGCCGCCGGCCGGAGCGCGTCGCACCGTAAACCGGTGGGCGGCCGGGACGGGGCGCGGTACAGTCGGAAACGTCCTGTTGTCTCCGATAGAGGTGGACGTTGCGCATCTGAGGTACGCGAACATCGCGCGGTACGGCCCGGCCGTACGGCGTCACGCGCCCGAGCAGGCCCTTCGCTGCGGCCGCCCGCCCGTGACGTCCCGCGTGGACGCGACCTCGGTGCACCCGCCGTCCCCTCCGCCGTATCGCGGACTCGGAGCCCTCCCGGCACCTCCCGCCGGCCCGGGCCCGATCGCCGCGGCTTCCCGACCCCGGCCGTCGCCCGGTCGGGAACGGAGCCGGACGACGTCCCGCACCTGATCCGCCGCTCCCCGAGTCGGCCCGGTCGCCGCCGCACGGTGCTCGCAGACGAGCCCCCCGACCAGCGTCGACGACTGCGAGTGACCCATGTCCCACACCCCGACGGGCCCCGCCCTGACCTGCTCCGCCCTGACCTTCCGGTTCGCCGACGGCACACCGGTCCTGGACGACCTGTCGATGACCGTGCCGCGCGGCCGCACCGGCCTCGTGGGCGCCAACGGCAGCGGCAAGTCCACCCTGCTGAAGCTGTTCGCCGGCCTGCTGCGGCCGGAGAGCGGCTCGATCGGCGTCACCGGCAGCCTGGCGCTGCTGCCGCAGAACATCACCCTCGACACCGGGCTCCGCGTCGAGGAGGCGCTCGGCATCGCCGAGCAGCGGGCCGCGGTCCGCGCCATCGAGTCGGGGGACGTCGACCCGGCGCACTTCGAGACGGTCGGCGAGGACTGGGACGTCGAGGAGCGCGCGCTGGCGACGCTCGGCTCCCTCGGCCTGGACCACCTCGGCCTGGACCGCAGGGTCGGCGAGATGTCCGGCGGCGAGACGGTGCTGGTCCGGCTGGCCGCGCTGCTGCTGGGCCGGCCGGACGTGCTGCTCCTGGACGAGCCCACCAACAACCTCGACCTGTTCGCGCGCCGCCGGCTCCACGAGGCCGTCGACACCTGGCGCAGCGGCGTCCTCGTCGTGGTGAGCCACGACCGGGAGCTGCTGGAGCGCGTCGACCGCATCGCGGAGCTGCGGTCCGGCGAGGTCACCTGGTACGGCGGCGGCTGGACCGCCTACGAGGAGGCGGTCGCCGCCCAGCAGGAGACCGCGGAGCGGCTGCTGCGGGTGGCCGACGCCGACGTGCGGCGCCAGAAGAAGGAGTTGGAGGAATCCCGCATCAAGATCGCCCGCCGGGAGCGCAACAGCCGCAGGATGCAGGCCGAGCGACGGGCGCCCCGCATCGTCGCCGGCAACCGCAAACGGGCGGCGCAGGAGTCGGCGGGCAAGCTGCGCGGGCTGCACGAGGACCGGCTGGACGAGGCCCGCGAACGCCGCGAGGAGGCCGCCGACGCGGTCCGCGCGGACGCCGCGATCCGGGTCGACCTGCCGCAGACCGAGGTCCCCGCCGGCCGGACCGTGCTGACCGTCGAGGGGCTGCGGCTGCCCCACGGACGGCTGCGCCATGGCGACCTGCGCGTCCACGGCCCGGAACGGATCGCGCTGGTCGGCCGCAACGGTGCCGGCAAGACCTCGCTGCTGCGGACCGTCGCCGGGACGCTGGCACCGGAGGCCGGGCAGGTCCGCGCGCACGTGCCGCTGCGGTTCCTGCCGCAGCGCCTGGACGTGCTGGACGACGGGTTGAGCATCGCGGAGAACGTGGCGGCGGTCGCGCCCGGCGTACCGGACAACGAGATCCGGCGGCAGCTCGCCCGCTTCCTGTTCCGCGGGGCCCGCGCCGAGCAGCTCGCGGGAACCCTCTCCGGCGGGGAGCGGTTCCGCGCGTCGCTCGCCGCCATGCTGCTGGCCTCGCCCGCGCCGCAGCTGCTGATGCTGGACGAGCCGACGAACAACCTCGACCTGGCGAGCGTGCGGCGGCTCACGGAGGCGCTCGCCTCCTACCGGGGGGCGCTGCTGATCGCCGGCCACGACCTGGCGTTCCTGGCGGCGGTGGGCGTCACCCGCTGGGTGCTGGTCGACGAGTCACTGGTGGAGAGCGGCCCCGACGAGATCCACGCGCTGCTCGCCGGGGGCGGCCGGACGGACGGGGTCGGCGCGGCGGCCGCCGGGGTGGGAGGCGCCGAGGACGACGGGGAGCCGTGACCGACCGGGTCGGCGGGGGCGGGCGCGGCGCACGAGCGGCGCAGGGGCCCGGCGGTCAGTGCCGGTCGGTGGGCGGTGCCGCTCGGCACCTGCCGGCGCCGGCCCCTGCCGGCCGAACCGTGGTCAGCGCCGGGGCGCGCCGCTGTGCTCGCGGGTGAGGTCCCACGCCGCGTCGTCGGTGGCGGAGTCGGCGCCGCCGGCCGCGCCGCCCGGGTCGGCCGGCGGTTCCGTGCACGACGGCCCGGCGGGACGCCGGGGTCCGGTGGTCCCCTCCCCGGCCGCGCGGAAGGCACGCAGCCGGAGGCTGTTGAGGACGACCGACACGGAGGAGAACGCCATCGCCGCGCCGGCCAGCATCGGGTTGAGCAGCCCGGCGGCGGCGACGGGGATCGCCGCGGTGTTGTAGCCGAACGCCCAGACCAGGTTGGTCTTGATGGTGAACAGCGTCTTCCGCGACAGCCGGATGGCGTCGGCGGCGGCCAGCAGGTCGCCGCGGACCAGGGTCAGGTCGCCGGCCTCCATGGCGGCGTCGGTCCCGGTGCCCATCGCCAGGCCGAGGTCCGCGGTGGCGAGCGCCGCCGCGTCGTTGACGCCGTCGCCGACCATGGCGACCGTCCGTCCCTCCGCCTGGAGGCGGCGGACCACCGCGACCTTCTCCTCGGGCATGACCTCGGCGACGACCTCGTCGATGCCGACCTCGGCCGCGACCGCCGCGGCGACGGCGCGGTTGTCCCCGGTCAGCAGCACCGGCGTCAGGCCGAGCGCCCGCAGGCGGCGGATCGCCTCGGCGCTGGTGTCCTTGACGGCGTCCGCCACCTCCAGCACGGCGCGGGCACGGCCGTCCCAGCCGACGAGCACCGCGGTCGCCCCGCGCTGCTGCGCCTCGTCGGCCAGTCGGGCCAGCGGGGCGGGCACCTCCAGCCCCGACTCGGCGAGGAGCCGGGCGCGACCGACGGTCACGGTGCGGCCCTCGACCTCGCCCCGGACGCCGAGACCGGCGAGGCTGCCGAAGGAGTCGACCTCGGGCAGCGGCCCGCCGATCCGCTCCTCGGCGCCCGCCGCGACAGCGCGGGCGACGGGGTGCTCGGAGGCGTGCTCCAGCGCCCCGGCCAGCCGCAGCGCCTCCTGCTCGGCCTGCTCGTCGCCGGCTTCGGTGCGGACGGCGACCAGCGTCATGCGGCCGGTGGTGACGGTGCCGGTCTTGTCCAGCACGATCGTGTCCACCCGGCGGGTGTTCTCCAGCACCTCCGGGCCCTTGATGAGGATGCCCAGCTGGGCGCCGCGGCCGGTGCCGACCATCAGGGCGGTCGGGGTGGCGAGGCCGAGGGCGCACGGGCAGGCGATGATCAGGACGGCCACCGCCGCGCTGAACGCGGCGGCGACGCCCGCGCCGTTGCCGAGCCAGAAGCCGAACGCGGCGACGGCGATCCCGATCACCGTCGGCACGAAGACCGCCGAGACCCGGTCCGCGAGCCGCTGCACCGCCGCCTTGCCGGACTGCGCGTCCTCCACCAGCTTCGCCATGCGCGCCAGTTGGGTGTCGGCACCGACGCGGGTCGCCTCGACCACCAGCCGCCCGGAGGTGTTGACGGTGGCGCCGGTGACGCCGGCGCCCGGGGCGACCTCGACGGGTACCGACTCCCCTGTGAGCATCGAGACGTCGACCGCCGACTCACCGCGCAGCACCCGGCCGTCGGTGGCGACGGTCTCACCCGGACGGACGACGAAGTGATCGCCCACGGCCAGCTGTTCGACGGGGACGCGGAGTTCGCGGCCGTCGCGCAGCACGACCGCGTCGCGCGCCCCCAGCTCCAGCAGGGCCCGCAGCGCGGCGCCCGCCTTCCGCTTGGTGCGGGCCTCCACGTAGCGGCCGGTGAGGATGAAGGCGATGACGCCGGCGGCGACTTCGAGATAGATGTTGCCGGCGGCGTCGGTGCGGGCGATGGTCAGTTCGAAGCCGTGGGTCATGCCGGGCTGCCCGGCGGTGCCGAGGAACAGCGCCCAGACCGACCACAGGGTGGCGGCCGTGGTGCCGACGGAGATCAGGGTGTCCATCGTCGCGGTGCCGTGGCGGGCGTTGGTCCAGGCGGCGCGGTGGAACTGCCAGCCGCCCCAGACGACGGCAGGCGCCGCCAGGGTCAGCGACAGCCACTGCCAGTACTCGAACTGCCAGGCGGGCACCATGGCGAGGACGATCACCGGGAGCGCCAGCGCCCAGGTGACGAGCATCCGGTGCCGCAGCAGGGCGACGGCGTCCCGGCCGGGCGGTTCGGCGCTGTGACCGCCGTAGGCCCCGTGCTCGGCGGGGTCGCCGTGGTCCGCGGGGCCGCCGCCGGACGCCGGGCGCGGCGGAGCCGGCGGCGCGGCGGTGTACCCCGCCGCCTCGACGGTCGCCACGAGGTCCGCGACGGCGGTGCCGTCGGGGACGGTCGCCCGCGCCTTCTCCGTGGCGTAGTTGACCGTGGCGGTGACCCCGTCCATGCGGTTGAGCTTCTTTTCGATCCGGACGGCGCAGGCGGCGCAGGTCATACCGCCGATGGTCAGCTCCACCTCGGTGACCGTCCCGGGGGCCGTGGTCATCGTCCCGTCTCCTCCACACTGCGACGACTGGATACCCTGCCGGGGTATCACCCCCTCCGGTATACCCCCATGGGGTACAGGATGCAACCGTGCCGACCCTGGATCGCACCGTCGGAAGCAGATACCCTATGGGGGTATTCCGGGCAGCGCTGCCGCGCCTTGCTCCCGTGCCCCGGCCGGGGCACGGGAGAAACCGCACCCCCGACCAGGAGGCCACGTGACCACCGGACGCACCAGCCGAGGACTCCGCGCCCGGTTCACCGGCGACAGCGGCGGCAGCGCAGCGCTGCGGATGGCGGCGTTCGCCGCTGCCCTGGCGGCCGCCTTCGGCACCGCCTTCACCGTCGGCACCCTCACCGAGCCCGCCGCCCCGCCGCCAGTGGAGACCCCGGGCAGCCACGGCGAGGACGGCGACCCCCGCGACCCCCACGACGGCGCCGGGCACGAGGACGGCCCCCACGGGCCGGGCGACGGGTCGGGCGACGGCCACGACCACGGCTGACCGGCGGTCCGTCCGGCACCGGCCGGCACCGCGCAGCGCCCCCGCGCCCCGCCTCCCGGGCCGGCCACCGAACGGCACACCCCGGTTGAGCGGGGGTGCGACCGGCGGTACGTTCGGCCCATCCCGGAGGGAGACGCCGATGTCGCCTCACGCCGACCCGACGCGCAACCGCGCGGAGCTCGGGCACAAACTGCGCTACGCCGCACGTCATCCCGGGCGCATCGCCCCCCACGTCCGACGGACCGCCCGCGACCTCTGGTTGCGGGCCCGCCACCGCGACCACGTGGCCTACTACCGCGCCGTCATGGCCTCGGACGCGGCCCGCGACCCCCGCGCCGCCGTCGGCAGCAGGAACGACGAACGGTGGCTCGCCCTCGGCGCGATGCAGTTCGACTACCTGCTCGCCCACGGCCTGCGGCCGGAGCACCGCATGCTGGAGGTCGGCTGCGGCAACCTGCGCGCCGGCTGGCGGTTCATCGACCACCTCGACAGCGGGCACTACTACGGCATCGACATCTCGCCCGACATCCTGGTCCACGCCAAGCGGACGCTGGTCGAGCGCGGCCTCCAGGCCAAGCTGCCCCACCTCACGCTGACCGACGACCTCACCTTCGACTTCCTGCCGGACGCGCACTTCGACGTGGTGCACGCCCACAGCGTCTTCTCGCACTCGCCGCCCGGAGTCATCGACCAGTGCCTCGCCCACGTCGGGCGGGTGCTGCGACCCGGCGGCTGGTTCGACTTCACCTTCGACCGGACCGAGGGGCGCGAGCACCAGGTGCTGCGGGAGGACTTCTACTACCGCACCGAGACGCTGACGGCGCTCGCGGCCTCGCACGGGCTGGAAGCCGCCTTCATGACCGACTGGGAGGAGCTGCCGCACGGGCAGTCGAAGATCCGCGTGACCCGACCGGCCACCGGCCGCACCTCACGGACGCCCGACCGCCCGGGCGTCGGCCGGCCCGCCACCGGGCACGACGGCCCCGCGCAGGCGGACGGACCCGACCCCGGGCACCCCGACGGCTGACCGGGAGCCACCGACGGCGGGCGGCGCGGTACCGCCC
>NZ_JAAVJC010000002.1:0-22713 GCF_012033785.1 Streptomyces bohaiensis
GACAAGCACGTGAAGCCTCTGGTGGGTATCGGGCGATCTTGGTCGTGAACCCGTCTACCAGGGGCTTCACTCACGTGTCGAACCAACCGCCCAGCCCAGAGACCAGGTTGGCAAAGGCTCACTGAATCGTTTCCCCGGGTGATTCGGGATGGTTTCGCTGCGGTTGTCGCCAGCGACCAGGTACTACCTGCCTGAACCATTCGAGTGGGGAAGGTCAGGAGGTGAGCGGGTTGATGAGCCCGCACGACTACATGGTCGAAGGGGAACGGTTGCTGTTGGAGGCGCTCGAGCGGCTCCAACAGCAGGAGTGGGCGGGGGCCGCAGCGACAGCACAGGTGGCGGTGGCGTTCTCGCAAGCTGCTCTCGCGCGCGACCAGGTCGTGCCTGTGCCGATCGAGGTGCCGGAGGCCGAGCGGCTCGATCTTCCCGTGTGGTGCGGCCAGTGCATCTCGCCGAAGTCTCGGCTCATCGAGAAAGCCGGCGGCGACTACGTGATGCGCTGCCCGGACTGCCACCCGATGATGGTGGAGGTGCTCGAGGACGAGGGCGAAGCCGCGGTGCAGGTTCGATGAGAGGGGAACGGCGCGGCGAGAGCTACTCCGTGCCTTCCGGTCGGCCGATGCGTCTGGCAGAGCTTCGGCATCGGTTCTCGGCGGTGACCGACTGCCTGACGCATGTGGGGCCGTGGTCGCATCCCTTGGAGTGGGACACCGTGGCCGACTACCTGTACGAGGCGTTCCGTACCGCGGCTGTCCTGGCGCCGGAGAAGACTCCGACGAACTGCAGCTGGCACCCGCGAGGCGCGGTTGACCCGGAAGCCCCGGAGGGCTGGTCGCGGTGTCTGCTATGCAATGACCGCCGCCGGCGCCACTTCCGGGGAACGCCGCCACCAGTGGCTCCGGCGGTGAAGCGGGGGGACCTGGGCTACCCGGTGCCGTTCCCGCCGTACGACCGGGACGCGCTGCTGCAACGGACCCGGCGGCTGAACGACGTCATGTACGACCTGTCGATCAAGTCCTCGTTCAGCGAGTTCTCCGTGGTGGCCGACCTGCTGCACGAAGCCTTCTGCATCGCCCGTGAGCTGTCGCGGCCGAGGAACCAGTCCGGGTGTGCGAAGCATCCGGGCGGGCCACGGGATGTGGACGAGAGCTGCCTGCTGTGCCGGGCACGCTCCTACCGGGGGGTTCCTCCGCCTGCTTCGCTCCGGCGACGGCGCATGGTGGGCGGGCAGTGGTGCGAAACCGGGGAGGAGCCCTTGGACGGGACCGAAGGGTGACGCACGACGTGGTGGGCCGGCGCCCGCCGCCCCACCACGTTCACACGGCATGGTTGTCAACCTGCGGTGTCAGATGCCCCGCCGGCAGGACGCGTCGTGTCCCTGCTCCTCACCGCTCGCCGTGCAGTCGGCTGACCCGCAGGGGCAGCAGCACGACGGCCGCGGCGGCGAGCGCGCTGACCGGAACGGGCTGAAGCACGCATATCTGTCCGAGTTGCCGACAGAAATCACGCCGTTTCTCGCAGCCGGCGCATCTGCTGACTGGCGGTAGGGACACTGAGCTCAGACATGTCGAGTGGCCCACGGGGAGAGTTCATGCCGCACAGGGGTCGACCTCGAGTTCATCTGCT
The DNA here is from genome assembly GCF_012033785.1 of Streptomyces bohaiensis. GTDB lineage: Bacteria > Actinomycetota > Actinomycetes > Streptomycetales > Streptomycetaceae > Streptomyces > Streptomyces bohaiensis. Next base: position 1,627 of record NZ_JAAVJC010000002.1, read on the forward strand.
CACGGGAGGGCCGACGTGGGAAGAGCGGCGAGCGGCGGCCCAGCCGACGCCACGAAAGAACAAGAAGAAGCTGTCTCCGAAGCAGCGTGCCTCGCTCAAGCAGCTGGACGCGAGTCTCTTGGGCCTCCAGGTAGCTCTGAGGCACCGGCAGCTCGACTTGGCTCTCCTGCTGAGAAGCGCAGCTTGGGACCAGGTCGACTTCCTACCTGCGTACCTGACGCATGGGCATCGCCGGATGCTCTTTGAGGCGGAGCTCGCGATACGCGCCCTCGCCCGTTACGTGGATGGCCAGGGCCACTCCTGCGAGTGAGCTTCTGTGTGATCGAGGGCCTTCAGATTGTCCCGCCGGAAGGCCCGGTTCAGCGGCCGACAGCCACCCTCGAACGCTTCGCAGAGTTGGTCGATGGGTCAGCAGGTTCTCCCCGCCGCGCTGCATGGTCCTCGCAAACGAACAGCACCGGGCCCTCGTGCCTCAAGGGCTGACGCGGCGCGCCAGCGACCGTGGGCTCTTGTCAACCTGTTTCTGGATGCTGCCCGGTTGTGCTGACAACGTGGTGGAGCCCTTGGTAGGTGGGTTCACGACCAAGATTCCCTCGCCCCGCCAGAGGCTTCGCGTGCTTGTCTACCCGTCCGGACTGGACGTGGCCAGCTCTCCCCGGCGCCTGCTGTCGACCGAGCTCCGCCGGCGCCGGGAGGTAATCGGTACCCGCTAGCGCTACTACGGCAAGCACAAGAAGCACGGGTTCCGGGGGTTCTCTCCCATCAGCGCGCGGTATGTGACGTTGCTGGTTGTGACGAGGCGTCGCTCCGGCCGGTGGCTTCCGCTGCGGTTGGGTGGCTTCCTCGAGTGGTGCTGCAGCGCGGGCTTGATGCGCCGGGCGGGTGTTGCGTACCAGTTCAAGCACGGTGAGCTTCAGGACTACCTCGCACGCACCGCATCCGGCGACCCCGCCTGACGCCGGCTTGCGCTGGGTCGATCTTCGTCCGGTGCTTCGGAGCGCGCAGCCGCGCCGCGGTGCTGAGGGGCGGCTCGTCCAGCCGTTCCGTCGGCTGCTCTCGGTCGTGGGCGGGGGTAGTTCGAGCTATACGGTGACTGGGCGCGGTGAGCAGGGCGGGCGGCGCCCTGACTGCGAGGGGTGTCGCGTTGTGGGCTCGTGCAGTCTGTCGGCCGAGTCGTGGTGTGCGGGGTGGCCATGCTGGGATGAGACCGGCGCCGAAGTGGCAGTGGCCACCCAGCAGGCGTCCGTCTTGCGTGCGGCACCCAGGCCCCGTCAGGTGGTTGCTTCGGGTTCTATCTCGCCTTGGGACCGGGGGGTTTTGGCTCCGACGCGGCCGGCTTCGATGGTGCGGGGGTCGACGGCTTCGCCGGGGGCTCCGGCCTTGTAAATGCCGTCGGGGTCGTTGGGGCGGTCGTGCGGGAGGAGGAAGAAGGTGCGGCGCTGGTAAAGGCCGCTGTCGGGGTTCGCTTCGGCGTCCTTGTCGAGGTCGGTGTAGCCGACCATGCGGCCGTCGCGGGCGTAGCGGGGTTTGCCGGTGCGGCGTCCGGTTTTGTCGAGGGCTTGGCGGACGTAGTCGAGGTTGGTGGTGTCCTCCAGCCACACGACGGCGGCTTCGTGGACGAGCTGGCTCTCGGTCAGCAGCGAGCTCATGGCCGCGGTGCCTCCTGTGTGGGTGCCCGGGGTGGGGCGGGGGGGGTGGGGGGGGTGGGGTTGTCATCGTAGAGGGGGTGGGGTGGGTTGTTCGGGTGGCGTGGCGTGGTTAGGGGTGTGCCCGGTGGTGGTCGGGTTCGGCGGTGAGGGCGAGGCCGGGGTAGTACTTCTTGCCGCTGGATTTCATCATTTCTGCTGGTGAGGCGAGGCCGACTTCTTGGCGTGCGCGGGCTGCGAAGGCGCGTGCGGTGGCTGCGCGGATACCTTCGGAGGAGCACCAGGCGCCGTAGGTGGCGTAGAGGAGGCTCTGTTCGACGCGGAGGTCGGTGGGGGTGGGGTGGTCGGGGTCGGGGCGGGTGCAGCATTCGGTGAGGAAGCGGCCGATGTGGTCTTCGGTCGATTCGTAGGCTGCGGTGGCGACGCGGACGGAGGTGGGTCCGGTGAGGGGGTCGCGGGTGGTGAGGTAGCGGCCGGCGCCTTCGATGAGCCAGTGGAGGATGCCGGGGCCTTCGTCGCGGACGAGTTCGGCGGCGAGGTTGTCGATCTTCTGCTCGGCTGGGATGACCTTTTCGAAGGGGATGAGGCGGATGCGGCGCCAGAATGCGTGGCCGCCGGTGCCGACTTCGGGGCGGTGGTTGCCGAGGAGCCACAGTTTGTGAGTGGGGGTGAAGGAGAAGTAGTCCTGCCGCATGCGGCGGGCTTTGATCTTGTCTCCGCCGGTCAGGAGCTTGACGCGGGCTTCGTCGAACTTGTCGTTGGGCTTGAGTTCGCTGCAGACGAAGATGCGGCGGCCGTGGAGCTCGGTGAGTTCGGTGGAGTGCTCGCTGTAGGCGCCCTTGTCCATGAGGAACCCGGGTGGGGCGGCGTCGGCGTAGTCCCCAAGGATCTGGATCATGACGTCGAGGAGGACGCTCTTGCCGTTGGCGCCTTTGCCCCAGAGGAAGGGCAGGACCTGGGCGCCGACGTCGCCGGTGATGGAGTAGCCGAGGAGGAGGTGGACGAAGTCAACCAGCTCCTTGCCTTTGGCGTCGTCGCCGAAGGTGTCGGTCAGGAACCGGTCCCAGCGAGGTGTGGGGGTCTTGACCGCGGAGACGGTGGTGGAGCGGGAGTGGAGATCCTTCGCGGGGTCCGGGCGGTGCAGAGCGCCGGTGCGCAGGTCGATGACGCCGGTGGGGGTGCACAGGGCGTAGGGGTCGCCGTCCAGGACGTCGGGGTCCAGGCTGAGGTCGGGTGAGGCCTTGGCTTGGGCGAGGAGGGCTTTCATGCCGGGGGTGGACATGGTGCGGCGGCGGTGGCGGGCGATGTCGCGTTCGCTGTGGGCGCCGTTGGGGTCGGTGGTGGGCATCTGCTCGGCCATGTCGCCGGCGGCCCACAGGGCGGCTTTCTCTCCGCCGACGCGCTTCCAGCGGTAGGTGTCCCAGGTGTACCAGCCCAGGCCTTCGACGTGGCGGAAGCGGTCGCTGTAGAGCTGGGCGAACAGGCGGGCGTTGCCGCGGTCGGTGAGTATGGCCGGGAGGTGCCCGCCGGGGTGTGCGGCGGGGGTGGTCTGGTGGGGGACGCGGCCGGCCGCGGGGGCCTCGAGGTCGAGCATCTGCTGGGCAGCGGCGGCGGCGTTGAAGCCGGTGCGGTCGGCGCTACTCATGGCGGTCCTTCAGGTGAAGCGGTCGGCGGGCTCCTGCGGTCAGTGCGGCGTCGATGATCGTCTCATTTCGCCGTATCTGGTGTGGTCGCGCGTGGTGGGCCGCGTCGGTCAGGAGCGTGCGGGTGTGGTCGGTGTCGAGGTGGCCGGCGGCGCAGAGGCCGCCGGCGGTGTAGGCGGCGCGGTTGAGTTTCTCGGTGAACGCTGCGCCTTCGGGTGTGGTGGCGCAGGCGGTGATGGTGTCGAGGTGGGGTTGGAGCAGCGCGAGTGCGGGTTTCGAGCCGCGGGGGGCCGGTGCGGGGGCGGCGTGGTGTGGGCGGGCTCGGGGCGGGGCTGGGGGTGGTGGGGTGTGGCCGGTGCGGGTGAGTTCGGCGGCGAGCCATCCGGGCAGGGGTGCGGGTTCGCGGCAGGACCCGAGCGGCCGGTAGTGGCCGGCGCGGGTGGTGCCGTGGGCGGCGGTGCGGGTTCCGGGCGCGACGATGTAGCTGCCGTGGGCGCGGATGTCGACCTGCCAGGCCAACGCGGTCTTGGTGCTGGATCCGGTGGAGGAGCGGTACCGCACGGTGGGGTTCGGGTTGCGGTACCAGATGTGGAGGCCGCCGGAGGGCGTGGCGACGCGCAGGGTCCCGGTGTCGTTCGCGGGGTCGGGGCGGCGGCGGTAGGCGGCCAGGAGCGCGAGGGTGTCGTACCCGGAGGCGAGGCCGGCGAGGTTGACCTGGTCCGGTATCGGGATGCCCGGCAGGAGACGGCCGCGGTCCGGAACGCCTGTGGTGTGTGCGTCGACGTCGAGCACGACCAGGTCGGCGGGGCCGCAGGCGACACCGACGCCGAAGGCGGGCTCGTGTTCCCACCACTGGGTGATGAGCGTCTGGTCGGTGGTGGCGCTGTGCCAGCCGTGGCACCACCGGCCTGCCGCGTGGCAGTGGCAGTCGGCCGGCGGGTGGGTATGGTCCCGGCAGTCGGTGCAGTTCGCGGCCGGCGTTTTACGGCCGGGCGCCAGCGGGTGGACCGGCAGGCCCCGGGCGGCGAGCCAGCGGGCGGCCTGCACCGGGGCGGGGCCCGCCGCGGGCCGGTGTTCGTCGCTGCGCTGCTGCACGCTCATCCTGCTGCCGGAGAAGCCGACCGTGGAGTGGGCGGCTGGGATGTCTTGAGGGACCGAACCACGCGGAGAGGGACTGAAGGGACTGTGTTTCGGATGCGAGGAGACCCTAGCGCACCCGTTGAGCACGATGCGGGAGGTTCGGCACATGTTGCGAATCTCAGCCCCTTCGGTCCCTCCAGTCCCCTGCAGCGGGCGGGGCACGGCGGTTGAGACGGGTAGGGACTGAACACCGCAGGGGCTGAGAATCAGGGACCGAACCAGTTCAGACCCTCTCCCCAAACATGCAGGTCAGAGCAGTATCTGCTCTTCGGTGAGGGACTGAAGGGACTCAACTTCCTAGTTATGAGCGCACCAGGGGTAAGACGTCTATCAGTACATACGCGTGCGCATGTACGCGCGCGTGAATGGGGGAACCCCGAAACAGAGGCCCTTCAGTCCCTCAGTCCCTCATGGTGTCGCTCTGACCTGCGTTTTCTCTCCGGGGACTGAAGAGAGGGTTCAGTCCCTCGCGGCCTGCCCCGCCCGGGCCCCTGTCCGGCCCCGGTCTACAGGCGGAGCGGCAACGGCTTCTGCGGCAGGCCGATGTCTCGGGCAGCCCGACCACGGGGTGAACTCCACCAGGCACCGCAGCTGCTGGCTCTTGGTGGTGAGGGGCTCGGCCCGAGGCCCCCACCACCGCCTGGAGCAGGGTGCGGGTGTTAGCGCGGACCTCGATGTCGAACCAACGGGTGGGTAGGTCTGATGAGTAGGTCTGCAACAAGAGGCTCCCCATCAGGATCGCTGAAGGTGGACGTCGGCGTGCTCGACGACGTCGCTGGCGCTGATCAGAGCGGCCCCCGCAGGGCCAGGGGCAGCCAGGTGTCGGCGGTAAGGGGCTTATCGGCGCCGACACCGCCGGAGAGAGAACCCGCCCAGCCTCTGTGGCCTGGAGCTGCTGCCTCAGCCAGGGGCGGACCGCTGCCCACTTGGAGTGCATCACGCTGTCAGTCACAGACGTCAGAACCGCAACTGGGAGTTGCCCCCACCTTGGAGGAGACCGAGGTTTCGTCAGCAGGAACCCGAGAGTCCACAGAGGGGCTTCAGGTCAGTGGATCCGTGGGTTCGGGTGCAGCACGACGATGCTGCGTGAGTCGAAGAGCTTCAGCCAGAACGTCGGCGTCGACCTCTTCCAGCGTTCTGCCGGTGTACTCGAGGATGTCGTACTCGTCGTCCAAGCTCGCGAGTGGCTCGGCCAGGGGCAGCTCGTGCCCGAAGCTCTGATGGATCCGAAAGGCCAGCTCACGGGGCGTCACCTCGCCGGTGAGCATCCGGGCGGCAAGTGCTCCTGCAGCGGCTACCTGTCCGGCGACGCTGCCCAAGGGGTGCAGGTCCAGCCCCAGTTCGTCGAGTGCCGGAGGAAGGAGATCGGGAACGTCGTAATCCGCCTCCGCACGAGTGCACGCGGCCAGCCTCCGTAGGGTGGGGCTGTCGAGGCCGGCGATGAGGGCGTCACAGGCGCCAGCGACGACATCGGTTGCGCGGACCGCGCCTATGCTCCAGAGGGCGGCCTGGTCCTGTAGGGCCAGTGATGCTGCTTCGGTCGACATCATTCGCCCATGCTTCCCTTCATCGCGCGTTCCGGTCGAGCCGATTTCATCGACGTTGCTGTTCAGCGCTCTGCTCCAGCGCTCCAGCAGCTCGTGCGACGCTCACAAGCGGCCCTCGCAGCCGACCCCGCTGCGGGCGCTGCACCTGTCTGAGGCGCGGAACCAGCCCGTTGCGATCCGAGCGAGAAGCGCAGCGCGGCGCCGCGCTCCCCTGCTGGGCGGCGCCGGGACTCCCGCCCGGCGCGCGGGAGGCGCCCGCGCGCCGGGCGGGAACGCTCAAAAGCACGGGGGCACCCGCCACCTCTTCCACCCACCGCACTCGGACCGAGCGAGACCCTCGACCTAAGAGAGCGCTTCGTTCTCCAGGCGCTGATGGTCGCCTGTGGCTGTCGTGGCGGAAGGGTTACATGCCGCGGTCTGGCCCGTTCCACGGTTGTGGTCGTTCGTCGACGGTCATCGGAAGTCGGCGCAGTTGTACTGGGCCAGGGTAGAAGGCGGAGGTGTTGAGGCCGGCCATGTCTTCGCCGATGAGATAGCGGTAGAGCCACTCGGCGAAGCTCATGTCGTACCGTGCCCAGCCGCCTTCGCCGTCTTCGACCAGGAACCGCGGGGCGGCGTCGTCCTCGGTGATGAGGAAGATGGTCTCGCCTCGGTCGGTGCTGGCGATTGGCCACAGCCCGTTACGGGTGCCGAAGCTCAGCTCCGTGAGTCCGAACAGCGCACGGGGATCTTCGTCGGCGTCAAGGCCGAGTTCATCCCAGGGCACGTCGTTCCAGGCCCGGACCGTGTCCGTGATCCACTGGCCCAGGTTCCATGGCTCGGTCGCGGGATGGTGCAGGTAGAGGTGGCCGTTGAGCTGGATGGGAGCGTATGCGTCCACGAGGGCCTGGTAGTCGGTCGGCAGCCGAATGTCTAGTTGCGTGTGGAGCCGCTCCCAGGCGGCGGGGTTCGCGTAGCGGTTCTCGGCCGGGCCGAGCATCGCCAGAGTGACGGCCAGGTAGTCGATCATGGCGTTCCTCGTTCGTATGTGCCGCCTGTCTGGGAAGCAAGCAGCCCTCTTGGGGTGGCACGGATCATCCCAGCTCGCAGGCCTGCCGGTCAGGCTGCCAGCCTGCGGTAGCAGATCAGGGCGGCGGCGAGGCCAGCGAATGCAAATGTTCGGCCTTGCGCTCGTAGCGGCGGTGCAGGCGGCGGCACCCAGACAGCCATGCCACCGTGCGCTCCACGGTCCACCGACGGCCGCCCAGCCCTGCGAGGATTCGATACCCCGTCGCGCGACGCGCCGTGTGATGGTGCGGGAGCGGAGCCACACGCGAAGCCGGTCGAAGTCGTATCCCGCGTCTCCGTGCAGCTTGCCCGGTCGACGCCGGAGCGAAGGTCACCCGCACCACGTGCCGCGTGCACCCTGAAACCGCACGCTTCCGGCGGGGCGTTGCAGTGCAGAGGAGCACTTGCTGGTCAGGCCCGCATGACCGTGGCGATCGGAAGCCGTGCTGCGCGCAGCGCGGGGACTGCGCCGCCCGCCAGGCCGGCCAGCACACCGGCCGCAAGCCCGGCAACGCCGGCGGAGAGTGGGAAGCCCACGTTGCCGGCGCTGCCCCACAGAGCGGGTACCAGGGCGTAGAAGAGGCCGGTTGCGCCGGCGATTGCGGTGGCCGCGCCGAGGAGTCCGCTGAGGACGGACTCTGCCAGCACCAGGATCGCGACGTCCAAGCGTCGAGCTCCCAGAGCGCGACGCAGAGCGAGTTCCTCGGCCCGTTCTCTCAGGCTCGCCAACCCGATGTTGAGGACGCCGATCACGCCCACAGTGAGGGTGATCGCGCCGACGCCGAAGAAGATGCCGCGCAGCATCGACAGGGTGGAGGCCAGGTCGTCGACGGTGTCGACGCGGACGATTGCTCCCGTCAACGGCACCGCTTGGCCGACGGTCGCTCGGGCGAGGACGTCGCTCTTGCCACCTGCCCGCTTCGAACCACCCACTGCCTCAGCGCGCACCACCCCACGGCTCGCGCCGTTGCCGACCGAGTTGCCACAACGAGCGCCCCGCACCAACGCCCACCACCCCACGGCAGCACCGCTGCCCCTCCCCCGCACCAACACCGTTGCACCACGGCACGCAACAACCCCGCGCTCGAACAGGCTGCGAACTCGCACTTACGCAGGACGGCTTCGCCCGTTGGCGCTATGGTTCGGATGCGCGGCGAGTCGGGAGGGGCGGCCATGCGTTTTCTGTTTGTGCACGGCACGGGTGTGCGTCGTGCACGGCACGACGTGCTCTTCGCGCGGATCCGTGATGCTCTCACCGCCAGGTTCTCGGGTGCGAACGTGTCGTCCTGCTACTGGGGCGACCACTTCGGCGCAACCCTGAGTGCCGGGGGCGTCTCGGTGCCTGGGCTTCAGCAGACGCGTGGTGCGGCCGACGATCTCCTCGCCGTCGCTCCGCGCGACCGACAGGCGGCTGAGTGGGCGCTGCTGTTGACCGACCCGCTCTGCGAGGTGAGGGTGCTGGCCGAGATGGGTTGGGCCGCGGGCGACGGCTTCAGCATGCCGGGTGTCCGCTCCGCTGGCGCAGAGGTTCTGGAGCTCCTGTCTGGACTGCCGCCCTGCCCCGAAGTGCCCGATGAGCTGAGCCAGCTGCTCCACGACACCGGCCTGCACGGGGCATATCCGCAGGCACTGACGGACATCGCTTACGCACCGGAGGCGACCCGTGCCGCAGGCCGGGCCGAGGATGACGCCTCTGCGAGGGAATTCGCCGTCGCGGTTGCCAGGGGCGTCGTCGCAGCGGCACTGGCAGGGGCCGGAGCCGCTGCCGACTGTACCGGGGACGAGCGCGACCGGCTGGTGGATGTGCTCACGGCGCGTCTGGGCGGCGACGCCCGCGGTGTCGCCGGCCGTGCGGGGGCGGTTCTCGGCAATCTCGCCCTGCGCATGACCACCCAGCCCGCGTTCAACCTGTGGCGCGGTCCTCTCACCACCAAGTCCACGCCGTTCCTCGGTGACATCCTCCGCTACCAGGCCAGGGGCGCGGTGCTGCGTGATCTCCTCTACGAGGAGATCACGGCCGAGCCCGGGCCTACGGTGCTGATCGGCCACAGCCTAGGTGGCATAGCGCTCGTGGACCTGCTCGCCCTCGCCGCGGCCCGGGGCGAGCCGGTCCCCGGCGTCGAACTGGTTGTGACCGTCGGCTCGCAGGCCCCGTTCCTCTACGAACTCGGCGCCTTGACCGCGCTGGCACCCGGTGAGCCGCTGCCGACCGGCTTCCCCCGGTGGCTCAACATCTACGACCGGCAGGACCTCCTCGCTTTCATGGCGGAGCCGGTGTTCCCCGCGGACCCGAGGGTCACCGACGACGAAGTCAGCAGTCGCCAGCCGTTCCTGCCCTGCCACAGCGCCTACTGGAAGCTGGACGCCGTCTATGACCGGATCGCGCGCGCTGTCGCGGAGATCGCGTGATGGCGCCCACGGAGCTTCCCTTTGCCGTACGCCCCGAGCGGACCTTCGCGTTCGTTGCGGGGGTCGAGAAGTACGAGATCAGTGACAGTTGGAATCTGCGCGGCCCGGCCCGCGACGCCCTGCGCTTCACGGGGTGGCTCACAGGGACCGCGCAGGTGCCCCATGAGAACATCCGGCTGCTGCTGTCGCCACTCGAACCGGACGCGCTCGACTGGTCCGCCACACCCGGGCTGGCCGCCCTCAAGGACACGTACCGCCCCGCGACCGAGGAGAACGTCAAAGCGGCGCTGATGAAAGACCTTGCGGATCGCGAAGGCGACCTGCTGTGGATCTTCTGGGCCGGACACGGGTACCTGCTCGAGCGGGACATGCTCCTGCCCTACGAAGACGCCAGCGCGGGACTGACCCAGCACCTGAATCTCGACTCGATGCTGCACTGGTGGCGCACGGATACCGTCCGTAGGCCCCACTTCCCGCTCCAAGCCGCCGTGGTAGACGCCTGCCGTACCGACGCACCTCGTGGCAGCCGCCTCAATTTCGGCAGAACCGACTACGGGGGCGGATTGACCCAGCCGTGGCGGCACCAGTTCCGACTCTACGCGGCCCGAGAGGGTGAAGCGGCGAAGAATGACACGGAACGCGCTGCCGGGCAGTTCACCGAAGCCCTGCTTGCCGAATTGACAGACCGACCACTGCCCGAGGGGACGCGCAACCTCGCGGAGATAGGCCGTACCGTCCACCGCCGCTTCAAGGAACTTCACGAACGGGGCGAAGGCTGGCAGCTGCCTGAGTTTGTTGTGGACAGGGGCTGGGACGGCTGTTCTTTCCTCGACGTCCCCGGCGACCCCGATGGATCAGTGCTGAAGGCTGGCCGACTCGACCAGGTCGCCTGGGACGGACTCGGGGAGACGTTCGGCTGCCGACCCCTGCCCCGTTGCACGTACGACGCTTACGCCTGGGCGTTCAAGGCCGCCGGCTGCACGACACCGGTCCACCCCGGTCTGCCCGCCGACACCCTGATGGATGTGGCTAGGGATCTCGACGAACGGCAGGGCAGACAAGAGGATGTACCCCTCGTTTTGCCCTTCGTGCGGTTTCTCGCGCAGCGGTGCGAACACGCGGACCAGGCGTGGTCGAGGCAGCTGCGCGAATGGGAGAAGCTGACCAGGGAACGTCTGGGAGTGCCAGCCCTGCCGCCGCCCCCTCCGCCGCCGCGCAGCACCGTGCTGCACGTGCGCCTCGATCCGGCCGCTGACAGCGACCGTCACTTCGTCCGGATGTGGCTGCGCCGCGGCACGACCGAGGTCATCTGGGAGTCGGCGGGCCAGCCCCTCACCCTCGATCAGGTCAAGGACGAACTCTTTCAGCAGCTGAACTGCATCTCGCTGAGGTTGGAGGCGAACGCTGCCGACGGCGAGGACTCCGTGGTAGAACGGGTGGAGTTCGATGTGCCGATCGACCAGCTAAACGAAGCCTTCGAGCAGTGGCGGGTCCCTCGCGGTACAAAGGGCAAACTATCGCCTCCGCTCGGGGTACTCCACGAGGTTGTCGTCCGCTGCCCGGACGAACGCCACGACGTCCGAGCGTTCTGGCTGCGCAAGTGGAATCGACTGCACGCCCATGGCGGGCAGCGTCCCTCCGCCGTGCGCGTCGTGCACGAAGCCGAGGTGGTCGATGCCCTCGCCGTGGACCTGAGCGCGGACGCTGACCCCGCGTGCGTGGTGGCCCACACCACCGGCACGGGCACGCAGAACGTACTCGACGCCCTCCATGACTGGGGGGTGCCCGTGGCCGTGTGGCTGCGCGACGGCCCCGTCCGCGACAGCGCGCAGCAGCTCGCCGCACTGCTGTCCCCGAACCGCGCAGTGACTGCGGACCTTGACGTCCTGGCACTGCCCCGTACCATCCGCGACCTGCGGCGCGGCGCACTGGCGGGCCAATCCGCCGACGGAGCTGACCAGTTGGTCCTGCTGTGGGACGATCCCGACTACACGACCGACCACTGGTCCCTGGCCTGAGGAGTGACGGAGACAGTGATGAAGGACTGGTGGATCTACCAAGGGCTGGGCACTCAGGAGGAGAGGCTCAAGCGCCTCACGGAGGCGCCGCCACCCCCCTGGCGTAGGTTCTCCGGTACCCCCGACCCAGGTTATACCCCGCCCGGTTGCTCTGGAGCGGCCTGGGAACGGACGGTCGACCGTGGGGAGGGCTATGTGCCGGGAGAGCTGGAGACGGATGTCGTCAACACCGCTCTCTACCTGCGCAGGCCGCTGCTGATCACCGGCAAGCCGGGTGTCGGGAAGTCGACCCTCGCCCACAGCATCGCCACCAACCTCGGCCTCGGGCCGGTGTTGCACTGGCCCGTCACCAGCCGCAGCATGCTGCGTGACGGCCTCTACCTCTACGACGCCATCGGTCGCCTCCAGGAGGCGAACCTGCAGCAGTTGCGCTCGCCCGCGGCCGGCGGCGACCCGCAGCCGTCCCGCGCGAGCCACGTCGCCCCGCACCCTGCCGCGCCCATCTCCCGCTTCCTGCGGCTCGGACCACTCGGAACGGCCCTGCTGCCGCAGAACCGGCCCAGGGTGCTGCTGGTGGACGAGATCGACAAGAGCGACATCGACCTGCCCGGCGACCTGCTCACCGTCTTCGAGGACGGCGGCTTCACCATCCCCGAACTCGCCCGCCTGGCGGGCGAGGAACCCGCCGTCAAGATCGCGACCGACGATGCCGGGGGCGACCGGGTAACGATCAACAGCGGACGGGTCCAGTGCCGGTACTTCCCCATCGTCATCCTGACCAGCAACGGTGAACGGGACTTCCCGCCGGCCTTCCTACGCCGCTGCGTCCGCCTCCACCTGCAGGCGCCAGACAAGGAGAAGCTAGCCAGAATCATCCGCCAACGGCTCGGCGTGCCCATCGCCGACCACGACGAGTACCAGCAGCTCGTCCAGGCCTTCATCGACCGCAGCGCCGACGGCGACCTGGCCACCGACCAGCTCCTCAACGCGATCCAACTGAGGCTCAGCAGGGCATGGACCGGTGAGGAGGACCGCGAACGTTTCCTCGCCACCGTCATGCACCACCTCACCGGGCCGTCAGCATGAGCTCCTTCCGCACCCCCTGGGCCGCCCGATGATTGAGGAACTGCTCGCCGCCTTCGCCGACGGCGGACCAGACGCAGAACCAGACGTGATCGCGGACATCCTGTGGCTGGCAGCCCGAGTGGACGCCGCCCACCGGCATCCGGGCCCAGAACCGCACGGCCCGGGGCCCCATAGCCGCGACACGCCGGCACAGTCAGAAGGTACGCGTAACGACCCACCGACAACGTCGACGCAGCCTGCCGACCAGCTGTTCCCGCCCACTGTCCACAAGCCTTCCGACGGCAGCGGCAACGCCGGCCCCCGATCAGAAGGTGGACTCCGCGGTGTCCCGCTGCGCCTGGCCCGCGCAGAGATGCTGCAGGAGCCCCTGGCCGTGATGGGTTCCCTGCGTCCGGTCGGCAGGCACTCCGACGGCGGACCGGGCGAGGAGCTTGACGAACAACTCACTGTGGAACAGAGCATCGAGCAGCAAATGCTCTCGCCAGTGCTTCGTCCCGCCCGCACACGCGGGGTGGACCTAATGTTCGTCGTGGACGCCCACCATTCCATGGTGTTGTGGGATGACCTCACCGAGGAGCTGCGCCGTGCCTTCACGCGCAGCGGTGTGTTCCGCGACGCCCGCACGTGGTTCCTAACGGGTACTGCGGCCGGGGGCACGCCCATGATTGCTCACCGGCGCGGAGCACCACCGCGCCATCCGCAGGAGCTCGCCGACCCGTCCGGGCACCGACTCATCCTCGTGTGCACGGATCTAGTGGCAGGCGGCTGGCGGGAGTCCGGTGTGCAGAGCGTGCTTCGCCAGTGGGGCAGGCACAACGCCGTGGCCGTGCTGAACGTACTCCCCGAACGGCTGTGGACCCGGGGCGCCGTCCGGCCCGTCCCTTTCGCGGTCCGGTCCGACAAGCCTGCGGCGGCAGGCCAGACCTGGAACCTCGTGGCCGCCGCCCAACGCCCACACCGGCGCAGGAGACGGCCGGCGGCCGCCGCCCCGGCGATCGCCCCCGTCGTATCAGCGTCCGCAGCCAGCCTTGCCCGGCTGGCTCACCTGGTTTCGGGGGACGGCCGGTGGTGGAACATGCATTGCCTCCGACTCGACGCCACTGCCCCGCCGGAGAAGCCGGTGGCTGCCCCTGGCCCCACGGCCGACGGGCTGGCCGCGGCCGAGCGCTTTAAGACGACCGCGTCCCCCACGGCCCAGCAACTCGCGGCGCACCTGGCGGCCGTGCCGCTGACTCTGCCCGTCATGACGCTCGTCCGCCGCTCCCTGCTGACGGACTCCGACCACGGCCACCTAGTAGAGGTCGCACTCGGAGGGCTGCTCGAGCCCTGGAGCAAACAAGCCGTCGACACGGCGCCGGACGACCTGCGCTTCGACTTCCTGCCCGGTGTCCGCGAGGCTTTGATCGGCTCCCAACTCCGCGGAGACGTCGCCGCGGTGCGCGGCTTGGTCCGGAGCAGCGTGTGGGAGTACATCGCCCGCGGTCGTCCCAGCGGCCGGGAGTTCTCCGCGACGCGGGTGACCGGAGCGAGGACCGGCAGCCGCCGCGTCGAGGAGGGAAAGTCGCCGTTCGCAGAGCGGTCGGCGCGGCGCGTGGCTGCTCCGCCGACGAACACCGAGGCGGCGTCCGGCACCTACCAGACTGCAGGACCCGGCGAGGCCCTCGACCCAGCAGACTCCGGTGCCGAGCGGTTCCTGAGAGGGGAGACCGACCCGGAACGGCGCCGGGTCATTCTGGATTGCGCACTCCCCCAGGAGATCGACGCAGATGTCTACCGTGCACTCGTCGACCCCAACGCGACGGCCGGTGCGGAGGCCTGGCTGGGGGCGCTGCCGTTCGTCACCAGCCGCGGCGGCCGCTACCGCTACCACGACATCGTCCGCACCCAGATGCTCCGCCTCCAACGCAGCCGATCCGCCACCGACTGGACCCGCCGTCACACCACCCTCGCCGACCACCACGCACACCAACGCACCACCCTCGAACCCGCCCTGCCGGACGTCTACGAACGGTGGGCGAACAAGCAGTGGCGCGACCACCGCGCCGCAGAGATGTACCACCGCCTCTGCGCCAACCCCCACGACACCCGCCTCGCCATCCTCGAAGACTGCGTCCACGCCGCCGGCGCGAGCACGGAGACCCTCACCCGCTGGGTCCGTCTCATCCACCACGCCGGCCACGACAGCGGCGACACCACACTCACCGAACGAGCCACAGCCCTCGGCAACAACAACACCGAAGCCGATCCCGAAACAGCCCTCCGAAGCATCCTTGCTGAGCCCGGCCTCCCCACCGCCACACGCGCACTCGCACACCACTTGCGCGGCCGCGCGCACCGCGCGGCGGGCAACAACGAGCAGGCCATCGCCGACTTCACCCGCGCCATCGAACTCGAACCCGATAACGCCGCCAACTACCGCTGGCGCGGCCTCGCCGGCCACAGCGCGGGTGACTACCAGCGGGCGATCGCCGACTTCACCCGCGCCATCGAACTCGAACCCGATAACGCCGCCAACCACCGCTGGCGCGGCCTCGCCGGCCACAGCGCGGGTGACTACCAGCGGGCGATCGCCGATCTCACCCGCGCCATCGAACTCGAACCCGATAACGCCGCCAACCACCACTTGCGCGGCCTCGTCGGCCACAGCGCGGGTGACTACCAGCGGGCGATCGCCGATCTCACCCGCGCCATCGAACTCGAACCCGACAACGCCTGGGACTACCACTTGCGCGGCCTCGCGCACCGCGCGGCGCGCAACAACGAGCAGGCCATCGCCGATCTCACCCGCGCCATCGAACTCGAACCCGATAACGCCGCCAACCACCGCTGGCGCGGCCGCGCCAGCCACAGCGCGGGTGACTACCAGCGGGCGATCGCCGACTTCACCCGCGCCATCGAACTCGAACCCGACAACGCCTGGGACTACCACTTGCGCGGCCTCGCGCACCGCGCGGCGCGCAACAACGAGCAGGCCATCGCCGACTTCACCCGCGCCATCGAACTCGAACCCGACAATGTCTGGAACTACCGCTGGCGCGGCCGCGCCGGCCACAGCGCGGGTGACTACCAGCGGGCGATCGCCGACTTCACCCGCGCCATCGAACTCGAACCCGACAACGCCAACAACCACCACTGGCGCGGCCTCGCGCACCGCGCGGCGCGCAACAACGAGCAGGCCATCGCCGACTTCACCCGCGCCATCGAACTCGAACCCGACAATGTCTGGAACTACCGCTGGCGCGGCCGCGCCAGCCACGAGGCCGGGGACAACGAGCGGGCGATCGCCGACTTCACCCGCGCCATCGAACTCGAACCCGACAACGCCAACAACCACCACTGGCGCGGCAGGATGCATTACGCGGCGCTTCTGCTGGGGGCAGCGCTCTCTGACCTCAGCCGAGCGGTCGAGCTTCAGCCTGACGAAGAGGAGTACAGGCGCTGGCGGGACGTGGTGAGGTACGAGGTCGAGGGCAGGGGCGACGAGGAGCAGGGGTAAGCGTTCACGGGGTGTGCGGCGGCTTCGCTGACCATTGGGCGAGACAGTGACCGCAGTTGTGGTGTTCTGGGTCATGGCGCCTTGTGCCGTCCGACCCCGGCAGTGCGAACGGACGAGCAGAGCTCCGGTGTGATCACTAGTAGTGGCCGCGGCCTCCTGGCCACCGCGCTCGCTCTGCCCGCTCTGCTGCTCGGCACCGGGGCGCCCGCCGGCGCCGGGACTGAGTGGGTCGGCAAGGTGGCGCGGCAGGTGGTGCCCGGGGCGGCTGGAGTGCGGTCGCCTGGTCCCACCTGGACAATGTCACGGTGGGGTCGGCGATTGCCGAGCAGGCCTGGGTGCCCGTTCCTGAGAAGCTGGTCCGCACGGCTGGTGGTCCACCTCCACTGCGAACGGCTGGGCGGAGATGAGCGCTTTTCCATAACTTAAGAGTTCGAGCTCCGGGCGTTGTGCCCGTAACGGGGAGCAGGAGCGATGGGGCGACTCCCAGAGTCGGTGGAGGCGGTGTCCTGCTCTGTCATAGTCCTGACGGGCTGCTGGAGAGCCAGTGGGCGTGCCGGGTGCGGGTCCGGTCCCGTTCCTCAGGGGTGGTGAGGAAGACGTCGGCGCCTCCGTCGTAGGGGTGGTGGAGCCGCCGCATCTGGGTGTCGGTGACAAGGACTCCGGCCATCGTGTAGTCGGCGGTGTCCCGGAGCAGCGCGTCGAGGCAGCCATGTTGCCAGGGTCGGCGGGCGGCGAAGAGGTGGCAGTAGGTGCGGAACTCCGGGTCGGGGTCGTCCTTTACCAGCAGGCTCTGCCAGTAGCCGGCTTCGGACTTAGACGATGGGACCTCGGTCTCGCTTGTCCAGACCGGTGTGATCACGTACACGTCTCCACCGGCGAACAGTTCGTCGAGGACCGTGTTGTACCTCTCCAGCACGACCGCGTACTCGGCCTCGGTCTCTGCGTATCGTTTCGATCCCGGCAGGCTGTGGAAGCGCACCCAGACGTCGCGGTAGGGAGTGCGGAGTTTGTAGCCGACCGGTGGGCAGTCGGGCCAATGCCGCTGCCACAGATCCGTCAGGGCCTTCCGTGCTGCTGCGTCCACCTGCCTTGTCCTCTCGGGCCTGAGCTCTTGGCGTTCACTGTGGTGCATTGTGCCCAGCTCCCGCCCGCCCTGGGAAACGATTTCGTGAGCCGCTCTGCCCTGGAGTGATCAACCTGGTGAGGAGTGGCGATCTTCGTGGGCCTTGGGTGTGGCTGTTCGGAAGGGTCCTGGGGCTGCCGTGAGGTGTCTTGCCGTGTTCAGAGGTTCTCGGTGCCCGGGTAGTGGGTGCGCAGTTCGTTGAGGACGTGCGCGTTGGAGGCCCTGACGTCCCACAGGGAGCTGTCCAGCTCCGTCAGGACGATCGCCAGGTCGTCGCCTGCGAAGCCGTGTGCTTCCGCGTTGATCAGCTGGAGGAAGGGCGTCGTCAGGGACAGCAGCGTCAGTGTGTCCATGCCGGCGCCGGTTGACAGTCTCTCCAGGTCTCGGCAGCGGGGGTCGACGAGCTCGTCCATCTCGACGCGCCACGTCAGGTCCAGGCCGAAGCTACCGAGGCGGACCAGCAACTCGGCCAGTGTCACGTAGTGGTCTCCGTGCCATGCGGGGAAGGTGATGCCCTTCATCGTTGCCCTGGCTACGGCTATGTCGCGCTGCATGGTTCCTGCCTTGTTCGAAGGTGACCAGTAAAGAGTGTGGGGAGGGCGCCTGGTGCATCGGGTGGGCGCGTCTTGGGCTCGGCTGGGCTTCCTGTCGGTGCGTGCTGCCTGCTGCGTGCGGTCGTTGGCGGTTGGCCGGCGCGGCGGGCAGCGAACGGCCCGGGGGTTGGTGGGCTAAGCGGGTGGTTGCGTCGCGCTTGCAGCGACACGAGACTTAGGTAACTCCTCAAGCGGTCTGATGAAGTGGTTGGTTAGTATGCTGCGCACATGGCATCCTCAACGAACGCAGGCGACCGCGAGAAGGTCGTCTCCAAACTGCCCGGGTGGCTCCGACAAGAGCTGAAAGTCCGAGCCGCGCAGCTCGGTGTCGAGATTCAGTCCGCGGTGGAGTCCGGTGTCGAGTCATGGTGCGCGCTGGCGTCCACGCCCGGGGCCGTCGACACGGCGGGAGCCGAGTCGTTCGCTACGTGGCTGCCGCCCGGGCAGTGGTCGCGGTTCCGCGCCGCGGCCGCCGAACGGGATGTGACGCTCACTCAGGGCCTGGCGCAGTCGGTGCGGCTGTGGTTGGACATGAACCCCTCACCAGCGGTGAAGCGCGAAGAGTTCCCCCGCCGGGTGGTGGTGTGCAACCAGAAGGGCGGGGTCGGGAAGACCGCGGTCACCGCGGGCCTCGGTGAGGCGATGGCGGAGGCCGCCGACGCCCTGCACCCGGTGCGGGTCTCGAAATACCTCGCTGCAGCGATACAGCAGAACGGCGTCGAGGGCGACCCGTTCGCGCTGGAGGACCTGCCGGGGCTGGGCATGCGGGTGCTGCTGGTCGACTTCGACCCCCAGGGCCACCTGACGAAGCAGCTCGGTCACGAGCCGCTGCCGATGGACGGGGACAGCCTGACCCGGCACATGGCCGGCGAGGCCGCCGGCGAGCTGAAGGACCTGGTCGTCGCTGTCGAGGACGACCGCTTCGGCGACCGGCTGCACCTGCTGCCGTCCTGCAACGACGCGTTCCTGCTGGATGTGAAGCTCGCCGGCGTCCGCGCACGCGAGGCCGCGCTGGAACGAGCGCTGCTCGCGGTGGAGGAGGACTACGACCTGGTCGTCGTCGACTGCCCTCCGAGCCTGGGCCTGAGCATGGACGCGGCCTCCTACTACGGGCGGCGCCGCCCCGGCGAGACCGCCGGCCAGTCGGGCGTGCTGATCGTGGTCCAAGCTGAGGACAGCTCCGCCGACGCCTACGAACTGCTCACCAGTCAGATCGAAGACCTACGGGCGGACCTGGCCCTCGAGCTCGACTACCTCGGAATCGTCGTGAACCACTACGACGCCCGCCGCGGGTACATCGCGACGTCCTCGCTGCAGGCATGGATGGACATAAAGGACCCGCGGGTCGTCGGCCTCATCGGCGACCTCAAAGAGCAGAAAGAAGCGGTCCGGATGAAGCGACCGCTCCTGGCGTACGCGCCACGGTGTGACCAGTCGGTAGGCATGCGGGCCCTGGCACGGGAGATCTCATGAGCAAGGCAGACAAGCTCGGTGGCGGCGCATCGTTCGGGCGCGCCCGGCCAGTGAGCGCGCGACGGGCGGCGATCTCCGCTGCGACGGGGGCGCAGACGGAGGCCGCACCGGCGGTCCCGACGTCGGTTGCAGTGGGGGCTCTTGCCCACAACCCGCTGAACCCGCGGGAGGAGCTGACGGAGCTGGAGGAGACCGCCGCATCGTTGGCAGAGAAGGGACAGATCCAACCGCTGGCGGTCGTGCGGCGGGCC
Organism: Streptomyces bohaiensis; assembly: GCF_012033785.1. Taxonomy (GTDB): domain Bacteria; phylum Actinomycetota; class Actinomycetes; order Streptomycetales; family Streptomycetaceae; genus Streptomyces; species Streptomyces bohaiensis. The sequence continues at coordinate 21,099 of NZ_JAAVJC010000002.1, forward strand.
GCGTTCCTCGCCTCCCACCCAGGCCAAGAAGAAGCCCTCGGATCGGCCGAGTACGTCGTGATCGACGGCAACCGACGCCTCGCCGCCGCCACACTGGCCGGACTCAACACGCTCCGGATCGACGTCAACGACACCCTCGCCTCCACCGCCGAAGACGTCCTCGAAGCCGCGCTCATCGCCAACGTCCACCGCGTGGACGTCGCGCCCATGGACCAGGCCAAGGCACTCAGCCAGCTCATCACCGTCCACGGCTCCCAAGCCACCGTCGCCAAACGACTCGGCAAGACCCCGGCATGGGTCTCCCAACGCCTCGCCCTACTCGAGCTCACCGACGACCTGCAAGAAAAGGTCCAGACGGGCGAACTGAAAGTGAAGCCGGCCCGCCGCATCGGCCGCCTCCCCAAGGAAGAACAGCAAGAAGCGGCAGCTGAAGCGATCGCCGAAGCGACCGCCCCCCGGCAGCGCTCACGACGCACCCTCGCCACCGGCCCCACCGACCCAAGCGTTAACCCGGTTAATGCCCACACCCCCATCGAGCGGGAACACGCACTGGCCGAAGACGGTGAAGCTGCGAGCACACCACCATCAACGACCGAGCCTCCCGCAGCCAACACCGACGACCCCAGCGCTGCCATTAACCCGGTCAATGACACCGTGCCCACGCCCACCGACCGCAAGACAAGCACCGACACCATTAACCCGGTTAACGCCCGCAGCCTCTCCATCACCACCACAACCGCCCGAGACGTCGCCGCCGGCCTCGTCGCCGCACTCCCTGCCGCCCAACTCGCCGAGGTAACCGAACTCCTACAGGAGCACCTGCAGCGCGAGCGCCTCACCGCACAGTAGGAGAGGTCGAATCAGTAGGGGGTGGTGACGTGCAGCTGCACGTCACCACCCCCTACTGCTGTATCGGCTGCCGGAGAACACTCGAGGCGAGGCAGTCACAATCTCTTCGCCCTGGGACCTGTCGGCACGACGACGCACGTCCCGGTTCGCTCTGCCCGGTCACCCCTTGTCAGGAGCCGCCTTGCCAGGCGCGGGCGGCAGCGCAGGCCTGCGCGATCTCTGCACGGGCTTCCTCGTCCGGCTCGTCCCGGGAGGTTTGCTGCAGTGCAGCGACCTGCGCAGGATGCTCGTACCAACCGGATGCCAGGGTCCAGGCCGCACCTGCACGGACAGACGGCGAAGAATCCTGCCTCATTCTCTCTGCGACCAAGTCGCCGGCTTCGACGCCGTTGTGTACGGCCCACTGCCGCAGAGCACTGAGGCGCAGATCATCATCGTCCTCATCGAGCGCTCGACGACGCAGCAGTTCGACGAGCCCCTCCCACGAGAACCAACGAACGCTGAGTCCGTGGAGCCCGATTCTGCGAAGATTTTGCTGTGGGTCTGTGGTGGCGCGGTCGACCAGTAGTGCCCGAGTTTCCTCGTCCGCCCACCCCTGCGCCAACGCTTCCAGTGCAGCCTGGCGAGGGAACTCGCCGGGGTCGGTGGTGGCGCGGTCGACCAGTAGTGCCCGAGTTTCCTCGTCCGCCCACCCCTGCGCCAACGCTTCCAGTGCAGCCTGGCGAGGGAACTCGCCGGGGTCGGTGGTGGCGCGGTCGACCAGTAG
>NZ_JAAVJC010000002.1:22811-62562 GCF_012033785.1 Streptomyces bohaiensis
GCTTCCAGTGCAGCCTGGCGAGGGAACTCGCCGGGGTCGGTGGTGGCGCGGTCGACCAGTAGTGCCCGAGTTTCCTCGTCCGCCCACCCCTGCGCCAACGCTTCCAGTGCAGCCTGGCGAGGTCCGCCGCCGGGATGGGTGGTGGCGCGGTCGACCAGTAGTGCCCGAGTTTCCTCGTCCGCCCACCCCTGCGCCAACGCTTCCAGTGCAGTCTGGCGAGGGAACTCGCCGGGGTCGGTGGTGGCGCGGTCGACCAGTAGTGCCCGAGTTTCCTCGTCCGCCCACCCCTGCGCCAACGCTCTCAGTGCGACTTGGCGAGGTCCGTCGGCGGGGTCGGTGGTGGCGCGGTCGACCAGTAGTGCCCGAGTTTCCTCGTCCGCCCACCCCTGCGCCAACGCTCTCAGTGCGACCTGGCGAGGTCCGCCGGCGGGGTGGGTGGTGGCGCGGTCGACCAGTAGTGCCCGAGTTTCCTCGTCCGCCCACCCCTGCGCCAACGCTTCCAGGCTCTTCCGGCTGGCCGATGCTGGTGCGAAGGCTCCGGCTGTGTGGTGCCACCGACGTGAAGTGACGAACTGTGAGCCCAGGTCGGGCCAACTGTCGAGTTGCCAGCCGTCGATGAAAGCGCCGTGGAGGCAGTACCAGCGCTGCAGCAGCGGGCGTCCCGTCCACGTCTCGGGCAGGGACCGTAGCGCTGGCATCGCACCGCCGTAGCCGTCACTCAAACTGTCAAGGTAGGTGCCATCGCTGGTGGCGATGGCTGCCAGGCGTTTGCTCTGGTCCGCAAGTAGTCCGATTCGGCGGACCTCCGTCAGTGCGCGTGCGGCCAGGATGAACCGCTTGGAGTGCCTGGAACGCAGATACTCGTCGAGGAAGAGGTCTACGACGCGGGCTGCATACTGGGGTGGAAGCTGGCCGGTCGTTAGAAGCAGGACTTCGTGCCAGCTGTCGTCATGGACTCGGGTCCGGAAGACTTGACCGATGAGGTCGTCGGGAGTCAACTCGCGGTCTTGGAAGCGGTTGATGATGTCTGCGGCTGCGAGGTACTCGAGGAAGGCGCGGTGGACGAAGCCGTAGACGTTCCCGCCGTAGTAGCTGAGGATGAAGTTACGTTCCTGGAGCTGCTGGACCAAGGTTCGGGCGGCTTTTCGGGCGGGTCCGGGGTCCGCGTCGTAGCTGTGGAGGAACGTGCGGAAGGCGGCTTCCAGTTCGTCGCCGTGGATGTGGTTGCCGGAGATCCCGCCTTCGCCCTCCTGCATACGGCGCGCCACCAGGCGGAGCATCTCTTCGCTGGCTTCGGCGTCGAGGAGCTCGAGTGCGCTAGCGATGTCGGGGCTGCAGTGGGGTTTGAGGTGTTTGACGTCTTGGTCGAGTCGGGCGACAAGGACGGTGACGGCGTGTTTGAAGACTCCGTGGCGGTCACGGGGGAGGGTTTGGCGGCGGCCGATGATCGCGAGGATCGTGAGGAGGAGTGGGTTGCCGGCGAGTTCCCGCACGGATGGCGTGTGTGTCACGGCGTCCAGGAGCCGGGTGCTGAGGAGGTCGGCTGCGGTGGTGTCGTCGGGGCAGGCGACGTGGTACCAGTCGCGGGTAAAGGCCTCGATCTGTGGGTCGGTGAGGTTGTTCAGCATGTGGTGGGTGAAGCCGGCGGAGGCCAGGGCGGTGCGGCGGTAGCCGATCGGCCTGGAGGTGACCACGATCTGCACGTCGGGGTAGGCGGTGGCGAACTGGGCGATGCGCTGGGTGGCTCGTTCGCGGAACTCGGGGTCGAAGAGTTCGTCGAGGCCGTCGAAGATCACCAGTGCGCGGCCGGAGGCGAGGACGGTGCGTAGTGCTGCGGGAGGGAGGGAGAGGCCTTCGGTGTAGTGGAGGTGGGCGAGGAAGTCTTCGAAGGTGCTCTCGCGCCACTGGTCGTCGGCGTAGCGGCGTAGTTCGATGATGAGGGGTAGCCGGCCGGTGAGGTTGTCGCCCAGGTCTTCGTTGGTGATGAGTGTGAGTGCGAGCCAGCGGCCGAGGGTGGATTTGCCGGATCCTGGGTCTCCGAGGATCACTGTCTTGTGGTGTTGTGGGGTGCGGAGGACGGTGAGGAGGTCTTCGGTGGGGCGTCGTTGGGCTTCGCTGATGCGGGTGAGCTGGTTGCGGTCGACGCCCGGTGGTAGTTCGGTGTCGCTGAGTTCGCCGCGTTCGGTGAGCCGACGCAGTAGTTCTGGTGGGAGGTTCACTGGCGGGGGGTCGGCTCGGACGTCGGGGAGGACGAAGACGTCCCGTAGCGCAACGTGGGGGGTGTCGTCCTGGTCGGTGTGTGGCAGCAGCACCTCGAGGTCGAGCCGGCCGTACCGTTCGACGAGGCGCTGGCTGTAGCAGCGCAGCGCGTCTGCAAATTCTTCGTCGCTGAGTTCGGTCTCGTTGCCGCTGGCTTTGATCTCCAGTACCAGCTGCTCGATGAGGACGTTGCCGCTGATGGCGACGCTGCGGTCTGTTGCTGTGGCGTCGCCTGTGTCGGACGCACGGACTTGTCGGTTGTTACCCCACGCCATGCTCTGCCCCTCCCCTTGTCTCGTACCGGGTGCTTGTGCGGCTGTCAGTTCTGATCGATGCCGCTGGTGGCGGTGCTGCCACTGCCGGTTGCTGTTGCGGACCCGGTGTCCTCCGCGGTGACTATTCCGTCCTGGCCGGCGGTGGTGCTGATACCGGTGATCGCAGTTCCACCGCCCGACGCGCGGGCGTCACCGGTGTTCGACGCCCGCACCGCTCCCCCGCCGCCATTCGCGGAACCAGAAGACGTCAGCCAGCTGGCGCCGCCGAAGGTAACCGCGGCCACCAGTCCGGCCACACCGGCCATCCAGCTGGCCCGCTCCAACCCTCCGACCGCCCACGTCACCCCCACCGACACCACCAGCAGCGCCGAGACAATCCCTATGAGAACGCGGCCTCGCCCGCGTACACGCATCATGCCGCCCATTCTGGACGCCCCACCAAGCTCCAGGTGCAGGTTTCCCGACAACCCATCAGCCGCTCCACCGCTCAACCTGCGCTGCCGGGACAAGCGCACACCCCCGCTGTGACCGCGGCGCCCTCTGGCCTGACCGCGAGCTCGCCCAGGTCGCCAACCTCCTCCCCGAGTGCCTCAAAGAGAAGCGCCCCACCGCGACAGAAGAGACCCTGGCTGGCGGCAGCAAGGAGACGGAGAGTGCGGCACTCCCTCGACAACCAACTCAATCCTGGCACTGACCAACCGACCCCCGTGCGGCGAAGCCGCGACCGGACTGTGTGGTGCCGGCGGCCGACGCCCGAGAAGCATCCGTCCCAGTGCCACCGATCCCCCCCCCGTTACCTTCTTCGTGGCTTCGCAATGGGGCCTCCGGCCTTCGGGTCCGGCATGACTTCCCCCCTTGTTGTCGATGATCCGGGGGTGGTGTCACCGGGTCCGGAGGCATCGACGGACCGCTGATGAGGGGCTTGAGCACCGGCTTCACCCAAGGCCGGAAGAGCTCTCCGTAACGTGGATGTGGCAGCTCGGTGCCCTGGCAAGGCCGGACGAAAGCGTGATGGAGGGGCCTGCACGTGATCGACACCGGCGACATCGACGTCTTCCTCGGCCTGGACGTCGGCAAGGGCGAACACCACGCCACCGCCGTCACACCGACCGGGAAGAAGGCGTTCGACAAGCGTCTGCCCAACACCGAACCCACGCTCCGCGAGCTGTTCGCGAAACTCCAGGCCAAGCACGGAACAGTGCTCGTCGTGGTCGACCAGCCGGCCTCGATCGGCGCCCTGCCACTGGCGGTCGCCCGCGACATGGGCTGTCCCGTCGCCTACCTGCCCGGCCTGACGATACGGCGGATTGCGGACCTCTACCCCGGCGAGGCGAAGACGGACGCGAAGGACGCGTTCATCATCGCCGACGCCGCCGGCGCGATGCCCCACACGCTGCGGGCGATCGACGGCGAGGATGAGACGATCGCCGAGCTGGAGATGATCGTGGGCTTCGACGACGACCTGGCCGGCGAGGCCACCCGGGTTGCGAACCAGCTCCATGGCCTGCTGACCCAGGTCCATCCGTCGCTGGAACGGGTGCTGGGACCGCGGTTGCAGCACCCGGCCGTCCTCACCCTGCTGGAACGGTTCGGGTCACCGGCCCAGATCCGCAAGGCCGGACGCCGGCGGTTGGTCACCCTTCTGCGGCCGAAGGCGCCCAGGATGGCCGAGCGGCTGGTCGAGGACCTCTTCACCGCCCTGGACGAGCAGACCGTCACCGTTCCCGGCACCGAGGCGGCCGCGTTGATCGTCCCAAGCCTGGCCGGCTCGCTGACGGCCGTGCTTGACCAGCGGAAACTCTTGGCCGGACGGATCGAGGAACTGCTGGAGGCGCACCCTCTTTCGAAGGTCCCGACGCCGATGCCGGGAGTCGGCGTCAGGACCGGCGCCCGCATCCTGATCGAGGTCGGCGACGGCAGCACCTTCCCGACCGCAGGCCACCTCGCCGCCTACGCCGGACTCGCCCCGGCGACCCGGAGCTCAGGTTCCTCGATCCGCGGTGAACAGCCCTCCAGAAGAGGAAACAAGCAGCTCAACCGGGCTCTCTTCCTCTCCGCGTTCGCCGCACTGGGCGACCCGGCATCGCGGGCCTACTACGACAAGAAGATCGCCCAGGGCAAGCACCAGACCCAGGCCCTGCTCTGCCTCGCCCGCCGCAGGGCCGACGTCCTGTTCGCGATGCTCCGGGACGGGACCTTCTATGAACCGCAGCCGTCGGCCGCGCTCACCCGACCTGCGGGTCTGCGAGGAGGACGACTCGATCGGCCTCGACGTCGAAGCCGAGGACCGGATGGCCATAGCCGCCTTCCGGGTCCATCAGCACGGGCTTGCCCAGCCGCCGGCCGATCTCCCGGAGGAAGCCGCAGAACACATCAAGTCGCTCCTGGCCCTGCAACTCGCGCAGGTCGACGTCGAAGTCGACTTCATCCTCGGCATGAAAACGGAAGATCGCCAACACATCAGGCGTCGGCCAGACCCGCAGGTCCGGGCACTCGGCACCCGCCGGCCGGGACAGCACGGCCTCCGCGCGGGGCACTGGAAGCACCGTCTCTCCCCCGGAGTACTGGCAGCTCCAGTCCTTCTCCGCGACAAGATCGAGGACCGCCTGCCAGTCCTCCGCCGAGGCATCCGGGACACGCACGTCCGGCAACGCCCCCATCAAGTCCGGGCCGAAGAAGCACTTCACGTCATCCCACAGCAGATCAGCCACCCCGCCATGCTGCCCGGCCCACCGACCCGACGCACCCCCGTTTCCCTTGACCAAAGACATAGGGGCACCCCGCCGACCAGCACGACCGAGACTGTCGTCCATCCACCCGCCGAGCCGGCCTTCAGCGTTCTCGACACCACAGCCACCACCACCCCGTACCGTGACCTCAGTACGCGGCACACAGGGAGGACACGTGCACCCCACTCTCAAAACCATGGTGAACGGAGAGCTGATCGAGCTGCCCGGCACCATTGCCACCATCCGGCCAACAGTCCCGCCCGAGCTCCGCGATCAGTTCGACACTGAGGTGGAGACCGCACCCGCCGCGCAGCTCCCGACTGTGCTGGTGCGTTGGGCACTGGCCGGGTCCGCGGCCAACCAGGAAGACGACGCACTCTTTGCACGGCTCGAGGCCGGCGAGGACATCGGCGCGGTGGAAGCCGACGACGACGCCAGGGGAGCCGCGTGAGCTGCAGAGTGGTCTACGCGCCGCCGGCGGATGACGCCCGTCTGAAGATGGACGATTCGACGCGTCGCACCTTCGACACCGCGATGCGTGGCCTCGCGCAGGACCCCTACGGCGGAGACTCAGCGGCACTCGACGGGTCCCCGGACCGCAGAGAGGCAACCGTTGCGGGAGTGTTCGTGAGGTACTACGTCTCCCGCGGCATTCTCACCGTCACCGTCGTGCGACTGGTCTGGATCTAGAGCCCTCCCGGCAAGCCTTCCCTCGACGCCCAACTGCGGCTCACACCACTCACCCGTCGTACCGGCACCCTCTCAGCCCCACTGGCCACACCCATTTTTAGCACTTTCTTTTAGGCAGTTTGATTACTTTTGGTTCTAGAAATGTGAGACGGTCCGCATGCAGACGTCGACCATATGGAGACATAATGGGCAATCGCGACCACCTCCGGATCGAAGACATGGCTTGTGTGCTGCTGCTGCGACTGATGGACCACACATCCGGAGACGTCTCCTCCCCTGTCCTCCCAGCCGATATCAGCGCCGGCGATCCCTCACAGGACAGGAAAATAGAAATGATGGTCGCCATCGAGCTTCTTGCGGAGCGCGGTCTCGTCGAAGTGGTGCGGAAATACTACAGTGCGCCAGAAAGAATTCAGTTGACTTGGGCTGGAAAGCGGAGAGCAAAGGAGCTCGAAGCGGACCGCCAGGCCCCGGGGGCCCTGCTTGCTCACACAGTAGAACGAATGATCCGCGCCGCCTTTCGTGAAGAACTTGACTATTGGGGAATTTCCAAATTCACCAAGGACTTATTGTTTCAGGGTAGTGATCTCGATAAGTCGAATTACTATAGCCCCATAGTGGAGCAAGCTGGTCAGTACCTCATGGGTCACGGATTGGCTGACTTTGTCGTAGTCAAGGAAACTATAGAAGTGCGTGATATCGGATACGCGTGGTGGAATAGGCGCATGCGGAACATGGAGATCACGAAGCTAAAGAAGTTGAAGCTCACGGTGCGCGGCATTGACTGCGTAATGGCGGGAGTTAGCGTGAGGGAGTACATGGCGATGCAGAATTCTGCCGGGGCGGGGCCAGTCTTCAATCAGAACGTATACGGAGGTGCTGCCGTGCAAGGCGTGCACGTGACGCAAAACGTTGGGATCCAGCCGGGTGAACTAGTTGACCTAGTTCACAAACTTCGCGACGTGGCTACCCAATTTCCGCCAGTCGAGCGGGAGAAATTTCTGAACGATGTCGAGGTGCTGGGGAACAATGGTCAGTCATCTAGGGATCGCATTAGCGCTGGCCAACGCATCAAGGCGGCACTCGTCAGCGCCAGTAGTCGAATCGGAGGGCAGGCCATTATTGCAGCCGTGGAAAAGTTCACCAACTGGGTGGCCGATCAGTGAGCCGCGTCGCCTTCGCCGGATTGGTGACCACTCCCCGGGGTGCAATCACAGATTTCCCACTCGCCAGTGCGCTTTTACGTAGAACTTCGAGATTCCCGCAGGAGTAATTCATGGGATGCGCGTGTTTAGGAGAGGTGCTCGTTTGCGATTCCCCATGGGGCGCGCAGCGATCCCTTGTCCCACTGTTCGAGCTCTGCAGATTCGATTACCCGGATACCTGCGCTCTTTGCGTACGCCTTGGCTGGCTTTGTCAGCATGGAAGAAGTTACGAAGAGGGCGGTGTCGGCCTTGTGATGGTGAAAGACCGTGCCGGCGAACTTCTGCACTTCCGGGCTGCCGACTAGGCCGCTCGAGCTGTAGCGCTTGCATTGAACGACCAGGGTGGAGCCTTCTGGTGTGACGGCGATCACGTCTGCGCCGAGGTCGCCAGCGCCGCCGGGGGTTCTCACTTCAGTACAACCGTCGCGACGGCACAGATCAGCTATGGCGTGTTCGAACTCGGTCGGGCTCATTAGGAACCAGCGCGGGATCTTCGCGAGCTCCTCGGGTGTCAGGGGCTGAATTACCTGAGGTTCGAGCATTTGGAGGCCTAGCTCCAGTGATGCGAGAAGGCTATTCAGCTGAAAGTAGTCCTTCCCCGGCTGGGCCGCTTCCTTCTGCTGGAGCCTATCGACGAGGCTACGGTAGGCCCGATCCACGTCTGCAAGACGCTGGGCAAAGTTCTCGGGGCTGTAGGTATAGAGACGGTAGTCCCTGTCGGCCGGGGTGTAGTTGGCTGGCGCCGCGGAGGCTGGCTCAGTATCGGTGGCTACTGGTGCGGGAACGAAATCTGACACGAAGCCGCTGACGACAGTGATCTCACCCACAACTACGTTGTGGAAAAGCCGGCCACCACTTAGGTAGCTGCTGACTTCACAGATGGTGACAGTTGAGGCGAGTGCGTACTCAAGGACAGTCACGGTGACGACTCCGTCGTCTACCGAGCTCATTCCACTTCCGGCACCGGGTGGCATGTGCCACTCGTCCCGCTTCTTGCTGTAGGTGCCCTGGACCTTATCGATGGACAGCACGGTGCCCTCGTTGAGGATATCTTTATCCGCCTCGTCCATCGCCTTTTCCCAGGCGGCCCGGTGACCTGGAGGCATCGCATCTAGAACGCGCTCAGCTTTCAGCCGTATGCTCCGGCTGCCGACGTGTCCTGGGTCGGGGAATCTAGTGCTCAAAGGTCTCGCCTCGGATTCAAAATCGAGTCGTCCGGCGTCTGGCGGATGACGGCCACGGCCCGGGCCGCTATCTCCGCTATGACGCAGGCCGCCGCCGCGCAGTGACGGTCTTCAAACAGCCGCGCTTTCCCAACGGGGCCGCGGCAGTGGGCGAGGGATATCGCTCGTCGAAGGTCGACACCGCACGGCAGTCACCGTCGATGCCACTAACAGGTCGGCGGAGCTCCGACGTGCAATTCGGAACAGGTACTCGGACCAGTCCCCAGCCGGTCCGCGCCTGCCGATGAGAGAGCGGTTCAGTGCGCCGCGAACGTTCGAGATGCCGCTTCAGCCCGATCCCACCGACGGACTCAGTGGGGGTCGACGATCTGGACGGCGGTGACGACGAGGACGGCTTGGGAGACGTAGTAGCCGACGAAGACGCCCTTGACGGTGATCTCGCGCCGGTCCTTGTCAGATCCGATGGGCGCCGAGCCGCTGCCGTAGGGGTCGGAGCCGAGTGCGCTGGTCATCGCGGACTCGAACTCCCCGCGGCGTTGCCGCGGCATGGCTTTGCGGGCGGCGTCGGCCTGCGGGGAGTACTGGATGCGGTATCGGCTCACGCTGCGCCGGCCTCCGGGTCGTCCTGGGCGACGCAGTCGCTGAAGTCGCCGGCGGCGAGGCGGGCGTACTGCGCCTCCGCATCCTGGACCGCCTGCTGGTCGGTTCGTAGCGCCCAGCGGGCCAGGACCCGGGGCAGCTCGCCAGCCGGAGTCCGGCCGGCCTCCGCAGTGAACTCCTCCCGCTCGCTCTCGGGGAGTGCGGCGCGGATCCCGTCGATCGTCGCTGGCAGCTCGGTGCGGCCGGCGGTGGTGTAGGTGACCATCGTCGCCTCGTTGATGTCGTTCATCACGAATCTCCTCTCCGACGTCCTACGGTACGGCCCGCAAGCTCGATGCTGGGGCGCTTCACACAGAATGCCCCGATGCTCGAGGACCGCGCGAAGGCCGCCTCGCGACAGGCGCGCAGGCGTGCTGTGAGAACCTCCGTACGTGCCACACCACCTTCTTCGCCCCGCGCTGGACCAGGCCGCGTCCCCCGACTGGTCGACGCGCGTCCGCGCGGCGGAGGCACTGGCCTCGCACGCCGCAGACCCCCATGCCGCCGCCGCGCTGCACACGCTCCTGCTGGACAGCATGGACACCGCGGTGCCGCGCAGGGCAGCAGCGGCTCTGTGGCAGGAGCACTCGACTGCGGCGCTGCGACTGGTTGCCGCCGCGCTCGCGGACGCGGACGAGACCACGGCAGACTGGATCCTCACCGGCGTACACGACGCCCTGGCTGACAACGACGGTGATCACGGGGAACTGACACGTCGCTGCGCCGGACTGCTCCGAGACAGCGACGCACGGGTGAGAGGCGGAGCTGCGGAACTGCTCAAGTGGTTGCGGTAGACGACCGACCGCCGGTAGCAGGCAGCGCTGAGCACGGCTCCAGTCTGCCTCCTCCTGACCGGCCCGCGGCCGAGGCGTTCAGGTGCTGCTGCGAGCGGCTCGCCGGTGTTCGGGCTCAGCCTTCGTCGAGCCTCGGCTGACTCCAGCTCGCCTCCGGTGGTGAGCCTTGAGCTCCGAGAAGGGCTTCCACTGTGGAGCCTTCCTCGTCCGTCAGTTTGGTCTGGAGCCTGATGGTCGTTCCCACGAGTGCGTCGAGAGGCACCTGTGTCCGCGACCCGTGGGCGGAGGCTGTCCTGTTCCCGAACGTGCAGTTGAGGACGGCTCCGGATGAGACGCGGGCGTCTGTCTCGATGACGAGTTTCGCTTCGTTGATCGCGCCGCTGAGCTGGTCCAGCTTCTGGTCGTGTGAGATGTCGTCGCCGGCGCCCCCGTAGCCGATGTGCCGGTCGGTGACGCTCATGCGGAGTTGTGTGAGGGGGATGCCGAAGCGTTCCGCTCGTGCACGGATCTCCTCGAGGCTGGGCAGGTCGTACCGCTCTGCCGGGTTCAGGGCTTTGCGGGAGGTGCCGACGACGGCGTGGAAGCGGGGTGTCTGCAGGACGAGGTCCCCGTCGTGGAGCACCCACTTCCACGGGCCGGCCTCGGGCCCTCGGGAACCCGGCACGACCATGCAAGCCCGGGCTGTCCACTGGCTGATGGCTTCGCGCATGAGGTGTTGCAGGTTCGCTGCTGCGGTGCTCGGGACTTGGAGGAGGGCAGCGAGGTTGAGCATGCCGACGATCCGGTTCCAGAAGGCGGCGTCGCTGATCTCTTCTGTTTCCAGGAGATACATCAGTGCGGTTACGTCGAGGCCTTCGGTGGTCCTCTGAGGGCCGGGGAAGTTCGCGAGTGTGTTGCCGCTGCCTTGCCAGAGGGCGGCGAGGAACGAACTGAGTCGGCCGGCGACCTGCTGGTTGAGATGGTCGCTGGCGGTCTGGACGGCCCGCTGGGTGGGTCCGGGGGTGCCCGTGCGGGCTGCATCGGCGCCGTCGGCGACGGTGATGAGAAGGCCCGTGGTGGTCGAGCCGTCCAGGGTGCCGCGGCCGCCTTCCAGGACGGACCGAGAGACGAGCTGTGGGATGTCGGGTGCGCCGGCGGCCGGGCGGAGGCTGTCTACCGCTGCGGTGTCGAGCAGGAGCTTGTTGCCTGACGGCTCGGTGAGGCGCTCAGCGGCCTCGAGGTGGCCCAGCGTCAGGAGAACGGGGTTGTTCTCGCTGGGCAGGCGGTGCAGGTCGTCGTCGAGCTCTTGCTGGTTGGACGTGGTCCGCAGGTAGATGTGTCGGCTGGGCGTACTCGGTCGGCGGGGCCAGGTGACGACGAGATCAGGGACGTGCGTGTGGTTGAAGAACTCGGTGGTCGTGACGAGCGCCTGGGGGTCGGTCTCCTTGAGGCGCCGCGCGACGGTGTTCTTGATCCTGGAGAACATGGTCTGGTCGTCGGGCTCGTCCATAGCCTGGGCGACTCGTTGTGCGAGGTCGTTCACCATGATTCACCCCGGCGGACCAGCTCAGCGGCGACGATGGCTGCCCAGTCTTTGAGTGGCACAAGCGTCTCCTGCTTGTCGGATAGGACGAGGAGCCAGAGCCGTTGTGCGACAGCGTTGACCGTCTCCTCGTTGAGGAGCTCTCGGGCCTTGGCCTCGTCCGCGGTTCCGAGGACACGGTCGCTGTGGGCCAGCACTGACTTGGTCACCTGGTCGGGAGTGGAGAGGGTCGACCAGGTCGTCGCACGGAACGGAGACCAGGTGATCCACATGAAGTGGTCGCTGTGGTGGTGGTTCGCGGCGACGGCGACGTAGCACTTCGCGAGGAACTCATCGAAATGTGTGCCCTGGTCACTGGGCTGGGTGTAGTTCTTGACCTCGGCGCAGAAGGTGTCGTGCTGGTAGGGCTCGCCGCGCATGCTGCCGCCGAGGTCGAACGAGAACGTCCGGCCGCCGTAGGGCCACGGCAGTGTCAGCCTGCGGCCGCACGACTCGGAGTCGGTGTTGGCGTAGGCGCCGAAGATCCGCATCGTGCCTTCGAGCCACTGCTTCGCTCGCCGGGCGCCTGAGAAACCTTTGAGTTGCGCGTCCTCTCCCACAGCCACCATCTGAGAGTAGCCACGCCGGCGACCTCGCGATGGCAGTTCGCCCAAACCACCCTCTTCCGGGGTGGGCCGCCGAAGCTACCCACCCCGATCTGTACCTAGTGGTCCTGTGTCGTTGCTTTGGTGGGAGGCAGGGCCACTTCGAGATAGTCGTGGAGCTGCTCGTCGCTGAGCTTGCCATCCAGGGCCAGTGATGTGCGCAGGCAGCGCTCCATGCGGTGGCGGGGAATGCCGAGGCGCCGTTCTGCTTCACCCACGATGTCGCCAAGAACGCGATGGCCGTACTTGGGGTGATGGCGGATCAGCCAGTCCAGTGTCCGTGTGACACGAGGGGAAAGCCCGTAGGACTGGTCGGGCCGGCTGTCGTGCTGCAAGGCCAGTTCGTCGAGGACGGCATGCCGCACGGTGGCGGCCAGATCATCGGTGGGGATGATCTGGTCCAGCCCGTCCGCGACGTTGCGGGCCAGCTGGTCAGCGACCTTGCGGACCTCGTCCTCACCACGCCAACGCAGGGCCCAACGCTTACGGATGTCGGGGCGGCTGAACAGAGAGGCGTGGAAGGCCCGGCCGAAGTGGTCCTGGACGTCCCTGATGCCGGGAGGCCGCGTGCTGGCATCACCGCCGGTGAGAGTGGCGACCACACTGTCGGCGGAGCGACGGCGAGCATGCGCCCAGTCCTGGGCGACCGGGCGGGACCAAGCGCTCCGCCCGGAGACTGTGGCCTGCGGGAGGGGGACGTCGCCTTCGCCGCGGGAGACGTAGGCGCGCAGGGTGGAGGCGGCGATCCCTGCGAGTTCGGCCATCTCCGGGATACCGACGAGTTGGTCGCCTGCGAGTTCGGGAGCGGAGGGCTTCACCACGCATTGTGTGAGCTGTATGGCGGTTGGGGCGTCGCTGCGGGTGGTGCGGTGTTCGGCCCATAGCGCCAGGTGATCTGTCCAGCGGTGAGGCGTTGGAGCGTCGGCGGCGGAGTCGAACGTGGCGATCTTCCTGATCTGTCCGGCGGTGGGTTCGGCGGTGTCGTCGAGGAGGTCGGCTGCACTTACGGTGATGGCCGACTTGGCGGGTGTGCGGAGGTAGTTCTCGCTGGCTGAGTCCCAGATCTGCGCCGGCCGGTACCAGGTGGCTCCGTCCCACCAGTATCCGCCTGCCCGGTACAGCAGGGGGGCGCCTTGAAGGGCGGAGTGCATTGAGGCGGCATCTTCGTCACGAATAAGGAGCACAGACCGGCCGAGGGCTGGGTGGTGGCGCACTACCCAGGCCAGGTCGTGCCTGATCGGGTCGGTGGTGTAGCCCCGCCAGCCCCTGCCTGGTTGCTCGGAGTCCCAGCGACCCCACATGCCGTCACCGGCGCCGCGGCCGATGGCTTCGAGCGCCTCGGGGTCGTCCAACGGTAGGTGTGCGTCATCGACGAAGGGCAGGCCGGGGACGGGGTGGTCAGTCCGCAGACCGTTCGCCAGAGACTGAAGCGTGTACATGATGCGATGTATCCCTTCAAGCGTTGCGCTGTATCAGCTACAGCATTCCGCGTGGTGTCGTACAGCAAACATCGGCCGCCCGAGAGGCCGCACGCCTAACACCGTCCCGGTCGCACCCGGCCGAAACGAAGCACCGCGAGCCGGGGTGACCGGACAGCAGGCGCACGGCGGAAGCGCCGTGCGCTTGACTGACACTGCGGGGCAGTAGTGGTACCGCGCAAAGTCGGAGCATCCGCCTGCGGCCGCTGCAACACTCCCGGCATGTACACCAGCTCCGTCGATCTGCCCTGGCCCCTGGCCCTCACTGCGGCGGACGGTGCGGCGCAGGGCAGGCGACGGTGCCGTCATCGTGCCAGCGGCTGAAGTACCAGTACACCGTCTCCCAGGGTGGGAAGTCCCTCGGCAGGTACCTCCACGGACAGCCGGTCCGGGTCACGTACAAGATCGCATCCACGATCCGCCGCCTCGGATGCTTCTCCGGCCGCCCCGCCCTCGGCCCCGCACCAGCCGGCGGAAGCAGCGCAGCGATCAACTCCCACTGCTCGTCAGTCAGATCAGACGGATACCCCGATGCTCGTCCCACGCTCTACCCAACGAGCCGCCCCACCCACCGACACACCCCATCTCAAACACGCTCTGACACAGTCAGACACTCGGCCGCGGCCTGGAGGTCATCAGGCGCACCGACGCCATGGACGCCCTGGTCTGCGGTGGGCAAGGAGAGCGGTCGAGCACAGGATTCCTGGTGGGCTGGTGATGGGGCGTGAGGCCTGCGGCTTCAGAGAGTTTCCCTATACTCGGCCACCGGTTCCTGTTCACGTGCGTTCGCCAGAGGCGACGGAGCCCCGGCGCCGGACAAGTAGGCGTCGATCCCGGCCACGGCCAGCGGTGTCAATGACTCCGTGTCGAGTCGGCCGTGGAGTCGCAGCAGCACGTGGCCGTCGTCAACGAGACAGTCAGTGTGTGGCAGGGTGCGAGACAGCAGCCGTGCGAAGTCGTCGCAGGCCACCCTGGTGTTGAGCCCCTGCAGTCCGATCCAAGTGTGCAGGGTTCCGTCCTGAATGGTCAGTTCGACATCGATCGGGCTGCCCGCCGCCTCGGCAGCCTCTCCACACCAGGCCAGCGTCTCGTCTAGGGCCGCGAGCTGCGCAGGGAGCGGAAGGAAGGGCTCCTGCCGCATGTCATCGCGTACCGTGACGCTAGTCCGAAATGCCCGTTCACGCCACCAACCCTGCACCACGTCGCGCACCGTAACCCCCCATAGCCCTCTTGCGGCGGCGCTTCCGACCACTTCGGCCGCGTTGCGACGGACCGTGCCAGCCGAGTCGTTCCCTTGCTCTGCTGCCATGCGACGCAGGAGAGAGCGCGGCCCGAAGCGGGTGTCGGCAAAGATCTGCCGATATAGCTCACCCAGTGGTGGTGGCACGGTGTCGTCCTCGGCGTGGAGCAGATCATGCACCCGGCGGGCCCAGGCGCAGAATGCATCGAGATCCCCCGTGGCCAGCAGATCCGTACCAAGCAGGCTGCCGCTGATAATTCGGATGCGCTGCCGCGCGGTCGTCGTCGCCAGCCCGTCGAGCTGGGCGCGAAGCAGGTACCGCAACAAGTCACGTTCAGCCACGGTGAGGGCGTCCACGAGATCGTCGGCCGGGGCAGCGAGGACCTCCAGCACATCCTGAGCAGTCGTCTTGTCTGCGTCACTCTTGGAGGATGGCCCCTCGGGCGGCACGGCCCACCGGTGGACACGGCCACGTGCGTCGGACAGGACGAGCGTGGAGGTGAAGGTCTGCAGGTGGTCAAGGCCGGTGCGCTCGTACTCGTAATGCTGCGTCATCCCGAACAAGGTTGTCAGGAGGTTCAGGGCGGTCACCGGTTCGTGCTGGTACTGAAGTTCGGATAGCCAACCGTCAAGGACTGCGGGGCGCCTCCTCAGCAGGCGGGTACCGTGCAGGCGCCAGGCAGTGGCGGCGACCGACTGCGCGGCATCGGCAACCGTGCTCCGCCGCTGACTGTCTTCTCCCCGTCCAGTCCGCATCCCGTCGGCAAGGGCAAGAGCGGTACCGAGCCGGGCGGTGTCCTCGTTGGCGGGCGTATGCATACGGGCCTCGTCCTCGTCCGGGACCAGGCCATGGGCGAGGATGCGACCGACTCTCGCGTGCTTGGCCAAGTGGTCGAGGACCAGGGAGCCGTGGTGGGCCAGCAACTGATTGTCCCGTTGGTGGTGCGCCGCCACGTCGGTCCGGTTCTCATAGACGTATGACGAGTGGGTAAGAGCCTGGGCGAGGAAGCCGGCGATCAGACGGTCGTCGAGTTCGAACATCGCCACCAGGTCGCTGAGGGCATCCCGGTGCCCGCGAGGAGGGGCATTTCTGTACGGCTGCGGCGGCGCGGTAATGGGGGCGGTCTTCGCCGGGCGAGCCGCGGGCCGCCTAGTTGGCGGAAGGTTTCGCAGCAGGGCTCGTGCGGCAGCGACTCGTGCCGCCTTCTTGCTGCGGCCCTCGCCCCGTGCACTGCGGCCTCCACCGGTGCGGGCGATGGCTGTGTATCTCTTGTCGTGATCGGGCCCCTCCTCGGCGTACTCGTAGGAAAGCCCATCCTTCGCGAAAAGCGTCTGCGCCTCGGTCAGGGGGTCGGCGCCGCCGATCTGGTCGGTGCCGTGGTCGAGGCCGACACATATGACGTCGACCAGCCGGCGGGCGATCTCGTGGGCACCGGTGAGACTGAGGAGGCCGAAGATCTGCCGGGCGACTCCCTCAGCGACTGAGGGCGCGGGGCGCTGCGCCTCACCGGCACCCATTTGGACAAGGCCCCGTTCCGTCGCCCACTGGCCGAGTAACCGTCGGGCCTCCGTGGAGCGTCGGTTGTGTTCGCTCGCCTGCGTTCCGACCTTCTCCGGCTGCCGCTGTGCGATCCACGCGTCGATGAGGATAACGTCGATCGTGCTGCGGCCCAACTGGTCGAGCATTCCCAGGACGTGCGAAGTCACCGTCGTTTCGGACAGGCCGCTCTCGTAAAGGCGGCTGATGTGCATCGACGCCAGCCCCATCCACGCAGTGGTCTGTTCGTCCACATCCCACTCGCCCGCTATATCCTGGATCGCTGTACGGACGGTCTCCCCGAAGGTGCCCACCAGGGCGGCGGGGGGCTGTGCCAGGGTCAGCGGGGGAACGTCACGGACGGCGAGCTGCCGTACGACGCGTACATACGGCCGCAGGGGATCGTCCGCCTTCCTATGAGCTGCCCGAGCGGAGCCGGATGCGTTCCGGGCCGGCGCGGAAGCCGCAGGTTTTCTCCGTCGAGAGGCACTTCCGCCACGGCTCTGCGCCCGCGCACCGCCCGACCTGTGCTGCCGAGCACGCTCGCTGGCTGAAGCTGCTGGCTTCCTGCCGAGTTCGGCCCGAAGATCGGTAGCGAGCCACTCGGGAAGACGGCCGACGAGTCCGCCGTCGAAGAAGTCGCCGGTCAAGTCGACGCAGTAAGTCCACTGACCCCACTCGGAGCGGGCCGCATACGTCTGCCCCAGCCTGCGCAAAGCGGCTCGCATCCGTTCGTAGGGCACTTGCCGTCCGTCCAAGCTGTAAGACGTACGTCGGCGCGCCGCCTCGATAGCGAGCGCGATCCTGTGCACGGGTGTCGGGGCCGCGGGTTCCCGCAGCGACACGATGCCAACCCAACGGTTCATGGCTCTCCCCCCACCGGGGTCAAGGCCGCCACGGCACCGGCGCACGTCGCCGCACTTCAATCCGGTGTCTGGTCGGTTCCTCGGCCCCCTCGTTCCTTCGCACGGTCACCGCACCGCCGAAACGATCGAACCTCCTGATGACCTTGTGGTTAGCGTAATCGCTGCACGAGTCTCGTGAAGGGTTTATGCACTTCGGATAGCAGGTCTCCTCCGGCGCGCGACGCAACGTCGGCAGTGGCCTCCCTGTCGTAGGGCGATTGCGGCATCCGCGTGGGGCAGCTCGGACCCAGAGCTAAGGCCTGTCCCGTAAGTGCAGGTCAGCGGTGGAATGATCTTGCGGTGGCTGGGTGTTTACGGCGTCGGAGCCGTCCTGGATAGTCCCGTTCGCTGCGCTGAGCCCGCGGCAGTTCGGCAGGCTGGTCACCGCGCTGCGACGCGAAGGGGCGGACCCGGTGCGCAGGGGCCGGCCGTGGAGCCTGCCGTTGGAGGACCGGGTGTTGCTGATCGCCGCCTACTGGCGGACCAACCTCACCCTGCGGCAGCTCGCCCCGTTGTAGAGACAGATGCCCAGCATCGAACCGAGCCCGATCAACTACGCCAGAATGCCGACCTCGCGCTTCGCGCTGGGCGGGGGACCGGGGAGGAGTTGGGCAAGATCGCGGTGGGCAGAGTTGGTCCCGGTGTGGCGCTGCTGCCTTGGGGGCAACCGTCTGCGGTACAGAGATGGTCCGCTTCGCGGGATGGGGTACGACGTGCGCGGTGATAGCGGCCGTGGTGGTGGGCGCTCAGCCCGGATTCGGTGGGCGGAACGGCCGCAGGTCTCCCGGCCGGTGGCCCGCCGGGGCGACGCGGACGCAATGCCCCAAAGGGTGTCCCCCGCGCGGACCATCCCCGCGGGTGCGGGGGCGACGTCAGCGGCGGTATGGGCACCGGCAAGACCAACGGACCATCCCCGCGGGTGCGGGTGCGGGTGCGGGTGCGGGTGCGGGTGCGGGTGCGGGTGCGGGTGCGGGTGCGGGTGCGGGTGCGGGTGCGGGGGCGACAGCGGGGCGGCGGAGTCCGTGGCGACGGCTGCCGGACCATCCCCGCGGGTGCGGGGGCGACCTCGGGGCCATGCTCACCGCCCGCACCGACAGCGGACCATCCCCGCGGGCGGGGGCGACGCGCTGCTCGCGTTCAGCGGCGACCGCGTCGTCGGACCATCCCCGCGGGTGCGGGGGCGACCCCGCAACCACCAGCTCGCCCCGCACAGGCGGCGGGGACCATCCCCCGCGGGTGCGGGGGCGACATCACCAACCGGTGGGAGCGCGGCGCACTGTTCGGACCATCCCCGCGGGTGCGGGGGCGACGGCGGTGGGCCGGTCGTAGCCCTGCCGCTCCAGGGACCATCCCCGCGGGTGCGGGGGCGACCCGCCGTCGACCTTCTGCTCCCAGTAGTAGAGGGGACCATCCCCGCGGGTGCGGGTGCGGGTGCGGGTGCGGGTGCGGGTGCGGGTGCGGGTGCGGGTGCGACGTCCGACTCACCGGCCACTCGATGCGAGCCGGGGGACCATCCCCGCGGGTGCGGGGGCGACCCGGAGGAGGCGGGCGGCGATGTCAGCAACCCGGGACCATCCCCGCGGGTGCGGGGGCGACGTGTCCTGCCTGACGCACAGCACCGCGTGCGGGGGACCATCCCCGCGGGTGCGGGGGCGACTTCACCGGGGCCGACGCGGCGTTCCAGGAGTTCGGACCATCCCCGCGGGTGCGGGGGCGACCGGTCGACAGCACTTCGCTCACGGGTGCCGAGCGGACCATCCCCGCGGGTGCGGGGGCGACCGCTGCCAGGTCGGCCAGGTGGGGATCCACCCAGGACCATCCCCGCGGGTGCGGGGGCGACGACCGGCGCGGCCTGCAGGTCGGCATGGACATCGGACCATCCCCGCGGGTGCGGGGGCGACCACTTCTCGGTGATCTCGTCGGGGAGTGGTTCCGGACCATCCCCGCGGGTGCGGGGGCGACCTCACTGCCGAACACGACGTCGCGTGCGGCTACGGACCATCCCCGCGGGTGCGGGTGCGGGGGCGACGGGCGGTTGGGCACGGGTCCAGCTCCGGACCCGGGACCATCCCCGCGGGTGCGGGGGCGACATCAAGCGGGCGGCCCCGCTCAGCATGAACGCGGGACCATCCCCGCGGGTGCGGGGGCGACGAGCAGCTTCATCCGCCCGATGACCCAGTCGTAGGACCATCCCCGCGGGTGCGGGGGCGACAGCCCGAGCGTCTCCTCGCCGGTCGCGCCCAACGGACCATCCCCGCGGGTGCGGGGGCGACGTGCCGCCCTGCACACCGACCAGGAGCAGCGCCGGACCATCCCCGCGGGTGCGGGGGCGACAACGCGGCCGCCTGCGACGCGATGGCGGACGCCGGACCATCCCCGCGGGTGCGGGGGCGACGACACGGTGGTCGCGTGCCGCAGGCGCCGCATCGGACCATCCCCGCGGGTGCGGGGGCGACGCCGCGCGCGACGGCGTGGTCGACCCAGGCGCTGGACCATCCCCGCGGGTGCGGGTGCGGGGGCGACAGGGTCTGCTCAGCGCGCTCGCTCCCATCGTCCGGACCATCCCCGCGGGTGCGGGGGCGACTTCGCGCTCGACGGCTTTCCCCTGGTCATGGCTGGACCATCCCCGCGGGTGCGGGTGCGGGTGCGGGGGCGACGCCGACCGCGGCACCGCCCACCAGGTCAACGCGGGACCATCCCCGCGGGTGCGGGTGCGGGTGCGGGTGCGGGTGCGGGTGCGGGTGCGGGTGCGGGGGCGACGCGCCCGAGCGGGAGCAGGAGCGCGTCCCCGCCGGACCATCCCCGCGGGTGCGGGGGCGACCTGCCCGGCACCCTCGTGTGGGCCATCACCGGGGGACCATCCCCGCGGGTGCGGGGGCGACCCCCTCCCCAGCAGCGCCATGAGCTCCTGGCGCGGACCATCCCCGCGGGTGCGGGGGCGACCCTGTTCGGTGTGATGACCGAATTGGCAATGAAGGACCATCCCCGCGGGTGCGGGGGGCGACCGGTCGGTGGACAACGGGGCCGGCAACCGGCAGGGACCATCCCCGCGGGTGCGGGGGCGACGTGCGCTGGATCTCGGGCATGTCGCCCTCCCTCGGACCATCCCCGCGGGTGCGGGGGCGACCACAAGACGCGGCTGCATGGCGTCGGCGATATCGGACCATCCCCGCGGGTGCGGGGGCGACCTGACCGGGCGACTCGTTCCCTCCCCGCCCCGGGGACCATCCCCGCGGGTGCGGGGGCGACGGGTGGAACGCGACTGTGGCGGCGGCCCCCGGGGGACCATCCCCGCGGGTGCGGGGGCGACTCGTGGCCAGTGAAGAGATCGGGGTCGTTCCCGGGACCATCCCCGCGGGTGCGGGGGCGACGGGAGAAGCCGGTTGGCCGGGAGCGTCATCCCCGGACCATCCCCGCGGGTGCGGGGGCGACTGCATGGGCCGCTGCCGCTTCCCGCGCTGGGTGGGACCATCCCCGCGGGTGCGGGGGCGACCCGTGGAGCTGGTGAACCGGGACGCGCTCGGAGGGACCATCCCCGCGGGTGCGGGGGCGACGCCTGCAACGACGTGTTGGTCTGGGTGATCGACGGACCATCCCCGCGGGTGCGGGGGCGACTCCGGCATCGTCGACCAGCACCCGCCGGAGACGGGACCATCCCCGCGGGTGCGGGGGCGACACTTGCTGACCTGCGGTGCTAGGGCGGGAAGGGCGTGTTCAGGGTCGGTTGGTTTTGGCGATGGTGCGTCATGGGTGACGGTTGCGGGCGGAGAGGATGAGGCCGTCGTAGTCGACAGGTCTCCAGCGGTCGCGGCCGGCGGTTCGGGTGGCCCATCCTTGTTCGTTGGCTGCGGGTTCGACCAGGACGGCTTGGCCATCGCCGATGCGGTCGGCGAGGAGTGCCCAGAGGCGGTCTCGGACTCGGCGGCTGGGGTTTCCTACAAAGACGCCGGCGTTGACTTCGACCATCCAGCGTGTGAGGTGGCCGCGGAGGCCCTCCGGGGCTGCGATGAGGACGATGACGGTCACCGGGGTTGGTCCGGTGTCGGGGGCTGGTCGAGGTCCGGTCCGATGACGGCGATGTGCTGTTCTCCCATGTCTGCCTGGGTGGTGGGCGGGTCCATGGGGTGGGTGGCCCAGTTGACGCCGGCGGGGACGGAGCCGCTGCGTTCGTCCCAGAGTTCGCTGGTCTCTGGGGCTTCGTAGTCGGTGCCGTCGGGCGTGAGGAGTGCCTTGATGTCCTGGACGATACGCGAGAGGAGTTTGGTCTCGGCGATCTTGTCGCGTAGGCCGATGCGTGCGTCGCGTTCTTCGGTGAGGCCTTTGGCCGCCAGGTCGAAGGCGAGGGGGATGGTGTATTCGGCCTTGTAGAGGTCCGCTATGTCGAGGGTGAAGGAGATCGCCGATCCGGTGTGGACGACGCCGAGTCCCGGGCTGGCGCCCAGGCCCACGATGACGGCGTGGCAGATGCCGTAGAGGGCTGCGTTGGCGGCCGACAAGAGTCGGTTGAGGTCGTCGCCGGCGGCGAACGCGTCACCGGCTTTGTAGACGCGGCCGTCCCAGGGGACGCCGGTGCGCTGGGCGTGGTGCTGGTAGAGCTTGCGGATTCGGTAGCCTTCGCGGCCGCGGAGCTTTTGCATGGTGGCGGTGGAGACGTCTTCTCCGGGGAAGCGCATGCCGTACATGGCTCGGGCGACGTTGAGGCGTTCTTTGGGTCGGGTGACCAGCCAGGCTTGGCGGTGGAGGAGTCCTGAGCCGCGGCTGGGTCCGAGGCCGGCGGCGTACATGCGGACGCCTTGTTCGCCGACCCAGCACATGGCGGTGCCGGAGTCGGCGAGGAGGCGGACGGCGCCGTGGGTGACGCGTGTTCCGGGGCCCAGGAGGATGACGGCGATCATGGCGGCTGGGACGCGTACGGTTTCGCGTTTGTTGATGATGACGACCGCGTTGTCCTCGCGGTCGAGGTGGCTACGTTCGACGTGGACGCTGGAGACGCGGTCGACGATGCGGTGGAGGTCGTGTGGGTCGGCTTTCCACCAGATGTCAGCCATGGCTGTGGGCGGTTCGGGTGGGCAGCGGGGCGAGGGTGAGCAGGCCGCAGCCGTATGCCTTCTGGGGGCCGATGCCGTTGAGGAGGTGGGTGGTGAGCTGTGTGGGGTCGGTGATGCGGAGGTGGCCTTCGAAGGTCACGGTGTGGAAGGTGACGCGTCGGCCGCTGGGGTTCTTGGTGAAGGACTGTCGTTGGCGGGCGCGGATGCGGACTTCGCGGGCGGGGTTGGGGTCCGGGTGGTGGGGGTCTGGTGTGTTCTGGGGCGTGGCGTGCGGTGTGGTCGGTGCGGGGGTGAGTCCTGGGGCTGCGGGGTCGGTGAAGGAGGTGGGGATGTCGAAGCCCCACTTCTCGGCGCGGGTGAGGAGCCAGTGGAGTTGGTGGGCTGCGGTGCGGTGGCTGAGGCGGAACCCTCGCGGGCGTTTGCCCGGGTCTGTGTCCGCGCTTTCCAGGCGTGTGGTTTGTTCCGTGCTGGGTTTGATGGGGGTGTGGGTGTTCTGGACGGGGCTGGCGGTGAGGCGGAAGGCGAACTCGCGGCCGGTGGCGAGTTGGTTGAGGAGGGGGGTGTAGTCGCGGATGGCGGCGTGGTCGCCGTCGGCGTCGGGCCAGCCGGCGTTCTCCACCAGGTGGGTCCAGTCGGGTTTCGTCGGGGTCAGGACGAAGAGGTGCGGTCGGTGGGGGTTGTCTGCGTCCAGTCGCCACAGGGTGCGTTCACCGGTGGGTGTGCCGGGGATGCCGCCGGTGACGGCGGCGTGCATGGCGCGTGGGTTGGCCAGGAGTTTGCGGCTTTCGGCTCGCAGCGGGTTGATGCGGATGCGGGAGAGGTAGGTCATGGCGGTCACCAGCCCAGCAGGGCGAAGGGGTCGTGCCCGGCGTCGGCGTCGGGGAGGTGGTCGTCGGTGGTGTCCGGCCGGGGGAAGCCGGTGGGGGCGGACAGCCAGGTGTGGCGGACGCGCCGGGTTGTGAAGGTGCGGGCTTGGGGGTGGAAGGAGAGTGGGACGTCGTGGCGTACGTCGTCCCCGGCGGGGTCTTCGAGCGTTGCGGAGAGGTCGATGCGTGCCGGGTAGACCGGGCGGCCTCGGTTCTGGCGTCGTCCGAGCTGGGCTGCGTAGCGTTCGCGGGCTTGGTGGGTGGCTTGCCAGGGGGTCTCGCGCAGGGCATCTTCGAGGCTTGTGTGGTGGAGGCCGAGGGAGATGGGCTGGGTGGGTGGGCAGGAGCGGCGGCCGAGCGCCAGGGGGTACATCGGTGCGTGCACTGCCTGGTTCAGCGTGGTCAGTAGGTCGGTGGGGCCGGTGACGGCGGCGAGGAAGACGGCGTCCTGGAGGTAGTAGCGGGTGGTGACGTGGGTGTGTTTGGCCGGCGAGGTCGGCTTCTGGATGCCTTTGGCGTTGACTCCGGCCTGGGGCAGGGGGCGGCCGCGGTAGTCGCTGACGGTGTGGTAGTCGCGCAGGAGGGTGCCGGCTTGGTCGACGCGGATGCCGAGTCGTAGTTGGTTCAGGTCGTCCAGTGGTTCTTCCCGGTCCTGGCCCATGGCGGCGGCGAGGAGTCCGATGACGCCGGATTTGGTGGGTTCGGGGCGGGTGTCGCGGCGGTTGAAGGTGCTGCGGTCGCCCCAGGACTGGAGGGGGCCGGCCAGGCGGAGGAGGAGCACGGCGCGGTGGGCGGGGGTGTCGGTCATGGGCCGGCCTTCCGGTGGGGCAGGGCGGGGAAGGGCGGGTGGGTCACGGGGTGTCCTGCTGGTGGGTGCCGGTGAGGTGGGTGCGCAGGCGGGACTGGAGGGTGTCGAAGGTGACGGCGGTGCCGAAGGCTGCTTCCAGGTCTTTGGCGGTGGTGCCGGTTTCGGTGTCGAAGGTGTGGGAGACCGCGGTGAAGGTGGGTGTGTTGCCCCAGTTGCGGACGGCGGCGGTGTGCTCGCGGGCGAGGCGGCGCGCTGAGGCGGCGGCGATGCCGGAGGTTGCGGTGATGGGTTCTTCGAAGGCGGAGACGAGGTTGACGGGCTGGTCGGAGCGGACGACGACCGCGGCCATGCTCGGGAGTGTGCGGTGGGCGAAGGAGTTCTGGTAGCCGGTGGGGGCGGAGCGGGCGAAGGAGTTGATGAACTCGTCGACGGCTGCGATGGCTGCCTCTGAGTCGGAGAGGTTGTCGATGAGCTGGTGCAGGCCGACGGTGGCGTAGCGGTAGAGGGTGGCGGAGTTGAAGCCGATGGCGCCGATCATGCCGGCGCCGGTTTCTTCGGTTTCGTTCTCGTCGTCGACTGCGGTGAAGTAGTCGAATTCGGCTTCGGTGGCGTGGGTGGACAGGGCGTGGGCGACCTGGGTGGCGGCGTCGACGTTGAGGGCGGGGATGTCGGCGACCATGCGTCCGAAGAGGGCGACATCGATGGGGTGCCCGGTGCGGAAGGCTTCCTGGACGTCGAGGGTTTTGATGTGGTCGGCCAAGGCGGTGTCGTCCTTGGCGGCGAGGTCGGCGGCCTGGTCGGCGACGAGTGCGGCGACGGCGTTGAGCTGGCGGCGTCCGTAGAAGAAGAGGTAGGCGGTGTCGCCTGCTTTCTTGCCTGCGCTGATTTTCAGCGGGGCGAGGAGGGCGGCGGCCAGCCGGGCGGCGGCTTCGGCGTCAACGTCGGAGGTCTCGACGATGCGGTCGGTGAGCTTCCCGGCGATGCGCTTGGTGCGGGTGGCCAGGTCCTGTTCCGGGACGCGGCCGGCGAAGTGCAGGCGGGTGGCGCGCTTCCATGCCTGGGAGGAGACGCGGGATCGGCGCACTCCCCCGAAGTAGGCCTCCTTGGGGTTGCCCTGGTCATCGCGGTTGAGGTTGGCGGGGGGAACGGTCTGCAGGAGGTGGATGTCGATGTAGGTGGGTGCGTGGGGCATGTGGGTGTTCTCCGTGTTCTGGGTGGGGTCGCCGCCGGGCGGGCTTCAGCCGCGGGGCGAGTGCCGTCGGTGGCCGTGCTGTGCCCCGGAGCGGGCCGGGCCGGGTCCGGGGTGGTTCAGGTCAGGGGCTGGCCGGGTCCTGGGCGGTTCAGGTCCTGGGCGGTTCTGGTCAGGAGCGGTTCAGGCGTCCTGACTGGGGCGGGGGCCCCAGGCGTAGTAGGCCAGCCCCCAAGCCCTGCGCACGCGCTGCCGGGCCTGGGGGTGGCGCCAGTCGTTGATGTCCTGCGCGAGCCGGCTGTAGTCCAGCGGCTGGCCGATGCTGCGCAACTGGGTGATCAAGCCGCGCAGCCGGTACAGCAGGGTCGCGACGGAAGTGGCGTTGACCAGAGCGGCCACCCGTCGGTCGAGCGCGTCCTCGCTGACGCTGTCGTGGTGACGCAGGCCCCGCAGTGCGTCACCGAGGTTGGTGCCGGGCTTGTGCATGGGGGTCTGTCGGCTCTGCTGGTGCAGGCCGAACAGGGACAGAGCTGCGTGCTCGGCGTCCAGCTGTGCGGTGCGGCGGCCGTCGGTCGGGGTGACGTAGTACGGCCACAGCGCGGGGACGGTGCCGGCGGTCTGGCCCAGGCCGGAGCGCATGGCCGCGAGGTCCTGCCCGGGAGGCACCAGCTTCGCGCCGTTGGTCTTGTCGATGCGCCAGGTCCCGTCGGCCCTGACGCGTTGCTCCCAGTAGGGGCGCGGAGCCGTGTCGTCGCTGCGGGTGGGGTCGGGGGCGGTGGGCATGGACGTCATCCTTCGGTGGTCGCGGAGACAGAGGAGTGGTGTTCGTCCCGGTTCCCGCCGGCGGCCTCGGCGGCTTCCTTGCGGGCGGCGGCTCGGGTGGCGGCCCGGCGGACGAGGATCGCGTCCAGACGGGCGCGGAAGCTCCGTTCAGCGTTGCTGAGCCGGTAGACGCGTTCCTTGCCGTCCTTCTCCACCGTGCGTCCGGTGAAGACCGCCGGGCCGGCGCCTGCCAGGACGTGCTCGGCCACCTGCCATGCCGCGTGGGCTGCCCGCTGCTCCCATGCGAGGAGGCCGCGGTCGGCGGCGTCGAAGTCCTCGTCGATCGTCCGCAACCCGGCGAGGAGGCGGCGCATCACCGGGTCCAGGGCGTGGAGGAGGGTGTCGCCGGGGCGCTGGCCCTGGTCCCACGGGATCGGGTCGCCGCCCGCGGCGCGTCGAAGGTCGGCGGACAGGTTGTTGACTGCGGACGCGAGGTGTTCGGCCTGCTCGGCTGCGGTGAGGAGCGCCCCGTAGACGAGGCTGCCGGGGTTCAGCGCGGTGATCGGCAGGGGGATCTCGTCGAAGAAGGTGTCCTCGACGACCGCGGACTGGTTGCCGTACACGACACCGGTCAGCTGCAGCTGCAGGGGGTAGTTCTCCGGTGTGCTCGCGGCGGCGAGCTGCGCGAGGAGGACGCTGGTGGCGTAGCCGTCACGTGTGGCGCCGGCGTCGGTGGTGTCGCGGTCGGTGGTCAGGAGTGCTTCCATGCCGCGCCAGGCCGCTTTGCCGGGCTGGTGGCGGCGGGGCCGGGCGGCAGGTGCGGGTCGGCGGTTCGCGGTCTGCTTCTTGGCTCGTGCGGCCGCGGAGTCCAACCGCCAGGTGGTGTGGGGCTCGTCCTGCGGGGTGCCGTCGAGGCGGTCGCCGGCAGCCACGATCACCTGGGTGACCCGTACCCCGGACGGCGTGTCCTGCGGGAGGAGCCGGACACGCCTGGCCTGCCAGGTCCACAGGTCGAGCAGCCCCCGCGCGGCACGGGTCTGCCACTGCGCTGTCGCACACGACAGGGCGTCCGCTGCCCGGCTGCCGGTGGAACGGCGGCGCCACTGCGGCAGGTCACCGGTCGACACCGCCCTGTCGTAGGGAATGTTCAGCAGGAGCGTCTCGTAGACGGTCCTGCCCATGGGCATCACCACACCCAGCTGACCCAAGGGGCCCGTCGGGTTCCCCGTGGTCTTCCCGGCCTTGGCCTTGGGATCCCCCACAGCGCCGGTCTTGATGGCGGCGGTGTCCCAGCAATGGGTGTGCAGCAGCCAGCGGGCCGCCTGCGCAGGCGTCAGCTCCAGCACGTCCGCTTCGCTCCTTGAGGAGAACAGCGGCACGTTGTTCCCGGTCGCGGCACTCGCCACCAGCAACGCCGAGCCCTTCGTCTCTCCCTTGGCCGTCCGCAGGTCGCCGACCTGCGCAAACGGGTCGTCAGCAGCGAACAGGTCGAAGCGGCCGTAGTGCTCGTCGAGGTACGACTCCAGCGCTGCCCGCTGCCGGGGCGGGAACGCCCCTGCGTGGAACCACTCGGCCCACTGCTGCCGACTCGGGTACCCCAGGGCGTCGACAACGATCGGCAGCAGCACCTGGCGGAACATCGCGGGCCGCAGGGTCGGTACCTCGACGGCCACCTCGGCGAAGAGATGAGCGTCCAGCAGCAGCTCCCTGGCCCCGACCTCCCGCCCCTCGCTAACGCCGCCCCGGCCGGCATCACCAGAGGTGGCGACCGGTGTCGCCAAGGCCCAGGGCTGACTGAGCAGGTTGAAGCTCACAACTCTCCCTGAATTTCGGAGTCTTAAGCATTTGGCAGTGTTGCAGCTCACCTCGCACCCGCGCGGCGAAAGTGCGAAACTCGACCAGCCCCCGCACCAACCGGAAAGAAGCCCTCCGGAAGAAGGCGGGGATGATCCCTTCGGCGTCTTGACCCGAACGGTCGCCCCCGCCCACCGCGGGGACCCCGGGCGGGTGCACACCACGGCACCCGCCCGGAGAAACGCCCGACGCATCAACGCCGCGCCGCGCCCGCCGCCTCCAGCACCAAGCCGAGGTCGGCGTCATAGCGCACCGACCGATCACCGAGCTCTGCTCTGCCGTCCGTATCGAGAACCAGCGCCGGGCTGTAACGCAACCGCGCATCCCCCCGCCACCCGGGCAGCGGCAACAGCTCCTGCGCCACCGCCTTCGTGCAGGACGGCGGCAAACGCACAGTGCCCGCCAGCACATCATCGAGCAGCCCCTCGGCCACGTCCCCGTTCACGGTCAAGGCACGCCCCGACAGCGTCCGGTAACCTCCCTCAGCCCCCACCACGAGGATGACCTCCACGCTGGGATCCCCGTCACGGACCACCGCCTGCAGGACACCCGCGTCGTCCGAAGGGGGCAGCGCCGCACGGTGCAGACCCGCCAACGTCGCGCTCTCCCGATCACCCCGCCGGGACAACAGAAACTTGACGGCCGCATCCGCGCGCTCACCGAGCTCACGCACATACACCTCGCGGGCCGACTCCATGTCATCCGCCCAGGCCGCCGGCACCCCGCCACCTGCGCCCTCGTAGCCGGCCGCAACCAGCGACGGAACCTCACCCGGAACCGACCAACCCCGCCCCCCTCCGCCCGCCGCCCCCACCAGCGCAGCAGCCCGCAACAGCAGGTACCGCCCGTAGATGCCCTCCGAAGCCCCCAGAAACCGCGGCACCGCCCCAGACCCCTCACCCCCCGGGGAAGCAGCATCGAAGCCGGTCACCACCACCCGCGGTTCCCGAAGCCGCGCCGGACGAGCAACACCGTCATGGCGATGCAGCCGCCCGATCCGCTGCAGCAACAGATCGATCGGCGCCAAGTCGGTCACCAACACATCCGCATCCACATCGAACGACTGCTCAGCCACCTGAGTGGCCACCACCACCAACCGTCCCCCCTCACCCAAACTGCCGTCATCGGGCCGCAACGCACTCAACAACCGCAACACCTCAACGGTCCGGTCCGCACGCGGCCCCACAGCGATACGCCCGTGCAACAACACAACCCGCCCATCGACCCGCCCACGCAACTCCTCGTACAGACTCTGCGCCCGGCCCACCGTGTTGCGAATGACCAGCGCCCGACCCCCCTCCGCCAGCGCATGCTCCAGAAAGTCGCCCACCCCACGATCCGCCGCCTCCTGCACCGCGACCTGGCGCTCACGCGTCGCCCCCGGCCCAGCAACAGCCTCCGGCAGCAGCTCCACCCGCACCCTCAGATCCGCCCGCCAACTCCCACAGTCCTCGACAAGAAACCCTGGTTCACCCCCCGGCCCCATCCACGCCGCGGTCACCGACGGATACCCCGCCGGCTCCGGCAAGCCCGGCACCTCGTACTCCTCCCGCGACGCCGCCCCCGCCACATACGCACCGACCAACGCCCGCCGCTGACCCGGCGGCAACGTCGCCGACAACAACACCACCGGCACCCCCGCCTGCCCCAACCACCGCAACCCCTCCCCCAGGAACTGCGACATGTAGACATCCGCCGCATGCACCTCATCCAGCACCACAACCTTGCCCACCAAACCCGCCATCCGCAGCATCACGTGCTTCGTACGAGTCGCCGCAAACAACAACTGATCAATAGTGCCGACCACAAACGGACACAGCAGCCCCCGCTTCGCCCCCAAAAACCACTGCGCCGGACCCCGCGCCGCCACCTCTCCCCCAACCCCCCCGACCGCCGCACCAGCCCCGTACGGATCGTCCTCACAACAATCGCCATACTCATCCACACCACCGAACTGGGCCTCAGCATCACGCCGCGCCCCATCCACCAGCCCCCGCCACTCCCTGTTGAACATGCGCTTCCCATGCAGCAACGCCACCCGGGAAGCCAACCCACCATCAACCCCACCCACCCACCCCCGCACACTCTCGAACATCGGATCGCACGTCGCCTGCGTCGGCATCCCCACAAACACCCCATCCGCCCCGAACCGCGCAGCCAACACCTCAGCCGCCAACAACGCAGCCTTCGTCTTCCCCTCACCCATCGGAGCCTCGACCACCAACAACCCCGGACACTCCATCCGCCCAGCAGCCTCCACAACCATCACCTGCGACGACCTAGGAACCTCCCCAAACCGCACCCTGAAAGCCCCCGGCCCCGGCTCAGCCAACACCCCCCACCCACCACACAAACCCAACGCCCCCCACGCCCGCTCCGCCCGAAGCCGCGCACCCCCCAGCGTCACCCGACGCACATCATCAACCCCACCGAAATGCTGCTCATCGCTGGCGATCCAGTCCGCCATCACGATCAGCCCACTCATATGCAGCTGGAAGGCCCGCGAGGGCACGACGACCGGCGCAACAGCAGCCAGCCCACCGAAGCCGAGCTCCCGCGAGAAACGCTCCACCAGCGCCCGCTGCACCTGCGCCCACCGAGCACCACCCTCCAACTGCCCCATCGCCCTACGCGACGGCGTCAGCTGACCCTCCTCCGGGAAACGCCCGTGGTGCCCCGCGACCAGCGGCCACACCCAACCAACATGCCGCTCATCCCACCCCGCGGCCGGTAGCAGCCGCCGCACCACGAAGCCACCGGCGCAGTCGTGCCTCCACCGGGACCTCGCCACCGCAGCCTCGTTCCAGCTGAGTCCGGCAGCGCGAACCTCCGCCGCGCCCTTCGGCCATAACCGCTGGAAAGCCGGAGTCGCTTTCCCGCAGTCGTGGACTCCACAGAGCCAAGCGAAGAACAGCCTGCCCTTACCCGCTCCGCCGGCGACCTCATCCAGCATCTGTTTCGTGGACGGCGCCAGGAACCCGTCCCACATCCGCTCGGCAACCGCCGCCGTGTCCAGAAGGTGCGACAACAACAAGTTCTTCCGGCCGCCGCCCTTCTCCTCAGACTTCCCCCACAACACACCAAGCAACAGATCGACATCCCCGCCCCCTAGCGGCTGCTCTCGCCCCACCCCGCCACACTCCCGCCTCCGGCTAACCTGAGCCACACACTAGAACCCGGCACTGACAACGAGCACTCGCCAACAGCCCCGCCCGACCCAGCCACACCCGGGACCCCGATGCAGCACCAAAGCCAACCGACTCTGAACACGACCAAGCCGCTCTAAAGCACCAGGTCAGGAAGTGTCGACCCCGCACCCGCGGGGATGGTCCGTTGGTGATGCGGCTGCGGTTTTCGGTCCGCTTGTCGACCCCGCACCCGCGGGGATGGTCCGTGGTTGTCTGCGTTCGGATCGGACTTGCCGTGGTCGACCCCGCACCCGCGGGGATGGTCCCCGACGTGACCACCCCGACCGACCCGACCACCCGTCGACCCCGCACCCGCGGGGATGGTCCGCGGGAGAACTTCCACACCCAGATCTCGCCGACGTCGACCCCGCACCCGCGGGGATGGTCCGAGTGGCAGCCCACCGGGCCGCCGGCAGGCGACGTCGACCCCGCACCCGCGGGGATGGTCCGGTGCCGGTGATGAAGCTCTGCTCGATGTCCCTGTCGACCCCGCACCCGCGGGGATGGTCCTGCACGTGGCAGCGACATCGTGGAGGCCATGGTGTCGACCCCGCACCCGCGGGGATGGTCCCGTCTACCGGCCGCTCCAGGCGATGGTGCGGCGGTCGACCCCGCACCCGCGGGGATGGTCCCTCGCCGGGGTTCTCGCCGTCGGCGTCCCCGCGGTCGACCCCGCACCCGCGGGGATGGTCCGTCGAGGAGCTCCATCAGATCACCTCCAGGTAGGTCGACCCCGCACCCGCGGGGATGGTCCGCGACCCAGCGCCGACCGGTCGACCGCGGCCTGGTCGACCCCGCACCCGCGGGGATGGTCCGATCCATCAGGTCGTCTACGCGGGCTCCTCCCAGTCGACCCCGCACCCGCGGGGATGGTCCCTCGGGGTGCCCGACGGGCTGTCGGGCCCGGAGGTCGACCCCGCACCCGCGGGGATGGTCCGGAGGTCCGAAATGGACGACGAACTGACCGCGCGTCGACCCCGCACCCGCGGGGATGGTCCGTCGGCCAGCTCGGACCGGCGGGCGGCGGCCGAGTCGACCCCGCACCCGCGGGGATGGTCCGAGCGGCGCCTGATGGAGCGGCTTGCGCCGGAGGTCGACCCCGCACCCGCGGGGATGGTCCACCGCACGTGGCGCGCTGGCACAGCTCAAGGCCGTCGACCCCGCACCCGCGGGGATGGTCCGGCCGATCTGCCACAGCGCATCACCGACCGCGCGTCGACCCCGCACCCGCGGGGATGGTCCGTCGATGGCGCAGGTCCAGGCCGTCACGCAGGCGTCGACCCCGCACCCGCGGGGATGGTCCGTCGATGGCGCAGGTCCAGGCCGTCACGCAGGCGTCGACCCCGCACCCGCGGGGATGGTCCGGACAAAGGAGCGCTCGCCCGCGAGGTCCGCATGTCGACCCCGCACCCGCGGGGATGGTCCCCGGCGCTCTGCACTGCTCATTCGCCCTCCTGGGTCGACCCCGCACCCGCGGGGATGGTCCGTTTGAGGCCGAGGGCTGGCTCCCGATGGGCCTGTCGACCCCGCACCCGCGGGGATGGTCCGGCCCCTGGAGCGCGGCCATCGTGCTGGCGGAGGTCGACCCCGCACCCGCGGGGATGGTCCCAACCAGGGCGTCGTCGTCGGCCACCGACCGGTGTCGACCCCGCACCCGCGGGGATGGTCCGCCATCCGGGTTGTTCTCCGGCAAGGAGTTCAGGTCGACCCCGCACCCGCGGGGATGGTCCTCGCCATGCGGGCGACGCGCCGGGCGTCCCGCTGTCGACCCCGCACCCGCGGGGATGGTCCGCGCGCGGGCAGGTGGTCCTCGATGAGATCACCGTCGACCCCGCACCCGCGGGGATGGTCCCACGGTGGCGTCCTTGGTGACCAGGCTGATGCCGTCGACCCCGCACCCGCGGGGATGGCCCCTCCGCGCCGCTCCAACTCCGCGAAGGTGAAGAGTCGACCCCGCACCCGCGGGGATGGCCCCTCCGCGCCGCTCCAACTCCGCGAAGGTGAAGAGTCGACCCCGCACCCGCGGGGATGGTCCCCCGATGCCGCCGCCCAGCAGCTCCCCGATGCTGTCGACCCCGCACCCGCGGGGATGGTCCGTGGCCGCTACCGATGAGGCGCCTCACCGCGCGGTCGACCCCGCACCCGCGGGGATGGTCCCCAGCGGTACGACGCCACATACGTGATCGACCGGTCGACCCCGCACCCGCACCCGCACCCGCACCCGCACCCGCACCCGCGGGGATGGTCCCGGCATGTCGTCGGCGCCGTCGCCCCAGATGCCGTCGACCCCGCACCCGCGGGGATGGTCCAGAGGCGGGGGCGGTGTTTCCAGCGACGGTGAAGTCGACCCCGCACCCGCGGGGATGGTCCGGGGGTGATCCTCGCCCTTGACGCTGGTCTGGTGTCGACCCCGCACCCGCGGGGATGGTCCGTGGAAGCTCCGACTCACCTCTCCGCCACCCGCGTCGACCCCGCACCCGCGGGGATGGTCCCCCCGCCGAGTTCGGCGGTCAGGTCCCGCGCGGGTCGACCCCGCACCCGCGGGGATGGTCCGTCGATCCGCACGGTCATGGTCTGTTCGGTAGGGTCGACCCCGCACCCGCGGGGATGGTCCGTCGATCCGCACGGTCATGGTCTGTTCGGTAGGGTCGACCCCGCACCCGCGGGGATGGTCCGCTGGGACGAGTGGGAAGGCCAGCTCGCGCTCCGTCGACCCCGCACCCGCGGGGGTGGTCCGACCCGCTCACTCGTCCGCTGGTCGAGGCGCTCGTCGACCCCGCACCCGCGGGGATGGTCCCTCCCTGCGCGGCAAGGGCCGCCCGCGCCGAGCGTCGACCCCGCACCCGCGGGGTGGTCCCCTGCTGTCGATCCTCGCCCCCCGCCCCACGGCGTCGACCCCGCACCCGCGGGGATGGTCCTTTTCCGGTGACGCGGGCACCCGCGGCTACCGTGTCGACCCCGCACCCGCGGGGATGGTCCCTCCGGTCAAGGCGCCCCCGCGCCAGCAGCAGCGTCGACCCCGCACCCGCGGGGATGGTCCCGTGGGCGGGATGGGCAGGATCTCGGTGCCGGCGTCGACCCCGCACCCGCGGGGATGGTCCGTAGCTCACCCGCGATACGCGCGTACTTGGGTCGTCGACCCCGCACCCGCGGGGATGGTCCCGCTTTGACGTGCGCGCTTTTGCCGGAGCCGGGGTCGACCCCGCACCCGCGGGGATGGTCCCTGACCCCGGAGCGGCAGGAGATGCTGCTGCGGGTCGACCCCGCACCCGCGGGGATGGTCCGCAAGATGGGAATGGGGCGCACGGCCCGCCGACGTCGACCCCGCACCCGCGGGGATGGTCCCCGCGCCTGCCATTCGAGGATCAGGCACGTGGCGTCGACCCCGCACCCGCGGGGATGGTCCGGGCTTCGAGAACGGTGCGGACCGCGCGCTGGGGTCGACCCCGCACCTGCGGGGATGGTCCGATCGGCGGCGCGACCATCAGCACGCCCAATGTGTCGACCCCGCACCTGCGGGGATGGTCCGTCGTTGCCTCCGGGGGTGCGCCGCTCGCCGCGGTCGACCCCGCACCTGCGGGGATGGTCCGACCGAGTTCGCAAGGTTCCTCACACAGCTCACGTCGACCCCGCACCTGCGGGGATGGTCCGCCTGAGCCCGACAGGTCCCCCAGTTCCACGCGGTCGACCCCGCACCTGCGGGGATGGTCCGACCGAGGCCCTCCGGGGCGGGGCGCGAGACGAGTCGACCCCGCACCTGCGGGGATGGTCCCTCGGCCGGGGGGCCGTCGGTCGCTCGCAGGGCGTCGCCCCCGCACCTGCGGGGATGGTCTCCCGCAGGGTCGGCAGCCCCCGGTATCCCCGGCGTCGCCCCCGCACCTGCGGGGATGGTCCGGGCGGTCGGTCGCCGTGGCCTACCACCCGGAGGTCGACCCCGCACCTGCGGGGATGGTCCCGCGGGTCCAGGGCCTTACCATCCACCCCTGAAGTCGACCCCGCACCTGCGGGGATGGTCCCTCGACAAGGACGTGCGGGCGGAGACGGACGGCGTCGACCCCGCACCTGCGGGGATGGTCCCGCCATCAGCCTCGGCTCCTTGATCAAGAGCACGTCGACCCCGCACGCGTGGGGATGGTCCCTCGAGCAGGTTGCCCAGTGCGCCCTGGCGGCGGTGTCGACCCCGCACCCGCGGGGATGGTCCGTGCTGCCGTCTCCGGTACGCCCTTACGCGGTAGTCGACCCCGCACCCGCGGGGATGGCCCCCCCCCGGGCGAAACCGGGTACGAAACCTGCGGCGGTCGACCCCGCACTCGCGGGGATGGTCCCCCGGCACGGCGGCCGGGTCGGGTGGTGCGGACGTCGACCCCGCACCTGCGGGGATGGTCCGAGGATCGGCATCAACCCGTGCGCGACGGCCTGGTCGACCCCGCACCCGCGGGGATGGTCCGCGGCGCCGCCGCAGCCCGGCCGACACCACAAAGGCGACCCCGCACCTGCGGGGATGGCCCCCGCCTCGTGCCGGTGCACCAGCCGCGGGAGACGTCGCCCCGCACCCGCGACCCTGCGGGTCTGGGGACAACTTCCATCATTCGCCGCTCTCAAAGGAACGGCACTTCAATCTCCCGCACGTGGGCGGTGTGGCAGCGGCGGCAGTACGGGCCGGTTCGGAGCGCGGGTCGCCCGCACTCGTCCGTGCACCGGTCGTCGGCGGCAACCGCCGGGCGGGGCGCGGCGGATCGGCGGGCGGTGCCGGATCGGGCGACGAGGTGCCGTCCGCAGAGCCCGGCTGCGGTGACGGGCTCGGAGTCGCAGTCGTCGGCCGCGCACGTCCACGCCTCCTCCTCCGGCTCGGTGTTCGGCGCGGCGGCGGCGGTTGCCGGGTCGGAGTCGAGGTCGGCGATCGCCCGGTCCAGGAGGTCGACGGCGGCGGCGCGCCCGGCGCGAACCGCTGCGTCCCACGGCGAGAGGTCGCCGCAGCGGCGCCGGGAGGCCGCCTCCCCGGCGCGCCGGGCCTCCGCTGCGACGACCTCCAGCCTCTCCACAGAGCGCAGGGCGTCGCGACGGATGCCGTCGGCGAGGTCCTGCGCGGTCAGCCGGCGGGAGGCGGCCAGCGCCACGCCGGTCAGGCCGGAGCCGCGCAGCGGTTCGGTGGCGGCGTCGACCTCGTCGGCCAGGCGCTTCCGGGCCGCGTCGGCGGAGACGTCCAGGCCCTCCAGGGTGGCCGTGCCGTACTGGTCGCGGTGGACCAGCACCGCGGCGGCCAGGAGGTGCCGCACGGCGGTCTCCAGCGTCTGGGTGGCGCGGCGGCCCTCGTGGCAAGTGCCGCACAGCCCCGCCGACTCGGGGGCGCCGCAGTCCGCGCACGGCAGCGCCTGCCGGGCGGCCTCCCGCACGGCGCGCTCGGCATCGAGCACGACCTGCCGCGCCGCCCGCTCAGCGGCAACCACGGCGTGCCGCTCGGCACGTTCGGCGGCGAGCAGCTGCTCCCGCGCGGACAGGTCGGCCAGACGGCGCTGGTAGGCGGCGATCTGGTCGGCGGACGACTCCGTGCCGGGCCGGAGCTCTCCGATGGTCTCCGTCCACGCCTGGTGGCGCAGGGCGCGGCCGTCGTCGGTACGGGAGGCGCAGCCGGGGCAGGCGTCGCCGGTGGTCACGGAGTACCCGTCGTCGCACGACGCGATCGAGCAGCCGGGGCGCTGGGGCAGGAGGCGGCCGGTCAGCCACGCCAGGGGCTTGCGGGCGGCGGGGATGCCGCCGGACTCCGCAGCCCGCCGCGTCATCCGGTCGAACAGGATGCGGGCCGCGAGGTCGGCCGGCTGCGCTTCGGTGTGGGCGAGTTGGCCGCGGATGCGGGTGAGGGCGGCGCGGATGCGGGTGGCGGCGACGTGCTGCTGCCCGGGGCCGGGCAGGGCGTCCCACAGGCCCGGGACACCGTTGATGATCCGCGCGATGTCCGTCGGGGCCGGCCCCCCGCTCGCAGCCCGCCACACGCCCGCTGACGCGCCCTCAGCGGCCTTGCCGGTGGTCTCCGGGCCGTCGGTCGCCGTGCCACCGGCCGGGCGCTCCTCGCGCTCCTGGAGCCGGTCGGTGTCGTGGTTCTCGCCCGTCTCGGGCTGCTCCTGCTCCTGGTCGTCGTCGTTGGTGCTGGGGAGATCCTGCTTGTCCCCGCGCAGCGGGCCGCGGGCAGCCTCGTCGTCGCCGGGCGCGGTTGCCGGGCCGTCGGTGTCGGCGGCGGTCGGTCCCTCCTCGCGTGCGCGCTCCGGCAGACGGCAGTCGTCCAGGCGGCCTTCGCCGGAAAAGCACATACCAGGGTCAGCAGACATACAGAGGTGAGCTACAGGTGCGTGGAGAGCGTGAGGGCCTGCAAAACTCGCAGGGTCCTGGAGGGGGGTCTTGTAGGGGCTGACCTGCATGAACTCGCTCGGGATGACGATTTGATCCCGCCAAGCAGTTTCCTGGTCCTCCTCGGGGGCCTCAGCGGGGCGGGGAGCGGGCAGCACCGGCCGCCCCGCAGCACGGGCCTGACGTGCGATCAGAGCGTGCGCGGCGGCCACTGCCGGCACCGTGATCCGACCGGCGGACACCGAGATGACGCCCTCACCGACGAGGCGATCGAGGATGCGCCCGGCCTCCTCCGGCGACCAGGAACCGAGCCGCGCCAGCGTCGCGACCGTGCGGTCGACGGAGCCGGTGGCGCCGCCGCACAGTCGCACACGGCCGTCGGCGCGGGTCTCCAGTGCCAAGAGCAGCAGCGCGAGGCGGTCGGTGGCGGCGTGGTGGCCGGTGCGGCGGGCCAGGAGCCCGGGGGGAGTGTCCGTCCAGCCCGGAGCGCACAGGCCCTCAACGAACCGGAGCAGCACGGCGAAGTCGCCCTTGACCAGCCGCAGCGGGTCGCCTGCCGCGCCCTCGCGCCGGGCCCGCACGAGGGGGAGGAGCTGCCAGTCGATGCCCAGTACCCACTCCGACTCGCCGGGCGGGGTGGTGTTGCGCGTGCGCGTCAGACCGCGGTGCAGGCTGGGGCGGACGATGTGGGAGACGGTCGACCCGCTGACGCCCAGCCAGCGGCCCATCTCCTCAGCGGTCAGCCGGGAGACTTCGAGGTCCGCGGCGGACGTCTTGGCCATCAGCACCGCGGCGGCGCAGCGGACGGCGTCCTGCGCACCGGTGAGCGACCCGTCTGCGAGG
Organism: Streptomyces bohaiensis; assembly: GCF_012033785.1. Classification (GTDB taxonomy): domain Bacteria; phylum Actinomycetota; class Actinomycetes; order Streptomycetales; family Streptomycetaceae; genus Streptomyces; species Streptomyces bohaiensis. Next base: position 60,813 of record NZ_JAAVJC010000002.1, read on the forward strand.
AGGGCGTGCACGGCGGCGCGGAGGCGGCGGCGCATCGCGTCCGACAGGGCGAGCGCGGGGCCGGCCGACCACGAGGGCGGGAGCTCCGGGCTGGCCGGTGAAACCGACTGCGAAACCCGGCGCGAAACCGGTGGCGAAACCGTCTGCGGCACTGCGACTGCTCCTAACGGAGCCGCGCGCACGTGGCCTGACCAGGTAAAACGCCGTTGGCGGCGGCGCCCAGTAGCCATCAAGCGATGGACTGGCTATCCTGGCTACCGGCACGAGCCCCTGGCAGGGCCGCGTCGGACAACCACATACGAGCAAACTCCCACTCCTGGGGGAACGACTCACGATCGACGCTTGCAGGCAGGGGATCGCGAGTCACGGAAAACCAAGTAGGGCTGTTTCGGTTGGCGCCGGACGGCCCTTTTTGGCGTTTGCACTTCTGTTCAGTTGTGATGTGTCTGTGGCTGCGAGTGACCATATCCCAGCGCCGCTCGTAACCGCCACCACAAGGGTGCTGCTGACAGGGAGTCAGGCAGTGCCTCGGAAGTCGGCGTCAACGCTCGGATGCTCGATGTCGTGGAGCAGCGGGCCCTTGTACGACCTCACGGCGGTCGGTCGCTCGAAGAGTTCCCCTGAACGACGGTGCGCGAGCCGCACCGTTCGAACGCGTCGGAACCCCTGCCCGGTGTAGTACGCATGAAGAGCCTCATTGGTCTTCCAGGCGTCCAGCCGAAGAACGGGCAGGGGGTCTGGCTGGAGCAGCGCCCGCCCTGCGGCCCAGTCGATGAGCGCCGACCCCAGGTCGTGCCCGCGTGCAGCTGGGGCTGTGATCATGCGGCGCACATAGAGCGCGCCACCATCGGCGTCTTCCCAGAACTCCGGATCGGGTGACACGTCCAGAGTGATGGTCCCAAATAGTTCGCTATCTGAAGCCATGAAATTTGGAACGGCAACGAATACTTTCCCGTTCTCGATGTCGTCGGTGATCCGGTTCTCGTTCGCCGGATACTGCCACTGGTCCGAGCCGTGGCTAGCAAGCCACTTCGAGGCGGAGGCCCAGAGCTGTGAAATTCCGGTGACATCGTTGGGGACTGCACGCCGAACAGCTGCCCACTTCACTTCGGGTCCTCCTCTGCGCGCCTGGTGCGCTCGTAGATGATGACGTGCCGGTCCCCGGGCAATACGTTCCGGCTCACCTGCACCGGGTCTCCCTTAGCGGTGTGACCAGTCGCCAGATGCTCCGCGACAGGGGTCCCCGGGCCCAGGCCGAGGCGGTCGACCTCGTCAGGAGTCGGCATCCGAACCGAGATCTCATCTAGGATCTGGACGATTTCATAGCCCAACTCACTCAGTACCTTGTTGGTGCCTCGCGCCACGTCCTCTGGCGTCATCCATTCAGTTCCCTGGACGATACTGAGAGGAACGTAAGAATCTTGGATGTTGTACGCCTCGTCGCCAATTGTGCGTGTGCGGCGGCGTACGGCAACGAGGTCGCCGTCCTTGGTCGCCAGGCGTGTGCGAATTTGCGGTGGCGGGGCAACAATTGCCACCTCGATAGCTTGCGACGCCTCGCGTCCGTCTCCTTCTTCGGCTACTCGCTGTCGGAAAATATCCAAATTCGGTTCCGGCTTGCGAAACTCCCGCTGCGGCCGATAGATCATCGGCTCCCAGCGCCGGACGAAGTAACCGCGCGGGCGGTCGGCCACGATCAGCCCCTCGTGAACGAGGACTCGTAGCCCTGCCACGGCGGTCGACCGGGTGG
>NZ_JAAVJC010000002.1:62658-73673 GCF_012033785.1 Streptomyces bohaiensis
CTCCCGCTGCGGCCGATAGATCATCGGCTCCCAGCGCCGGACGAAGTAACCGCGCGGGCGGTCGGCCACGATCAGCCCCTCGTGAACGAGGACTCGTAGCCCTGCCACGGCGGTCGACCGGGTGGTCTCCCACTTGGCGGCGATCTCGCCCTCGCTGGGGAGCTTTCCGCCCGGGTGAAGGGCGCCGGCTGTGATCTCGCTGCGCAGTTCGTCGGCGATGCGCTGGTACAGGGGTCGTCTGGCTGCCATGGGACATGTCTACCTCCCTGTCATTGACTAGTCAATCTAGGCGTACTGCTTGACATGGCTCTTCGTGCGGTGCAGCATCGGTGACGCAACGCAAGGACTAGTCAATCTAAGTTGGCTAGTTCAACCGTTCCAACTAGTCACAGGAGTCTGCGATGCCCGGTACCACCGCCCGTACCGCCCCCGCCCTCGACGCCCGTCTGACCGGCTACGTCGCCGGTCTCCTCCCGCTCTCCGACTGGCACCGCGCTCGGGAGATCGCCGCCGACGTCGTTGCGGCGACTGCCGGCACCGCGCCCCTCACCCCGGCCGTCGACTCCGAGTCCGGTCTCCCCGAGCACTTGGCGGCCGCGGCCCGCGCCGCCGCCCGCGAACACGCCGCCGCCCCGTGGCTGACCGCGGACGACATGTTCGTGCGCGTCCGCCGCCCGCACGGCGGCGACCGCCTCCTCGCCGCCGTCCTCCACTCCCTGCACGCCACGGACGGCCCCCCGCACCCCGTGCTGCGCGCGGCGGCCTGACGCTCCGGCTCCTTCGGCGGGGCCCACCACCAGCTGGTGGGCCCCGCAGTGGGAGCCGGGCCCCACGGCCCCGCACCCAGCACCACCAGCCCGGAGGCCCGCGAAAGCGGCAACCGAAGGCAGCTACCGCTCCTTAAGAACTGAACAGCGTGATCCACCACCGCAACACCGGCCGTGACCACACCAGCCGGAGGTGAGTGGAGACCAGTCGATCCTCGGCAGTAGCAGACCTGCTGTCGCGAGAGGGCGACTCCAAAGACCCCCACGGCGCCGTGACCACACACCGGCGGCACCCGGCAGATCACCGGCCCCCGAGGCCGTGGGAGATCACGAGCACGGCACCTCTCGACAAAGGCGCCCACGGCGGAAGAGACCGCCACCCATCACCCGCAGCGCCTGCGCTGCCCGTCACCACCCACTCCGGCCCCGGCCGGACCGGTGGTGCGCGGGGGACGCAGGAACCGCGCCCCAACAGCAGCAACCCCCGGCGCCAGCAAGCACTCCGGGGGTCGCACCACGATCAGAGATGGAGCTCCGACGTGACCCACATGATCACACAGCGCACCCCCGCAGACCAGGCCCTCGCCGCCGAACTCCTCCACCGCGTCCGCACCGCCGACGCCCAGATCCCCGCCCACCGCCGCGCCCCCCGCACCCTCGCCGAGATGCGCGCCCGCGAGGAGGACGCCGCCCGCTGCGCCGCCCCCGTCCGCGCACTTCACAAGTGCCCCGACTGCGGCCAGCTCTACCACGACGGCGACAACCACACCTGCGGCGCCACCCGGACCCCCGCCGAACTCGCCGCCGCTGCCGCGCACTGACCCGGCGCCGCGAACCGCTGCTCGCGCCGCCCCACACCCCCGGAGACCCCATGTCCCCCCGCACCCGACACACCATCACCTACACCACCGCCGGCGCCGCCCTCCTCACCGTCGCCGTGCTCATCGCCGTGCAGCTGCACAGCCACGGCGTCCCCGCCGCCCTCCTCTTCGTGTGCGCCATCGGCGTGCCGCTCGCGGCCTGGCACGAGGCATCGGGCCTCGTCCACCGCATCGCGCACCCGCACCGGGACGACGAGGAGCCGGACGAGCGGTTCGGCCTCGCCTCCTAACCCGCACCACCCCACACCGAAAGGCATCTCATGGGCTTCATCAAGAAGGCCGCCGGCCTCGTCACCCAGACCGGCGGCCACGTCGGCGACGCCGCCTACGGCGAGGCACCGGGATCGACCGAGGGGACCACCTGCCCCGACTGCGGCAGGTGGTACCGACTCGCCGCCGGTCACGACTGCCCCAAGGCCAAGCAGCGCAACAAGCGCCGGCAGCGCTGACCGGAAGGAACCCGATGCAGAACGCCACCACCCGCTGCTGCTGCGGCGGCCCGCAGCATCAGACCGGCTACCTGGACGAGGGCGAAGCGGGACCGACCCCCGACGAGAGGCCGCCTCACTGCTGCAACGCCCGCATGGACTACCGCGTGGACGACGACGGCGCCGTCTACCTCTACCGCTGCAACCACTGCGGCGCTGAGGTCCACATGACCGGCGGCACCGTCGACCAGATCACCCACCGCTGACCCGCACCGCCCGCGCGGCCCGCACCCCGACACCCGGGCGCGGGCCGCGCCGGTTCCCCCGACCCCACCACCGCCGGTGGTGGGGCCCGGAGAACCGCCCCACCCCGGAGCGGCCAACACCACCCTGGAGCACCGATGATCCGCATCACCCGCGCCTCGACCCTGGCCGACCTCACCACCGCCGCCGCCCGCGCCTCGACCCTGGCCGAACAGGTGGACCAGGCCCACGCAGACCTCGGCACCCTCCGCGCCCTGGCCGACGACGACGCCCAGCGCATCGGCACGCTGCACACCAGCCTCAAAGAGCTGGACGAGGACCACAGTGAGCTTCGCAAGCAGCTGCGCGCGGCGCAGGAGCAGGTGCTCCTAGACCAGGAGGACCGCGTCGTCCTCCGCGCCCTGCTGCGCGCTGCCCGCCGGCAGGAGCAGCGCGACCGCGACACCGTCTACCTCCTGTACCGCCGCGGTGAGCTGCACAGCGTCCACCGCGCCCGTGAGCGAGCCGAGACCGCTGCGGAGAAGGACGGTGCGGTCCCCGGCGGTTGGGCCCCGTGCCCTCCCGGTGCGCAGCCCCCGTCGGACGACTCCGTGCCGACGGGGTGGCGCATCGAGCCGGTGCGGCTCGGGGCGACCGACCGGTGACCGCGCGGCCCGCCCCTCGCCGGGTGCGGGCCGCCGGTTCTCCCAAGCCCACCTACGCGGTGGGCCTCGGAGAGCCGACTTCGGCACCACAGGCCCGCGCTTCGGCGCCAGGCACCCCGACTTCGGCAACACCCTCGATCGCTTCGGCAACGCCCTCACCGCCCCCATGGAGGACCCCACCGTGACCATCACCGAGCTGCCGCGCACCCCCGGCCGGCGCCCCGACCCGGCCCCGCCGGCCCCCGCTGACAACCCCACCGACACCGCCGCTTCGGCGTCGCCCGAGCCGACTTCGGCAACGGGCCCCGACGCTTCGGCAACCGCCCTGGACGCTTCGGGCACGCCTCGCGAGGGCCGCTGGGACCGCCTGATGATCATGCTCTGCGTCGTCGCGATCATCGGTTCCGTGACCGTCGGCGTGATCGGCTTCGCCATGAGCTACGACACGCTTCGCCTGGCCGCTCAGCGGGACTGGGGGTTCAGCCCGGAGCTGGCGCGCTGGCTCCCGATCGGCATCGACGCCTCCATCGTGGCGTTCCTCGCGCTGGACTTGGTGCTCATCAAGCGCGGTGTGCCCTGGCCGCTCCTGCGGGTCGCCGCGCACGGCATGACGCTGGCGACGGTCGTACTCAACGCGACCGCCCACGGCAGCATCACCAAAGACCCTGACCAGGCTGTCGCGCACGCTCTGATGCCGATTCTCTTCGTCGTCGGGATCGAGGCGTCACGCAAGCTGGTGGTGCAGGCGGCGCGGCTGGAGACCGGCACCGCGATGGACCGGGTGCCGCTGCACCGCTGGCTCCTCGCTCCCTGGCCGACCGCCCGCCTCTACCGCCGGATGCGGCTGTGCGGCATCACCTCCTACCCGGAGATGATCGCCCGCGACCGGGACCTCATGGGCTACCAGCAGTGGCTGGCCCGCAAGCACGGCGGTGACCTCAGCGCGGCGGACCCCGACGCGCTGCTGCCCATGGAGATGGCCAAGCACGGCATCAGCGTGACCGAGGCGCTCGCGTTGCCGGAGCGCCAAGAGCAGGCCGCCGCGGACCGAGCCACCGCCCGCCGCCGCCGACTCCTCGACCTGCAAACGCAGCAGGAGATCGACAAGATGCGGGCCGAGGCCGATCAAGCCCGCGCCGCCGGCGACCTGAGAGTCGCCCAGGCTGAGGCCCACGGCCGCGCAGCAGAGGCCGAGTCCGAGGCGAACGCCCGCGCCACCGCAGCGCAGCGCGCCGCGCAGCGGGAGCGGGACCTGGAGGAGACCGCCGCGATGCAGGAGGCCAAGGCCCGGCAGGCGAAGGCCGCTGCCGAGCAGAAGGAGGCCGAAGCGCGGGCCGCGGCTGCCGAGCGGGAGCGCGAGCAGCAGCAGCGGGACGCGGCTGAGGAGCGGGCGAAGAAGGCGCGGTTCGCGGCCGCCGAGGCCCAGTCGCTCAAGGACAAGGAGGCAGACCTGAAGGCCGCTGCCGAAGCGGATCGCCAGCGTGCCGAAGCCGAGGAGAAGGCCGCCGAAGCCCGGCTCCGGGCCGCTGAAATCGAGGTCGCCGCCCTCGAAGCCGAGGACCTTGCGCGGCTCAGCCAGTCCGAGCGGAAGATCCGCAAGGTCGCCCGGCTGATCCTCTCGGAGGCCGGCGGCGACTCGGAGCAGCTGCCGCTCGCCCGTATCCGGGAGGTCCTGGCCATCTCCAGTGACGGGACGGCGAGCACCTACCGCACGGAGGCTGCCGCCTACCTCGCGGATCAGGCACAGGAGCAGGCGCCGTACGCGGCCTGATGCCCCGTCCGGGCACCCACTGTCGTCCCCGATCCGCCCCGTGCGGGTCGGGGACGGCCACGGCCGCCCGGCCGCACCCCCGCACCACCGACCGACCACCCCCCCGCACCATCAGGAGGACCCGTGGACATCAACCACTTCTTCACCGAGGACGGCCTGCGGGCCTGGACCGAGGACCGCAGAGACCAGCACCTGGAGGACGCGCGGCACTACGGCCAGCTCGCGGACATCCTGGTGCGCCGCATGCGGCAGTCGCCCGTCGACGGGGACCGGCCCTGGGACAAGGCGCTGCGCGCTCGCCGGATTGTGCGCCCGTTGCGGGACATGGAGCGGGTCAGCCGCCGGGCGGCGGCCGACGCCGAGGCGCTGTACACGACGTACGCGACGGGGTTCCTGGAGCTTCCCGCGCGTCGGGAGCGCGCGGCGATCGCCCGGAAGGCGAAGGCCGACAGCCGGGCGCAGCGTCGGGCGTTGCGGCGGGCGAAGGTCGCGCAGTTGGAGCAGCCGCACAGCGGCGGGTTGCCGCCGCAGCCGCCGGCCGACAGCGGTCGGTCGGCGGGGGCGGGGATCACGGATCTGTTCAAGCGGGAGGCGAGCTGATGACCCAGCAGCGGACGAGGGCGCAGAACCAGGCGGCGCTGTGGAAGCGGAAGCAGGAGGAGGCGAGCACGCGGGGGGAGGCGGCGGTCGCGGCGGTGTGCTTCGACGCGGCGCGGCTGGTGTGCAAGCAGCGTCCGGAGCTGTGGCCGGAGCTGGCGGCGCTGCTGAACGGCTTCTACGAGCGCAACAGTCGGTGACGGGCTGATCGTCATCATCACCGCCTCGGGGCCCGTATCCGGGGGTCCCAAGGCGCGCGCTCGCGAGCGCGCGCGCGAGCGCGCGAGGCTGCCACAGAGTGTGACGGCCTGTCAACTGTGAGAGGAGGCCCGTGTGGCCGACGACGAGCACTCCGGCCCTGGCCCGGAGACCACCCCGGCCGGGTTCCCCCGGCTGTCGCTGGGGGCGCCGCCACCCCCGCCCGAAGAGCCCCCGGCACCGCCCGAGGAGCCCGCCCCGAGGGCGCTGTCGGTGGTCCCCGACCCGCCCCGGGAACCACCCGCCGGGGCGTACGAGATCCCCGACCCCCGGCCCCGGCGGTCCTCGCTGGAGTCGATGGAGTCGATGGAGTCCATCCCCGGCCCCGCGCCGGCGCCGTACGAGCCGACGTCGCTCCCCGGCGACGTCGCGCCCGTGGAGCTGCCCGCCACGTTTGCCGCGTCCCCCTCCCCCGCTCCGGCGGGGGACGGCCGGGGCGGGGCGGGCGGCACGCTCGGGGCGCTGACCATGGCCACCGCGCTCGCGGTGTCGGTGGCGGCGCTGCGCGGCATGTACACCGCTGTGACCGGCCGTGAAGGCAAGGACAAGAAGTCGGCTGAGCGGGAGGCGGCCGGTCACCGGCGGGCCGCTGAGCGGCTGGCCCGCACCACCAACGGCGCGACCGGGCCGGCCGGGGGCGGGGGTGGTCGCGGCGGGGGCCGGGTGCAGCTGCCGGGCCCGGACCGCGGCAGCCGGAGCGTGAACCGCTCCGGCGGCCTGGACCGCACCGACCGCCGCGGCGGCGGTGGTGGGGGCCGGGGTGGCAGTGGTGAGGGCGGCGGCGGTGGTCGGCGGCCGGGCGCGCAGCACGGTGCGTCCGGTGTCGGCGGGCGGTCGCCGGGAGGACGGGCGGACCGGTCGGAGCGGCGTGAGCGGCACGGTCACCGAAGCGATGCCGCGGGTTCCCGAAGCGGCGGCCTGGATCGCCGAAGCGGGGACCGGACGAAGCTCGGTCCGGCCGCGCGGCAGGGCGCCGTCGACCGGGCCGCGCCGCGTTTGGACCGCCGCCGGGACCACCTCTCGCCGGTGTTGCAGAAGTCGGGGAAGGTCGGGCCGAAGCCCGACCGTACGAAGCCGAAGCGGGAGGAGACGTCACCGAAGCGGGATCGCGAGAAGGTCTCGCTGGACAAGCCCAAGCCGTCGCCGAAGAACCGGACGACCCTCGCCCAGGCGCTGAAGCAGGACACCGGGGAGTCCGCGGCGACGCGGTGGAAGAAGCGCCGCCGAACCCTCGACCCGGTGATGCGCCGCACCCGAGCCGAGGAGCGGAAGAAGACAGAGGAGAAGGCGAAGCACACCAAGCACAACCCGAAGCACCCGGGCGAGTCGCCGAAGCCGCCGCCGGCAGACGCGAAAGCAGCGCTGCCCCCCGCGCCGAAGAAGCCGAAGACACCCCGCTGGAAGCCGAAGTGGCGCAAGCACCCGACGAAGCCCGCCGCAGGGAAGCGCCCCTTCTCCTCGAGGAGCACGCGAGGCGGGCCCGGCGGGAAGGGCCGCGCGAAGAGCGGGTGGGACCGGGTGCGGAACCGGGCGCACCGCCGGGCCCGCGCCCACGGAGCCCGGCACCCGCACGGCGACCCGTTCGCGGGCGCCGGGCGCCGGCGCTCCCCGTACGAGTCCGCCGCCCACGCGGCCGGCGGGCACGACTGGACCGTGACGCGGGCCGACCGTCCCCAGCCCGGCCGTGAGGCGGCGGGCCTCACCACCGGCGTCCGGATGCTCGCTGAGGCCCCGACGCCGCATCACCCCCGCCCCGGCACCAGCCGGCCGACACCGCCCGACACCGACCCCGGCGGACCCGCCGGGCCCGGTGGACCGACCGGAAGGACCCAGCCCGTGACCGACCGCCCCGGGACGCTCGCCACCAACCCCACCCGCCCCCCCGCCCCCTCGGGCGGGACGCTCACCACCACCGCCGGGGGCCACGACACCGAGGTCAGCCTCGACGCGGCGCTCGCCGCGCTGGAGAGCCTGACCATCGACGGCTTCGAGGCGCACGAGACCTGCCGGCAGCTGGCGCAGCAGGCCACCGAGATCCGCTACGCGCTGGACGAGCTGGCCGTCGACGTGCGTGAGCGGCACAACGTCGTCGGCCACCTCACCGCCGCGGCGATGGCGCGGCTGGCTGAGTCGATGGAGCTGCTGTCCGCCCGCGCCGCCGCCATGTCGACCGCGTCGCTGACCGCCGCCGAACTGGCCGAGGCAGCCGACCAGGCGATGAACGACGCCTACCGGCCGGTGCAGCAGGCCACCGCCGACGCCGGCCTGTCCACCCCGTCCGCCCGCGCCCACAACGAGGACTGATCCCTGTGACCGACCCCCAGCACCTCCCGGAACCCCCGCAGAGCGGGGACCGCACCGCCCACCTCGCGCGGGACGCCCACGAGGGCAACTCCTTCACCCAGCTCGCCTCCCGGGTCGCCGCGCTGAGCCTCGCCGCCCTGCGCCTCAAGGAGGGCATGGCTGCCCTCCAGCTCCACATGCGCAGCAACGCCGCCGCTGCCGACGAGCTCGCGGACCACCTGGTCGAAGCCGAGGTCGAACCGCGCTTCATCGCCCAGACCCAGGACGTCGCCCGCAGCTTCCGCGATGTCGCGTCGGGGGCCGGCGGGATGGTGTCGGCCGCCGATGCCACCGCCACCGACGCCGCCACCTTCCGCGCCAACCACCAGCACGAGTACGGCGGCATCTACGAGGCGGTGCGCGCCTCCTCGGTGCGGCAGGCCAAGCCCGGCTTCTACCGCACCGACTGACCACCCCGCCCCACTCCTCGCTGCGGCCGGGGGCGGACCTGCCCGACCCCGGGCCGGTCCGCCCCCGGCCGCTCCCACGCCCCCACCCGCTCCCGCATTCGACCGGAGGACCGATGCCCACCACCAGCAAACCGACGAAGAAGACGACCCCGAAGGGCCCGACCGCGCCGGACTTCGACGCGCTGCTCCCGGCGCTCACGCCGCGCCGCCGCCCCAACATCCGCCGCCGCCTGCGGATCGAACGCGGCGTCTACACCGTGGCCGCCACCGGGATCGGCCTCGCGCCGGTCCTGGACGCGCAGTGGCCCGCCCACGCCACGGTCGCCGCCGCCGCGCTCGCCACCGGCGGCTGGCTCTACCACAAGGCCAAGGACGCCGACGGCCTCGGCAAGCTCCTGCGCGCCTCGCAGCGTGCCGTCCCGGTGCTCTCCGGCGCCGCCCTGTACGCCGCGCTGTTCGCCGCCACCGCGACGGCGAGCGGCGGCTGGCCGTGGTGGCAGGTGGCCGGCCCCGCCGCGTGGGCGGCGCTGATGGCGTGGACCGCGCCCATCACCCGCGCCCGCACCCTCGCCGCGGCGGCCGACGGCGAGGAGGACCAGGACGCCGACCCCAACCAGGCGCCGGCGGCCCGGGTTCCGGCGACCTACCCCGAACTCCTCGCCCAGCTGTGGGAGGAGTCCGGTATCGCGCCCGGGACCCGCCTGGCCGACGTCCAGCAGATCCGCGGCGACCGCCCCGACTTCGACGCGGTCATCGTCGCCCCCCGCGGCCGCGCCGTCCCGAAGCTGGAGCCGGTCGCCCTCGCGGCCGTCTTCGACATCCCCGAAGGAACCGTCACCACCCAGCCCCTGCCCGGCTCGGGGCCGGGCCGGGTGCGGCTGGTCGCCCGCCCGACGCTGAGCGCCGCCGACAGCGGCGCCGACCCGATGCAGACCCTGTGGGCGGCCGTCACCCGCCCCGGCGGCCCCGCCGCCGGAGTACAGCTCCTGCGGTGGCGCTCGGAGACCGACCGCCTCGTCCTCCAGGTCGCCGCCCCCGCCGGCCAGGAGATCCGCCTCAACCACACCGGCCTGTGCAGCTCCCTGGACATCTCCGACCCCACCCGCGTCGTCATCGAGACCGACGGCGTCCGGCAGGGCGTCATCAGCATCTACAAGACCAACCCCCTGATGAACGTCCGCGAAGCGACCGCCGACGACCTCACCATGGACGACCACGGCCGTATCGCCATCGGCGTCCGACACGACGGCAAGCCCTGCCGCGTCCGCCTCTGGGACCCCGACCTCGGAGCCCTGCGCGGCATCACCGCCGGAGCCACCGGCGCCGGGAAGTCCGTCCTCCAGCTCCTCCTCCTCGTCGGGGAACGCCGCTCCGGCATCGTCTCCTGGGTCGCGGACCTCCAAGGCGGCAAGTCCCTGCCGGAAGCCGAGGGCCGCGTCGACTGGTTCGCCAAGGGCGAGGACGCCACCATGGCGCTCCTGCGCACCGCCCACACCGTGATGGCCTACCGGGAGCGCGAGTCCGCCGACCGCGCCGACTTCGAGATCGGCGAGCCCTGGCCGCTGATCAACATCACCCTCGACGAGATCAACCGCCTCCTCACCCACCACGACGAGGAGCTGAAGACCGAGGCCGCCGCGCTGATCGCCGACATCCAGAAGACCGGCCGCAAGGTCGGCATCGGTATCCGCCTGGCCGTCCAGTCCCTCCACCTCAAGGACCTCGGAGGCGAGGAAGCGATCCGCCAGCAGGGCAAGACCGGCACCGTCGTCCTCATGCGGACCCTGTCCTCCAGCACCCAGGCCATGGGCCTGGACGGCATCGCCCCGCCCGGGTTCCAGATGGCCAACATCCCCGCCCGCATCCAACCCGAGGGCCAGATGGACGCCCTCTTCAACGGCGACGACGAAACCGCCGGCGTCAGCAGCGCGGGCATGGCCTACGTGTTCTCCGACGGGCGAGCGGAGTACATGCGCACCTTCTACGCCCAGAAGACCAGCGGCCGGTACACCACCCTCGCCGCCCTCTTCGACACCGGCGAACCCGCCCCCGGCCTCACCGAAGGCGAGGCCGCCGCCGCCGGCGACCTCTACACCTACCGCAACCTCACCAACAAGCCCGTCACGAACACCACCCCGGCACCCTCCACTCCCCCACTGCCCGAGCCCGCCCCCGCCCGTATCGAACTGGAGAAGACCACCGTCCCCGACGACGTCCTCGCCCACCTCGCCGACGGCCCCAAATCCGTCAAGGACCTCCGGGAGGCACTGCCCGACGTCAGCCGAGGCAGCATCACCAACGCCCTCACCGCCCTCCGCGAACACGGCCGCGTCGAACCCGTCAGCCGCGGCGTCTGGCAACTCACCACCTGACCTACGCCTCCGTCCACGGCGGATCAGGCGTGTAGTTCCCCCCGTCGCAGAACCGACACGACCACTCCGAGGACACCTCCCACTTGTCCACCCAGAACCCCACCTGCTTCCCGACGAAGTAGTTGTCCCCACCACACCAGCCGCAGTCAAAGACGAACTCCACCCGAACCCCTCACTCCACGAACGACCCGACCAGACGAGAATGCCCGCCCCGCGAGCACCTCGGTACCCCACCTCCAACCAGCCACCACGGGCGCGCCCGGCCATCCCGGCCGGGCGC
>NZ_JAAVJC010000002.1:73683-97391 GCF_012033785.1 Streptomyces bohaiensis
CCGCTGCACCGCGTGCGCCACCGGCGCCGACCTCGCGGCCGCCGCGTGACGACACCCGCCACATTCCCCCAGGAGCCCGCCATGCCCGACACCCCCCCCCCGGAGCCCGCCACCACCACCGCCGCGGCCGTCGCCGACGCACAAGCCCTCGTAGCCCGCGCCGACCCCAAGGCCGGCCTCCTCCTCGCGGCCGTCGCGGCCGGCGTCTCCCTCGCCGCCGGGACCGTCGCCCCCCCCCCCCCCCCCGCCCCCCCCCCCCCCCCCCCCCCCCCCGCCCGTTCCCTTCTCCCGCCCAGGAGGCCACCGTGACCGAACAGCCCACCACCCCCGCCGCCCCGGCCCCGCTCACCGCCGACCAGGCCGCCGCCGAAGCGCGCCGCCTCATCGCCGACGCCTACCGCCCCGGGCCCGGCGTCCCCGCCGCCACCGCCTGGCGGGACACCACCCCCACCCCCACCCACGGCACCACCCCGCCCGTCCCGCAGCCCGACCGGCGCCTCGTCCCGCCCGTCGCCGCCGGGATCGCCGTCTGCTCCGTCGCGGTCGGCGCCGGAGCCGTCGGCATCGGCTGCGGCGCCTGGCTCCTCCTCCAGGGGCTGTCCGCCATCACCCTCGCTGGGGTCCTCGCCATCGCCGCCCCGTTCGTCGGCATCGCGATCGTCGCCACCGCCGTCGGGACTGCCGTCAGCAGGGTCCGTGCGGGGACGTCGACCACCACGCACGTCTACCAGGGCGAGGTCACCCAGCACACCGAGATCGAGGCGCGGCAGCGCGGCATGTTCTCCCGCACCACCATCTCCCGCTGACCGCCGGGTGCTCCGTCTCGCTGCCGGTACCCGCCCCCGGGCACCGGCGGCGCGGACAGGCCACCCGGCCCCGCACCACCCCCGCGGCCGCCGCCCACCCCGGGCGGCGGCCGCCGCGCTTCCCAGGGAGACCACATGACGTTCAAGCAGGGTGACCGAGTCGAGATCACCCGCTGTGCCGACGACCCCCGCGCCGCCGGCAAGGTCGGCCGGATCGTGGACGGCGTCGCGCCCGGCCACCTCACCGGCGGTCGGTGGACCGTCGGTGGCCTCGGGCTGTTCCAGCGCCCCGTCCTCTGCACCAGTGCCGAGTTGCGCAAGGTCTGACTCCGCACCGCCCACCCCCACGGCCGCCGCCCCACCCCGGGGCGGCGGCCGCACCCGTCCCGGACCGCTGAGGAGACACCGCCGTGCCCACCCGCCGCCGCACCCTCACCGCCGTCACCACCCCCGCCGCCGACCAGGAGCAGCGCGCCACCCTCCCCGTGTACGAGCACGGCACCGCCGCCGCCCACCTGCTGACCCGCCGACAGCTCCGGGCCTCCGGGCTGCGGCCCGGCGGCCATGACCCCGTCGCCCTGCTCCGCTGCCGCCGCTGCGCCTACCGCCCGCTGAGGCAGTGCACCCGGCCCGCGTACCTCTACGACTCCCGCCTCGCGCTCCCCCGCCGCACCCCCACCCTCGCGCAGGAAGAGGCGCTCGATCGGGCCATGGCCGCCCGACAGACCTGCACCACCTGCCGCACCCGGCAGCCGTACTGCCTCCCCCGCGCCGACCGCCGCTGCACCGCGTGCGCCACCGGCGCCGACCTCGCGGCCGCCGCGTGACGACACCCGCCACATTCCCCCAGGAGCCCGCCATGCCCGACACCCCCGCCCCGGAGCCCGCCACCACCACCGCCGCGGCCGTCGCCGACGCACAAGCCCTCGTAGCCCGCGCCGACACCAAGGCCGGCCTCCTCCTCGCGGCCGTCGCGGCCGGCGTCTCCCTCGCCGCCGGGACCGTCGCCGCCCTCCCCGCCCCGGCCCGCATCCCCGCCGCCCTCACCGGCCTCGCCCTCGCTGCCGCAGCCGTGCTGCTCCTCCTGGTCGTCATCCCGGGTGGCGGGGCCCTCACCCCCGCCACCCTCACCGCTCAGCCGGCCGACCGCCTCGCGCTCCTCTGCGCCTTGGTCACGGCCAAGATGCAGCGCATCCGAACCGCCGTCGGCGTGCTCCTGGTCGCCGTTCTCCTCGCCGCCATCACCGCCGCCGTCGCCCTCACCGCCGCCTGACCCGTACCCAGTAACACCGGAGCCCCCGGCTGCCCCGCATCAGCGGGGCGGCCGGGGGCTCTTTTGCGTTCCCGAGCAGCCTGCGTCAAATCGTGATGGTCCTGCTCGTCTTCGACCCGCTGTCCGGACTCCACTCCAAGATGACCCGGCGGTCCTTCGTTGAGATGAAGTTGAACGACTTGGATCCGTCGCAGACCTTCGCGCGGTGCGCGCTTCCGGGCACAAGCCGCCCACGATCGGTCTTCAGGTTCAGGCAGCCCTTTGCAGAGCTGGCCTTGTGCATGGTGCCGCTGAGCCGCCACCCCGTGTCGACCTTGACGGCCTTGACGGTGGCGTAGCCGACCCAGCCGCCGCCGCTCTGCGACACGTCCAGCCGAGCCGACTTGCTGTCGGTGCCGCCGCTCCAAGTGGCCGCCGTGGCAGTGGGGGTGGCGGTCGCGGTCAGCATCAGCGCCGCGCACAGTACAGTCGCGGCCCGGCGGGCCGCTGAGAACTTCATGATCATGACCCGCCAACTCCCGCCCTCCGATCGCGGACACGGGGGCCGACCGTCCGTCATCACTACGGGCCAAACCTCTCAAGTGCGAGGATGGTCCGATGTGTCGCCGTTCTGCCGCTCTGCCCCTCGCGCTGCTCGCCGCCGCGTCGCTTGCCGCGTGCACGACCGTCCAGCCCGTTCCCTCGGACCTTCCGGGGCCTCGTCCGGCGGGCGGCGCCAGCCCCGCCATCCCCACCCCTAGCCCGATCGAGGGCACCACCCCCGCCATCGAGGACGACCCCGAACCGGCGCGACGGGACGCTGTCCCGCCCCCGCCGTCTACGCCCACGCCGCCGCCCCCGGCCCCAGGGCGCGAAGTCCCTGCACCGCCCCCGGTGCCCGCCCCGCCCGTTCCGCCGGCGCCGCGCATGCCCGCCCCCGTGCGGCCGGTCACTCCCGCCCCGCCAAACATCGGGTACGAGCCTGGCGCCGTCTGCGACATGGGCGAGGACTGGATGGACGAAGGCGTTGCTGCCGCCTGCCGCGACGCCTTCCGGTAACCGACGCAGAGAGGGGCCCGCGCATGCACGGGCCCCTCCGAGGGGTCAGAAATTCTGACCCCTCACATCACTTCGCGATGGCCTTCTCGGCCGCGGACAGCCGCTTCACGAGCTTGTCGACCTCCGACCGGAGCTGCGCCAGATCCCTGCCCGCCTTCTCCGGGTCAGCTTCGTGGGCCGCCGCGACTCGCTTCGGCGCCAGTGCAGAGTAGGCCCGTCCGACGGCAGTAGCGGCACCAGCCAAGTCCCCACTGCCTGTCACGGCACCGCGGTCAGGGTCGGCGGACTCGCCCTGCTCCCCAGGTGAGGTCTCCTGCTGGTGAGGGACCTTCGGGGACTCCAGCTCTGTTGCCGCCTGTCGAAGCATCGCAGCCGTCGGCTTGGATCGCCCCTGCGTCTTCGCCTGCTCAGCGCTCACCCGGACGACGACTTCGGCGTGCTCCACGCCGTGCGTCTCGATTACCCCCGCGATCACCTTGCGTGCGGACGCCCGGGTGAGAAGGCTGGCCGTCTCCTCGCCCAGCTGCCCTACGGCACGAATCCGCGCCGCGTCCTGCAGGAGCTCGAAAACGTACTTCGGCTCCACATCGAGCAGCGCTGCTGCCCACTGAGAGAAGTTCGTGTGGCCGGCTACCGCGTGCAGCTCCCGGTCGCGAGCTACCTCCAGCAGCAGGCCCTTGTTGAGTACGACGTAGTCGTCGACGCGGCGCCCGAAGGTGTCGATCTCCGCTAGGCGGTCCTTCACGTAGCTGAGCTGCTCCTCGGGGGAGCCGCTGACATCGTCAGCCGTCAGGAGACGCCCTCCACTGAAGACGCTCGCCTCTGGAAGGGGTGCCTTCTGGAGTTCGGCAGGAACCGCCGGGTCCACCTGGGAATCGGCCGCCTTCTTCAGCCGGCCCGCGCCCGCCGCGATGAGCTTGTTCTTCGGTGTCACGCCGTCGTCCCTGTCGCATCGAGGATCTTGCCGTAAGCGGCCTGGAGCGCCTTCGACTCCGGGCCCGTCGCGCTGGTGATCGGAACGCACGCGAAGCGCGTCTGCTGCCGGATCGAGTGTCGCGGAATCGCCAGGTCGGGACGGTACAGCTCGCCGTACGTCTCGCTGAGGAAGTCCCCTATGGCCGTCTTCAACGAGTTACGGCCGCCCGGCACTATCGACGGCACGATCCCCACCACGTTCAAGCTTGGGTTCATCCCGAGATCCTTCACCAGCTTGATCGTCGCCAGCGCCTCAGCCGCACCGATCCGACCGTCCTCGTCCAGCGTCGCCGGAATCACCACGTGCGTCGCAGCCACAAGCGCTGCCGTGACCAGCTTGCCGCCCGCGCGAGGAGGCAAGTCCAGGATGGCTACTTCGTCGTGCGTCAGCGCCCCGTTCAGCGCCAAGCGCAGTCGGAACTCCAGACCGACAGCCGTGTTGTCGGACTCACGGTTCGCCAGTGCCCGCTCCGCAGCGATGACTCGAACCCCCGGCCAATCGTCCGACGCAGGCGTGAACGCATCGGAGGCCAGGCCGCTTGCGCCCTCGGGATCGAGGGCGAGGAGATCGTTCATCGTGAAAGCCGGGGCCTCATCCGGCGAGATGCCCAGCTCTGCCGAGAACGTCGCCCGCGGGTCCAAGTCCCCCGCCGCGACAGGCAAACCCTGCGCGCGGGCGGCGGCCACCAGGCCACCGGCGAGCGCGGACTTCCCCACGCCGCCCTTCTCGCTGTATACCGCCACCACTCTGCTCATGCCCAGAGACTAGCGGCCACTCGGCTCACGGAGAGGAGGTACCGGGGAGAGCCCAAGGCGCGCTGCGCCCTTGCGCTCCTCTCGCGCCCTGTCCGCCCCAGGCGCACTCTGGTGGGGTGATCGACCTCCCACCCCCGCTTGCTCTCGCCCGGGACACCCACCCCGTTCCGGACGGCACCGGCCTGGCGTGGGAACCGAAGTGGGACGGCTGGCGGGCCGCGCTCGCCCGCACCGAGCGCGGCGTCGCCCTGTTCGCACGGTCCGGCCGCCCGATCGGCAACAGTTTCCCCGAACTGGAGGCAGCGGGCGCCGCGCTCCCCGTCGGCACGGTCCTGGACGGCGAGATCGTCGTGTGGCGCGGTGGCCAGCTCGACTTCGCGGCAGTGCAACGCCGGGGCCTGACCCGTGCCTCCCGCGCCCCAGCGCTCGCTCGATCTGCGCCGGCGTCCTACGTGGCGTTCGACGTCCTCGCCACCGGCGGGGGAGACATGCGGGCGCGGCCGTGGGAGGAGCGCCACGTGCTCCTGGAGCAGCTACTCGCCCCGGTCGGTCCGCCGCTCCAGGCCGGACTCGCCACCCGAGACCGCACAGTCGCGCTCGGCTGGTACGAGGACCTGGCGGCAGCCGGTGTCGAGGGGCTGATGACGAAGCCGGCGCGCGCGCCGTACCGAGCGGGTCTCGCTTCCGGATGGCGCAAGACCCGCCACGCCACCCTCACGGACGCCCTGGTGCTCGATGTCGCCGGGCCGCGCGCGGCTCCGACCACGGCCCGAGTCCGCCTCGCAGGCGACGGCGGCCGCGTGGTCGACGTCGCCGTCCCGCCGCCGCTGCGCCGGGTCCTGGCCGCCGCCCGAGCACAGGCGGGGGAGGGGGCGGTGCCGGTAGAGCTGCGGGTCGGGACCGGTAGGCACGGCACCGTGCGGTTCGTCCGCGTCCGCGGCGACCTCACGCTTCCCGGGGGCTGAACCCATCTCTGGTGTCTACGATGCGAACTGACACCGAAGAGATGAGAGTTGAGGGGTGCAGGTGCCGCAGGACCTGGAAGATCGCGTAGCGCGCGTTCACGATCCGGAGATTCGCCCGCTAGTGCAGGAAGCTTTCCGTTCGTACACCGTCGGCTCGTACAGGGGTTGCATCGTGCTCGTGTGGACGGCGGTCGTGACTGACCTCCTCCACAAGATCGCGGTGCTTCACGAGGAAGGTGAACCCGACCCGGGCGGCATCTTGGCAAAGCTGGCGCCAGTTCGAGGAAAGCGCAGTCAAGAGGCGTTCACCGTGATGCAGACGGTCGAACGAACGGTCCTGGACGCGGCGCGCAAAGTGGAACTCATCGACGATGCCGACTGCGGCCTCCTTCAGCGCCTGAAGGAAGACAGGAACGCCTGCGCCCATCCTTCGCTGCGCCCCGCGGGCGAGCTGTTCGCGCCTTCTGCCGAGTACGCTCGCGCGCACCTTGTGACGGCGCTTGATGCAGTGCTGGAGCAGCCAGCGAGTCAGGGGACGAAAGTTGTCGAGCGGTTCAGGGAATTCGTCAGCGCGCCTGTGTTCGGCGCTGAGGCGAGCTACCTGCGGTACACGTACTTCGATCGTGTGCGTCCGAAGGTTCGGAAGAAGATCATCGAGTTCACCGCGAAGCACGCGGTGCTCGAACTCGATACCGGCCCCGGGTTGAACCGGGAGACCGTCGCTGACCGGTACGCCGAGTGCCTGCTCGTCTTCCACACGCGGGACCACGCCGCCGTCAAGGCGGCGACGACTAAGTACATGGAGCGTCTCGCGGCCAAGGACCACGCAGTTCAGCTGCGGGCCGCGGCTCGCCTGTGGCAGCTCGACGCCTTCTGGGACACCCTCCATGAGGCCATGCGATCGCAGTACAACCAGTCGATCAAAACGCTCGGTGAAGACGCCCCGAAGCGAGACCGCGGGCTGCCGAAGGAGTGGGTGACTCTCATGCGCCTGGTCACCGGCTCAGAGCACCGCCGGCGTCTACCTGAACTCGAGGCTGTCTTCCCGACGCTCCCGATCAACGAGCGGCACGACATCATCGCGGGTAAACCCGACCCGTACTTCGCGCCGTACCTCGCAGCGCTCATGCGAGATGTTCGCTTCTTCGACCAAGGCGAGGCGGTCGTCAGTACCGTCCTGATCCCCAACGCCCAGCACATCACCTTGCGGCAAGCGCAGGACATCTTCAGCGCGTGGGCTGAGAACAACCAATGCTGGGGGCGGGCGATGCCCTTCCTTGCCGGGAAGTTCTACCGCGCGCTGATTCCTCACATCGGGGATGACGAGTTGGATCACACCTGGAAGGAGTTTCTCGATTCGATTCACGACGACGGGGCCAGAGCGATAGCACGAGATGAAGGGGAAACGGTGATCGTGGTCTGATCACCCGGCGCTGATAGCTTGGTCGGTGTTGTACAGCTCCCGCTCGGCTGCGGTGAGGGTCATCTCTACGGGGATGCCGAGCCGCCCGGCGTTCTTGATGAGGTACTTCCCGCGGCCGGGGTGGGGGCGGCCGGTCTCCCAGGACTCAGGGGCGGACCAGGACGCGACGAGCTGCCGTTCGCGGGTGGTGAGCGCGCGAACTTCGTGGACGCGCGCGAGCTCGTTGTCGGGGAGGGCTCCCATGACGGTGATCGCTGCGCGTTCCACGAGTCCGCGGGCCTTGATGCGGTCTTCGGGAGTGGGGAGGGCGTCGGAGTCGGCGAGGCTGTGGGTGGTGATGACCGACCCGATGCCCTTGCCCCGGTTCAGCCGGCTGACGCGGTCGGTCCGTTCGACCAGCCCCGGTGCGACGCGCAGCGAGCGCCACAGCTCGTCCTGGATGGTGAGGTAGGGGCGGCGGTCTCCGGCGGCGCGGGAGGCGTCGATGCTGCCGAATCCGTAGGCCCAGGTACAGAGCATCGACGCGGCGACGATGTCGTCGGCGGCCTGGTCCAGCGCGAACAGGTCGATGCTGACGGCTGGCGCCCTGAGATCGGCCGGGGTGGTGGTGGGGGCGTCGAAGAGCCCTTTGAGGATGCCTCGGCAGATTCGCGCGAGGGTCCGCAGGACGCTGTCGGTCAGCTGACGGTACTCCCCAGGGGATCGTGCGAGGACGGCTTGTTCCATCTCGGGGCCGGCGGTCTCGATGGTGTGCATGACCTCAGGGATGAGGGGCTGCCGGTCGCCGCGTCGGGCGAGGATGTCCAGGGCGCCCCCGAGGGCGAGTTCCTCGGCATCGGTGATCGGCGCGCCCCTCGACCCGCGGGCGATCAAGCACAGCGCGAGGAGGAGGTTCAGGCGCCGTGCGCGGACCTCGGCTCGCAGAGCTTCGGCCTTCTCCGGGTTGGTGCCTTCCAAGCTGGTGACGGCGGCGCTGAGGGCTCCGGCGTCCAGGGGGTTGATGCGGTCCAAGCCCCACCCGATCCGCACGACCTGGCCCCCGAGCCTGCTGACGAGGTCGCCGTACTCCCCTTTGAGGTCTCCGAGGACGACCACGCCGGTGCCGTAGGCGACCAGGCCGGCTGCCAAGCGCTTGCTGAAGGCCGACTTCCCGACCCCCGGTTCGCCCAGGATGTAGACCCCGGGGTTGGTGCACAGCCCCGCCCGCACCCAGTCGACCGGGTCCAGGGCGACGACCTCGCCCCACAGCATGTGGCGGCCCATTGGAACGCCGATCGCGGGTGCGCCGGAGCCGGCGGTGTGGGGGTAGAGGCCGCATCCCTGCACGGTGGTGGC
Organism: Streptomyces bohaiensis; assembly: GCF_012033785.1. Taxonomy (GTDB): domain Bacteria; phylum Actinomycetota; class Actinomycetes; order Streptomycetales; family Streptomycetaceae; genus Streptomyces; species Streptomyces bohaiensis. The sequence continues at coordinate 82,255 of NZ_JAAVJC010000002.1, forward strand.
CTGCCAGCGGGGCGGGCGGGCGGTGTGGGCGGCGCGGCCCCGGCCGGACCCGGGCCATCCCCAGGACGGCGGGGTGGGCCCGGTCTGCGGCATCGTCACGTCGGGCACGGCGCTGCTCCTGGTGCTCGTGGTGGGGTCAGGTGGTGCGGCGGCGGGCTGCGTCGGGGAGGTAGATGCCGAGGGGGAGGGTCGCCGCGTGTGCTGCGGCCTGCGACCAGTAGGCCGGGCGCAGCCGGATCTTCGAGGCGCCGGCGCGTTGTTCGACGTCGGCGACGGCGCAGGGCAGATCGTCCGGGTCGGTCACGGTGGTGGTGATCACGACCGAGTACAGCCCGAGGCCAGCGCCTTGGGCTTCTTCGGCAGCAGCCTGGGTGGCGCGGGCCCGGTCCGCTGCGTCGGTCGCGGTCTCGGGCCGCTGCTGCCGCTGCCGGACCGCCTGCCGAAAGTCGGCTGCCGCGACTTCGCGTTCGAGGTGGGCGGCGGCCTGCGCGGCCGGGTACGGCTCGTAGCTCAGCGATACCCGCTTCGGCCAGCGGGAGGGGGCGAGCAGCGGGACGAGGACTTCGGAGGTGACGGCCTGCCGCGGTGGGTGGGTCCACACCCAGGAGGTGGACGTGCCGGAGTCGTGCTCGTACCTCTCGCGCCGCTCTCTCGCGGCGAGGGGGGCGGCTGCTCCGGGCTCCAGCAGCGCGCCGGGGTCGGCTTCGCCGCCGGTGGTGGGGGAGTAGGCGAGCGCGCGGGCGACTTCGCCCCGGGCGGCCGGGTCGTGCGCGACGCGGACGATGCCGGCGAGGCGGGCGGCCGATGCCCGTCCCAGGACGGTGAGGCCGCAGCTGCCGAGGGAGTGCTGGAGGCCGGCCAGGGTCCGGCCGACTTCAGCGACGGCATCCCCGAAGGTGGCGAGCTGTTCGGGGGAGCGGCTGGGGTCGAACGTCACGGAGACGCGTGTCTCGACTGCGGCGGACGCGGCGGGGGAGACGGCGACGAGTTCACGGACGAGGTCGGTGGCCGCGCGCGGCGCGTTCGGATCGAGGCGGGCGGTGACGTAGTCCTCCAGTGTCGACCCCGGGTCGGGGGCGGTGTCGACGGTGACGGTGGTCCACCGGACCATCGGCGCGTGTCCGAGGTGGGCGAGCCAGGCGCCCCACTGCGAGACCCAGCCGTCGACCTGGTCGCCGTCGGCCAGCGCGGTGGACGCGGCGGCGACCCGCAGAGTCGCGGTGAGGTGGCCGGAGCGGCGGTGCCAGGCCAGGCCGTAGTGCCCGCCGTCGCCGTCCTCTGCGGAGAGGATGACGACCGGGGCGAGGAGCCCGGGGAGGTCGTGGTGCCGGTCGTGCAGCGTCACCAGCTCGGAGGTGTAGGCGGTCTGCCCGCCGGCGACCCCGCGACGCCACCGCACCGCGGTGCCGATCGCCTCCAGGAGCGGTTCGCCGCGCCACCGGGCGACCGTCGCGAGCGCCACGACCAGGGCGACCGGCCCGACGTAGAGCAGACCCCGCACGTCCACGGCTGAGGTGATCAGCACGACGACGAGCAGTGCGAGGAGGACGGCGGTCTGCGTGCCGGTCATGCCCCACAGGCCGATCCCGCGCGGGAGCCGCCACCCGCCGTAGAGCCGGATCTGATCCGCCATCACGATCCCTCCGTCTTCTTCTCGTCGCTCTTCGGCGGATCGGTCATCGCCGCTCCCGCCGCCTTCGCTCCGGCCGCTGCGGCTGCCGCCGTTGCCCCGGCTGCGGCGCCGACCGGGCCGCCGACCGCACCCGCCTTCGCCCCTGCCGCGACCGTTCCGGCGGCGCCGGCACTGGCGCCGCCGGCTGCGGCTCCTCCTCCGGCCGCTGCCGTCGCGCCGCCTGCTGCGGGCGCGGTGCTGCTGATGGCCGCCGCCGACCCGGCCGGGGCCGCCCCTCCCGTCGCGGTTGCGCCGCTCGCCACGGTCCCGCCGCCACCGGCGGCGGGAGTCGCACCTGTGCTGGGGGCTGCTGCGCTACTGCTCGGGGTGCGGGCGCCGGGCACGGCACCCGCCGGACCGGAGCCGGGACCGGTGCCGGCGGGCAGGCCCGCGCTGGGGCTGCCGGTCGACACCCCGCCACGTCCGCCGCCGCGGGGCATGCCGGAGTTGATGAGGCGGGTCATGCCCTGCACGGGCATCCGCGGCGCGCTCCCGCCGCCGCTGCCGGGCCCGCTGCCGCCGGTGAGCCTTCCCTGCCCGGCGGCTTCCGTCGCCCAGCTGAAGAGCTTCAGCAGGGCGGGGAGGGCGGCGATCGCGATCACCAGCATCGTGATGCCGATGAGCATGTCCTGGCCGCTGTCCGCCTCGGTGATCATCGCGTAGGCCGCGAAGTACACCAGGGCCGCTGTCGGCTGCCACCAGATCAGCGCCATCGTCCAGCCGACGACGCGACCCAGCCAGCTCTGCCCGATGAGCTGCCCGGCGGCGGCCAGCGGGATGCACCCGGCGAGGATCACGATCGCTGCCTCACGCAGGAGCCCGATCACCCACTGCACCACCCCCGCGAGGAACCCCAGGATGGACAGGAGCAGGATCGCGCCGATGCTGATACTCGGCTCCTGGCCGTAGGCCCCCGACAGCCGCGCCCCCAGCTCGCGGGTTTTCGCCTCGTCCAGCACCCAACCGGAGAACGCGCTCGCGGCCTGGAGGAACAGGGTCAGGATCGCAGTGCCGCTCACTGTCCAGACGACGAGCTTCGCGACGCCCTCACCGAGGGAGAGCAGCGGATCGGCCCGGCCGGTCATCACCATCCGGATACCGGCCAGGATCATCCCGGCCGCCGCGACCGTCACCGTCAGCGGCCACGTGACATTCCGGATCTGGTCCACGACGCCGGTGTTGAGCGTGACGGAGCTGTCGGTGTCGACCCACCAGGTGAAGCTCTCGACGACGATCCACGCGGTCGCGTCACTGATCGCGTTCGTCATCGCCACGAACGCCGATGCGCCGGCCTCGACGACGCAGCCGGACCAGTCGGTCAGCCCACACATGCCCGCTCAGTCCTCAGCCGTCGGTGGGGAAGAGGGTGAAGCCGTCGACGGCTGCGACGGGCTGCCCGTTCCAGCGGGCGCTGGGCGGTACCCTCAGCCGCCAGTCCCCGGCCTCCCAGGTGAGGGTGACGGGGATGACGACCAGGATCTCGCCGCCGGCGGGGCCGGCGTCCCGCCCCAGCAGATGCACCGTCACGTCCGGGGTGTCCTCGCGGGGCGGCAGCGGCATCACGTAGCCGATCGTCCGGCCGTAGGTTCGCAGCGGCTCGCTCTCAGGCAGGCCGGACGCGGCCCGAGCGCGGGCGTAGTCCCGGTCGACCTGCGCCATCATCGCGCTGATGTCGCCGACCATCCGTTCCACGTTCGGGCCGTAGATGTCCGGCCCGAGCTGCGCGCCGACCCGGCTCGCCAGATGCACGGCCGCCACGGCGGCGCCGCCCTCGTCCCGGGTGAAGCCGCTCGCCACGACCTCGCTGACCTCGGCAGGCCCGTGCGCGGGGCTGAGGGGGAGCTGCGCGCCGTGCAGGTCCTGGTAGGTCAGACCCGACCAGTCCGGGCCGTCCGTCGCCTCCTGGTCGTGCTCGCCCTCGTGCTCCTGGTCGTGGCCGCCGAGCCGCTCGGGCCACGCCGGAGCGCCGTCCGCGGGCGGCGCCGTCACCGGCACGTCCTCCTGCCCCCACCCGCTGCTGCTGCCGATCGCAACGGCGACAGCCGCCGCCAAGGCAAGGCCGCCGACGCCGACCAGAGCCAGCGGACCGCGCCGACGCCGCGCGCCTGCCGGCGCACCGGTCGGCCCCGTCACAGGAACATCCCGAGCACGCCCGCACCTACGCCGCTGATGAGGAGCAGGCCGACCAACTTGAAGGGCAGCTCGGACGCGGCGTCAGCGGCGCTGGTCGTCGCGTGGCCGCCCCGCCTGGCAAGCACGAACAGGTAGCCGCTGTAGATGGCGCTGCCAGCCGTGATCGCCAGACCGCCCCACTTCATCATCCCGAGGAAGAGATCACGGGGCCGGCTCAGGCCCTCCGGCACCTGCACCCCCGGGTTGGGGATCTGCGCCAGCAGCTCCAAGGGCGTCATACGGGAACCTCCATCGGGACAGTCGGAGCGTTGGTCGCGATCGCGGCGCGCAGCTGCTGCACCGGCCCTGCCAGCGACTTCGGGGCGGGCAGGGACAGCGGGTCGTCGGTGTCCCGCCAGTCCGGCACGTAGGGCAGGCGGACCACGGCCTGGAGCCGGTCCTCGATCAGCCGCACTCGCGCCCGGACGGTCGCAGGCTCGCGCAGCGTGCTGTCCGCGACCAGCGCCAGGACGGGAGGGGTCGTCAGCCACCCCCGCTCGATGTACTGGTGGGCCATGGCCACGCCCTTCGTCGCCCATAGCAGGCCGTATGCCGTGCCGCGTGCGACCAGGACGAGGGGGACGTTCCCGACTCCGAGGCCGTCGCGCTGCACCTCGCGGGCGGGTAGCAGGCGCGCGAGGGTGGTGGCTCCGCAGCCTCCGTGGCAGCTCACCACCGCGGCCGGCTGCGACGGCGGGTGCGGTGGCGGTTCCGGGACGGTCGCGCGAGTGCTGGCCATGACCCTCTCTCCCTTGGTTTCGGCGGGTAACCGGACAACGCCTGGGCAGGACGGAAGGTTATCGTCTGTGTGCAATGAGTGATCGTCCGGGGTGAGGGAGCGACCGATGCAGCCAACCGGCAAGAGCGCTGTGCGAGCGGGTGCCCTCGCGGGCGCGCTCGTCGTCGGCCTGCCCCTGCTGCTGTTCGCCGGCGGAACCGAGGACCCGGACCCGCGCTCGCTGTGCGCGCCGGCCGCACCCGGCGCGGTCGCCCAGCACGCCTCCGGACCCGACTCCACACGTGGCGGCCCGCACCTCGACATGCCCCTCGCTGAGGCCGACGCCGCCCCGCCCGTGCCACCGGAGACCATCCGGCCGGGCCCCTGGACCTACCCCGTCCCCGCCCCCGCGACGATCACCGCCCGCTTTGCGCAGGACGGACCGAACTGGTCCTCCCGTCACACCGGGACGGACTGGGCCGCACCCGCCGGCACCCCCGTTATGGCCGCCACCCCCGGCGTCGTCCTCGCCGTGCGGTCGGCTGTCGACGGGCACCCCTTCGGCACGTTCGTCACCGTCCTGCACCACGACTCCGTGGTCACCGTCTACGCCCACCTACGCGACGCCCACGTCACCCGCGGGCAGTCCGTCGACAGCGGGCAGCAACTCGGCACCGTCGGATCGACCGGCAACAGCACCGGCCCCCACCTCCACTTCGAGGTCCGCCCCCAGATCGGCGGACGCCACCTCCCCGTAGACCCCGAGCCCTACCTCGCCGGCGCGGCGATCCCAGCAGCCGGCCCCCAGATGGTGCCCGTCGCCGACTGCCTCCCCCTCGACACCGCAGCGAACGCCGCACTGCCCGACCTCGCCCACCAGATGCACCCCACGCTCGCCCGGCTCACCGCCGACTGCCCCGGGCTACCCGCCGCCTGGCTCACCGCACAGGTGATGGCAGAGTCCAGCTGGCAGCCCACCGCCTGGACCACCGACTCCAACGGCGGCGCAGCCGGACTTCTCCAGATGTCCCGTCAGGTGTGGGAAGCGATCGAGGGCTCTACCGGGAGCTGGCCGCCCGGCGCCCGGCCCCCAGCCGACCACCCGGTGTGGGAACCCGCCACGCACCTACGCGTCGGCGCCGCCCACGTCTGCCGCAACCTCCAGCAAATGGCCGCCCACCTCGCACAGAACCCGCAAAAGCGCATCTCCCCGCTGGAGGCGTCGGCGGTGTGCCACGTCGCCGGATGCGGCCGGGTCACCAACTCCGCTGCGGGCATCCCGGTGCCGGGTGAAGCCGACTGCGGGGCCGGGTGCGTTACGACTATCCACGCCTACATCGACAACATTCACCGCCACCTGACGACGCCTCCCGGCTGACCAACCCTCAAGGTGAGGTCGACCCCGTGGAGGTCGGCTCCGTGGAGGTTGGCTTCGGTGAGGTTGGCTCCGTGGAGGTTGGCTTCGGTGAGGTCGGCTCCGTGGAGGTTGGCTTCGGTGAGGTCGGCTCCGTGGAGGTTGGCTTCGGTGAGGTCGGCTCCGTGGAGGTCGGCTTCGCGGAGGTCGGCCCCGTGGAGGTCGGCCCCGTGGAGGTCGGCTTCGCGGAGGTTGGCTTCGCGGAGGTCGGCCCCGTGGAGGTTGGTTCCGTGGAGCTTGGCTCCGGTGAGGTCGGCGTGACGGAGTACGGTTCCGTGGAGGTCGGCCCCATAGAGGCGGGCATTGTTGAGGTGGGCCTGAGTGAGGTCTGCCCCGTGCAGGTTGGCTTCGCTGAGGTTGGCGTAACGGAGCTCTGCGTTCTGGCAGTTGGCCTCCGCCAGGCAGGCGTCGGTAAAGTCCGTTTCCTCAAGACGCGAACCCCGCAGGTCGGCGCCAATCAGGCTCGATCTACTGAAGTCCGCCGTGGTCAGGTTCAGGCCGGACAGGTCCTGTCGGTCCAGGTCGATGCGCGACAGGTTCATGTTGCTTAGATCCGGCTTCTCGGCAAGAAGTCCCTTGAGGTGGCCCACTGCGGTCAGGGCGTGGTGCAGGTCTGAGCCCCGGGCGAACTCCCGGGCTCCCTCTTGATCGTCGTCCGCGTCGGCAGAGGTCCGCTCCCGCAGGAACCCGATCAGCACACGAGCGGCCGGCTCGGCCTGTTCCGGGGCGTCCTGGACGATCTGTTCCAGGGCGATGATGCCGCCGATCCTGACGTACTGGGCATCATCGCCCAGGCGTTCCAGAGCCTTGGTGAACCGCTCGGTGACCTGCCCGCGCCTGCTCAGCGCGTAGTTGCGGGCAGTGAAGAGCAGGGCGACCCCGGCTCCGAGCACGGCCGTGAGCTGGACCAGGGCGGTCCGCAGCTGCCCGGCGGCGCTCGCCCGGTCGGCGGGCGTCATCGCCCGCCAGTCGCTGCTGCCGTGGATGTGCTGCGCGAGCCAGGTGATGTGCGAAGTCAGCACGATCGTGAGGAGCGCGATGACCGCTGCTCCAGCGACCGCTGCTCCGGCCACCCCGGCGATGCGTCGGATGCGTCGGGTCGATGCGTTCATGAAGGCACAGTGCCGGGTCGCCGACCGCGAGTCATCGGTTCGGCGTCCTTCAGAGCTGAACTTGAGGTTCGCCCATGGGAAAGGCCGGCGGGACACCACCCGAGGGTGGTGACGGCATCCGCCGGCCTCTGTTACCCCATCACCAGCTCCCGAAGGAACGCAGCGACGCGTACCGCCAGGATACGCCCCGACCCGGCCCTGACCGCACACAACACGACCAGTCGCCGCAACCTCCAACTCCGGTCTGTCAGCTTCCTGTGGGGCTGCTGCTGCTGGTCAGGAGCCTGCGCCTGCGGGCGTTCAGTACAGGCGCGAGTACACCGCCCAGTACGGGCCAGGTACAGCCGGTCACAGGCGTGGCTCCCACGTCCGGACGACGATCGCCGGTGTCAGCCCGGCAGCGACGGCGCTTCGGTTCGTCTCCTCGGCAGCGGCCTGCACGGACTCGGTGATCCCTGGCCATGCCCAGTAGACGCAGCCGTGGATGTGGTCGGCGTAGACGTAGCTCAGCATGATGTTCAGCCACCGTGCCCGGCTCTTCCGGTGCCGCTCCATCTCGTGCACCCACACCTGCTCGCCGCTGTCCTTGGCGGCCACGGACGCGAGGTCGGGGTAGCCACGACCGCCGGTTCCTCGCCCCGCGCTCGCCTCCATCGCCCGCAGTGCCGCCGCGGGGCCGGCCGACGGGTGCGGTTCGCTGCGGCGGATCTCCTGCTCGGTGATCAGCTCGTGGTCGGGCTGCCGTTCGGCCAGGTGCAGCGCGAGTTCTACGACTTCCAGGTCGTGGATCAGCTCGGCTGTCGACGGCTCTGCGACCGCGCCTTCGAGGCCCGCGGCGCGGTGGCCGGCTCGGGTCAGCCACGTGATCCGCGGCCGGTCCGCGAGCGGGCGGGCGTGCCGGATCAGCCCGAGCGCGAGCAGCGCTCGTAGGCGCCGGTCGTAGACCTCGCGGCGGCGCCAGCCGTCCCGCCGGTTGAACTCCCTCATCACTTGGCTGGTGGTGACGGCCCGCCACGTCCCGATCCACGCCAGGATCTCGAGATCGCGACTGGTGAGCATGTGCGCGGGTGCTGCCGGCATCGGTGGTTCTCCCTCGCCCCGGGTGTACGCGGGGCCTACTGGTCGCTGTACGTGGCCTGTCCTGGGCACTGTGCCCGATCAGTGACCTGACCTGCACGGATCGTCGCCCGCACGGGTGACAGTGGGGGCGGGTCGGGGTGGTCTTGGTCTTGGTGGTGGTTGTGCGTCTGGGGGTGGCCGGTGGTGGCGCGGGTGTGTGGGTGCGGGTGTGGGCCGGGGGTGGGTTTGGTGGGTGGTTGCTGTGGGTGGGTGGGGTACCTCGCTGCGCTCGGTGGGAGGCGCCTGGGGGCGCCTCCCGGTGGGGGTGGGGGTGGGTTGGTTGGGTGCGGGTGGTGGGTGGGGTACCTCGCTGCGCTCGGTGGGAAGCGCCCTGGGGGCGCTTCCCGGTGGGGGTGCGGGGGTGGGGTGTGGAGGGGGGTTCGCCGCTGTGCGGCTCGGGGGTGGGGAGTGGGGGCCCGGCCGCTGCGCGGCGGGCGGTACGGTGCGCCGGTCTGCTTCCGTTCTGTTGATGGGTGGTTTCGGTGAGTGATGGTCGACGTGGGGTGCGGGCGGATCGTCCGACGGCTCGGTGGGGTGGGGGTGAGCGTCGGTCGGTGTCGGGGTGGGAGGCGTCGGGGCGGTTGGTGGCGGGGTTCGTCGTGGTGGTGGCGCCGATGGTCGTGGTGGTGGCTGTGGTGGTGGCGTGGGTGGGTCGGCGGGCGGGCGGTCGGGCTCGGTGGTGGATCGGGTGGGGTGGGGTGGTCGCGCTGCTCCTGGTCCTCGTACTCGGTGGCGGGGAGGCGTACGTCGCCCCGTATCGGGAGGTGTGGGACGCGTTGGTGAGCCTGCCGGGGCGGTTGGGGGAGGAGGCGTTGCGTGCGGGGCCTGAGGGTCTGGTGTGGGCTGGTCTGCTGCGGGTTCCGGGGTGGGTGGCCGCACAGGTGCCGGTGTCGGTCGCGGCCGGGATGGTGGCCGCGGGTGGGTGGCTGGCGTGGCGGTCGCGGTACGGCGCGCCGTGGCGGGCAGATCCTGCGGAGGTGCTGCCTGCAGAACGGCTCCGGGAGCTCGTCGCCGACGTCGACGTCGTGGACGATCGTCTGCCGGCGGACACGGTCGACGACCTGGTGCTGCGGCTGGGTGTCGACGCGCAGACTGGGAAGCGGTTCGAGCTGCGCTCAGTCGCGTTGCGGCAGCACGCGGTCCTCGCGGGCGCGACCGGCTACGGCAAGACGGTGACGCTGGCGCGGATTCTCTCCGAGCTGCTCGTCACGGACCATGCGCGGCCGTTGCGCGTGCCGATCCTGCTGTTGGACATGAAGGCCGACCCGGAGCTGGTGGAAGCGCTGGAGGCGATGGCCGGGCAGGCCGGCCGGCGGTTCCGTCTGGTGACCGTCACGGGGCGAGGGGAGCGGTACAACCCCATCAGGCGGGGCAGCGTGGAGCAGGTGTGTTCACGGATCGTGGAGTGCCTGGACCAAGTCGCCGGCGGTGGGTTCAGCGAGCCTCACCACAGGGAGTCGGCAGAGGTGTTCCTGCGGCACGCGATGCTCACCCTGGACGACCTCGTGGACCAGGGCCTCGAAGAGCCGGACCCGGTCACGGGCACCCCGCGGCCGTGGCGCCGGGACCTGCCGGACCTCGCCCGGCTGATGTCGCTGCGTCAGCTGTCCGCCCGTGCCGCGCAGCTGCGGCCAGCGGCCGGGCGCGCGGTCCACGGGTATCTGGAGTACCTCCAGAGCGACGGCAAGAGCCTCCAACACTCCATCCCGGGCCTCGCGGCGCGCGTCACGAACCTGGTGGCCGGTGACGCCGGAAGGGTTCTGACCGAGACGACGGACGGCGTCGACGTCTACGACGCGATCAAGTGCGGCGATGTCGTCCTGTTCAGCCTCGCCGCTGCCGCGGACGCTCGCGCGGCACGGCAGGTCGGAAGCCTCCTCCTGACCGATGTCGGCGCCGTCGGGGACCGTCTCCTGACGGAGCGGTGGGGAGCCGGCGGTGGCCTGTTCCTCGTCGGTGTGGACGAGTTCAGCGCGCTGTCCGGAAGCACGATGACGGGGCTGTTCGCCCGTATCCGCGGCGCCGGCGGCGGCCTGCTCCTCGCTACCCAGGACCTCGCGGACCTGGACGCCGTCAGTCCCCAGTTCCGGGCCGCCGTACTCACCAACACCAACCTGTTGATCCTGCACCGACAGCGGTCCTCTGCCGAGCAGCTCGCCGCGCACCTCGGGACCCGTCCCGGGTGGGAGGAGACGCTGTCCCTCCAGGACGACACCGGCCCGCTCGGGGCCGCCACCGCGAGCACGGGTTCGGCGTCGCTGCGCCCGGTCGACGAGCGCCTTGTTCACGCGCAGACGCTGCGTGGTCTCCCGCGCGGCCAGGCCGTCATCGCTGTCGGGCACCCGACGGACAGCACGAGCGTGGTGCAGATCGCGCCCGCGCCGACCACCGGCGGTGACCCGAGGCCGGTTCCCTCGCAGATGCCGGCAGCCCGGCCGGTGCCGCTGACGAAGGCGTCGTCCGTGAGCCCGGGATCACCGGCCGCGCCTGTTCCACCGCGGCCGGCGAAGGCGCCGGCGCCGACGGTTCCGGGTGAGGACATCTGGGACTGACCCGTAGGTGCCACGGCTATGGGTCGGTGGACGGGAGCCTCCGGCGGCCCTCCGGGGGGCACGACGCGAGCCAGAGGGGGAGGGGGCCCGGTTCGGCGGGCGCGGCCCGTCCCGGGGCTGAGGTGGGGGTGGGCGGCGGGGGGGGCGGCCCCCACCGCCCGGTCGACCCTCCGCACCATGCCACACCCCCGGACGGCCTCCGGGCCAAGCCGCGCAAGCGCGGTCGCCTCCGGCGAGCCCTCCGGCCGGCCGGAGGCGCGGCCCACCGTGAGAGCCGACCGACCGGAGGGACCCACCCCCACCACCGCGCCCGCAGTGCGGCCGAACCGGCCGTCGCAAGACACCAGAAACCCCCTCTGACCTGCGCGTATGTCCCACACTTGGGCCCAAAATGCGGTAAATTAGGGGGTGTTGGGAGAGGGAACGGCACCCGAACCCGACGAAGAACCAGTTACCCCAGACCAGAGCCAAGGAGAAGCACCATGAGTGCAGTCACGATCACCCCTGCCATCGTCGTCATCGACGACGTCCCCGAGGGCATCGGCACCCTCGAATGGCTCCAGAGCGCGGTCGGCGGATACGTCCAGGCCGTCTCGCTCGGCACCGACCGCGTGCTGTGGATCGGCGAGGACGGCAAGCACTGCCAGCCCCTCCACCCGATGGCAACGCTCCTCGCCCGGCGCCTCGAAGCCATCGACCCCGCCGACTGGATCGCCGGAGTCGCCGTCATCACCGGCACCACGCCCGACGGCTCCACGGCCCCGCTCACCGGTGAGCAGCTGCACCAGACCACCCGCGACCTGGTGCACGCGCTGAAGGCCAAGGCCGCCACCGCAAGCTGATCCCCCGTGGGGCCCGCCCCGACAGCGGCCCCCACCCACGCCCCACCACGCCCCAGGCCGGGCGGCACGGCACCGCCCGGCCCTTCTCCGGCGTACCCCAAACTCGCAGCGACAGGAACACACCCATGCCTGAGATCACCCCTGCCCTCATCCGCCCGCCCAAGAGCCCCGGACGCGGCGCCACCCCCGAGCAGCGCGCCGCCGCCCGCAAGATCCGCCGCCGCTGGCTGGACGACCTCGCCGACTACGCCACCGCGCAGCTCACCACCCCCGAGGGCTGGAGCGCCTTCCTGTGGGCCGCCGCGATGCACCCCGAGCGGCCCTCGGGCACCAACCTCGCGTTGCTCGCCGTCCAGGCCCCCCAGCAGGTCACGAAGACGTACCGGCAGTGGCAGGCCGACGGCCGCCAGGTCCGCAAGGACGAGCACGGCGTTCTCATCTACACCAGCGTCATCAAGACCACCGACGACGACGAGACGACCGGCACACTGCGCGGGTTCGGGTGCGGCGTCGTGTTCGGCTACGACCAGACGGACCCCGCCGACGACAGCGAGCCCGACGAGGGCCAGTCCGAGCCTCCGTGGCGCACGCCCCGCATCCCGCACCCGCGCCGCCCCGAAGAGCTGGCAGCCGCGGCCGCCGTGTTCGCGTCCGGCAGCGACCGCACCGGCGACGACGCCGTGCGAGACGGGCTCGCCGTACTCGCCGGGGCTGCCCCGGGCCTCACCGAGGGCGAGGCCGCCGCAGCCGCCCACCTCGCCGCCCTCACGCTCGGAGTCCTCCCCGCCACCGCCCCGCCGCTCCCCACCCCGGAGACCGGCGACCAGGACGCCGACCGGACCGAGCTGCGCGAGGCAGCCGCCCGCGTCCTCGACACCGGCCGCGCCATCGCGGCCCAGTTCGCCGCCGTGAGCCTGCCGCCGTTCTGACCCGCAGCCGGGCGGAGCGGGCAACCCCCGCTCCGCCCGGTCCCGCCCCGGAAGGAGGCCCCCCGCATGACCACCACGGACACCCCCACCCTCACCGACCGGCAGCGCGAACGGCTGCTCCGACCGCTCAACCCCGCGCGGACTCAGCGGAACCCGGCCGGGTTCCGCTACCTGGAAGCGTGGGACGTCCGCCGATACCTCACCCGGATTTTCGGGTTCGGCGGGTACTCGACAGACCTCCTCTCCCTGGACCTCGCGCACGCTGCCGAGGTAACGCCCCGCCGGTGGGTGGTCGTCTACCGCGCCGCCGTCAAGCTCACCGTCTACGTGGACGGCCGCGAGTTCGGCCACTGGCACGGGGTCGCTACCGGCGCCGGTCGCAATCTCCCCGTCGCCGACGCCCACGACATCGCGGCCAAGGCCGCCGACAGCGGCGCACTCAAGCGCGCCGCCACGAACTTGGGCGACCAGTTCGGTCTCTCCCTCTACGACGGCGGAAGCCTCGACCCGGTCGTACTCGGCACGCTCGTGAAGAGCACCACGGCACCCCCGGAGGCCGACACCCAAGTCAAGCCCGACCCCGAGGAGACCCACCCCGACGAGGCCACCACGGTGCCGACGACCCCCGCGCCGACCCCAGCAGCCACGGCACCCCCCGCCCCCGCACCGACCACTAACCGACAGGTCCCCGAGCCCGCCCCGGTCGATATCGAGCGAGAGCGAGCCCGAAGAGAAATGCTCGACGCCGCCGCATCCGTCGGGTTCTCCGACGGAATCGCCGCCCAATTTGAGGCCCACTTCGGCCACCCCATCAGGCAAGGCACCACCGCCGAATTCCAGCAGGCCCGCGACCTCATGACAGGTGGTCAGTGATGGAGATCCGAGAACTCGCCCAGCGCGAGGCACAGCTCACGGCCCAGCTCTCCTCGCTGAAACTCGCACTCTCCGTCGTCCGCGAATCCCTCCAAACCAAACTGGAAGAGGCAGCAGAGAAGGACGGCACGCGCCAGATCACCGTCACTCTCCCGGACGGGAATCGAGTCGGCACCATCAGCCTGAACGAGGACACACAAAAGGCCATCATCGCCAACGAAAAGGACTGGAAAGACTGGGTGCTCAAGAATCACCCGTCGGAAATCGACTCACTATTCGTCCGCGAAGTGAAGCCCGCATTCCAGAAGCTCATTCTCGGCCAGATCGAGAACTCGGGGAAACCCGAAATCCACGACCCCGAAACCGGCGAGATCAGCACCATTCCCGGAATCGAGATCCAGACCGTCCGCAGAGGCACCCACAGCCTCAGGTGGAAGAGCGACGACTCCAAGACCGCCGCCCGCGACAGCCTCACCACCTAGCCCCCACCTCCACCACTGTCACGGGGCCGCAAAGGCCCCCGAGCGGCCCCGTGACAGGCCAGGGACAGGCCGACCACCTCTTGCTCAGTACACCCGCCGTACAGGCCCCAGGACACCCCACGCACACCCAGGAGACGCCGGATGATCGCTACCCGACACCCCGAGGTGAAAGCCGCCTACTACGCACTACGTCTACCGATCGGCACCACCGTGGACTACCGGGGATCGTTTCCGTGCTCTCACGGGACGTACACGGTTGAGCCATGCGCTTGCGCATCGTGCGTGCACGCCGTGCTGATCGGTGAAGAGAGTTCGCGTTACCAGCTCACCCGAAAAGGGACGCGTAGCTATCCGCACCACGTTCGGTACACGTCTGTCGCTCCAGCCGAAGAAGGGCCGAGCGGAGAAAGCCTCCCGGTTTGGGCATCCGTAATGCTGGTAAAGAATCGGCTTCGGGAGACCATTCCCGGAATTGAACTGCACTCCGGGCTGTTCGAAAGAAGCAAATGGACTATCGAGTATTCGGGCGCGGAGACAGACGAAGTTAAGACTGTGCTGTGTGCATTGCTACATGACTACAAAAACGGGACCGCCGCGCCACCAGCGGTATCGGTCCCAGACGGTGAAGGAGGCACCATCACGGGCAGACCCAGACTGACAGGGGTAGAGATCTATCGGTCTGACATTCCGTTCTAGAGAACAAAACGGCAGGTGCTCTCAGCGACGCTGAGAGCACCTGCCGTTTTGTTCTGATGGTAGGGCAGAGACCCAAAGCTCACACAGTCTGATCCGGTGATGCACGCTCGCGGCCGCGCCCGAGGCACCGGACGGACCCCGGGACGACCCGCGTCCCATCCGGCCCCGACCGATCCGGGGTACCCGTGCCCGCCGCGTGAGGGCGCCCCGGGCCGGGTTCCTCGTCCACCTCCAGGACCACGCGCCCGAGCCCGCCGGCATCCGCCCGGCCGCCCCCGGTGGTAGGGCTGGAACCCAAAGTTCACACAGGCCCGGCGCGTGATGCACCGCCAGACCCCACCCCGTAGCCCGCTGCTTTTCGGGGTCGGAGCGCAGCGCAGACCCCCGGCCCGAAAGGCGCGCAGCGCCCGGGCCGCCCCGGTGCCCGAAGCGCAGCGAAGGGCACCCGCATCCGCGCAGCGGATGCAGCTCCGCAACGCGGAGCGCGGTCCGCGCAGCGGACCGAAGCGAGGCGCGCAGCGCCTCGCCCTCCCCAGCGCGAAGCGCTGGGGTACCC
>NZ_JAAVJC010000300.1 GCF_012033785.1 Streptomyces bohaiensis
GGCTCACCCACCCTGCGATCGGCCCGGCCCGGGACCTCCCGGCCGGGCCGTCCCCGTGGTGGCACCCGCTGCTCGGGCGCCCGCCGCTGCTCCGGGACCCTCGCCGCCCCGTCGTGCTCCGCGGCCGCCGTTCCCCGCCGTTCGGGACGGTGCCCGGCCTCGGCCGTCCGCCCCGCCCCGTCGGCGCCTCCCGCCGCGGCGGCCGCACCGCACGGGCACTCCGGGTGGGGGAGGACGTCCTCGCGCCGCATTTCCAGCGTGGGGAGCGACAGCTCGCTGCGCACTCCCGCGGGCGTGGAGGCCGGGTCGTCGAGGTAGGCGAGGGCGGTCGCCGCAGCCAGGCCCGCGACGGCCACCGCCAGCGCGGCGTCGCAGGCCGGCACCCCCGGGGTCCGGGCGTTCCGCCACTGTCCGACCAGGAGCGGCCAGCTGGGCTCGCGCCGGGTGCGGTGGCGCAGCAGGCACTCCGCGCAGGCCGAGACGCCGGGCAGCACCAGGGGGCCCACGAAGCCGGTGGCCTCCACGACCCCCGCGTAGAGGTGCGGCACCTCCCCGTCCATGGCGGAGGCCGCGGGATCGGGGTCCGGTACGTAGGCCCGCACGCCGTCCCGGGGTGCGAGGACCACCAGCCGCGCCCCTTCGGGCCGACGGCCGCGGTCGGCGTCCGACCGCCACGGCTGGGCGGCGCGCACCACCGCGCGGGCGGCGCCGTCCCTGCGGCGGCCGGTGTACCCGGCCGGAATGCCGCCGGGCGCGGTGTCCGCCGGTTCGACCCGACCGCCGTCCACCACCTCGACCCGCCCGACGCCGGCCTGGGCCAGGGCGACGGCCAGGCCGGCTCCGACCCGGCCGGCGCCGCGGACCTGCACGCGTGCGGCGCGGCGGGCCTCCAGCCTGCCCAGCCCGCCGCCGGGCTCGTGGGTCAGCAGCGACTGCGCCGCGAGGTCGGGGCGGAGCCGCTCACTGATCCGGGCCGCCGCCGCCCGGTCCGCGGTCGCGTCCTCCAGCAGGCCGGCATCGGCCAGCCTCCGCGCGACCCGGTCCGCCGCACCCGGCGGCATGCCGAGGCGCCCCGCCGCCGCGCGGAGCGCGGGCAGCCCGCGGGTGCCGTCCAGCAGGGCGAGGAAGGTCTCGGTGGCGGAGTCCAGGGGCCCCAGCAGCACGGCGTGCGGCGGCGTCACCCCGAACCGCACGGTCTGTCGGTCCTGCCAGCCGCGGCGCAGCGCGGGCTTGATCATCGGATGCATGGCGTCCCCCCGGATCTGCGGGGCGCACGCCCCGCCGTCGTCGTCACCCGGGCGTTCGCACCGCCCGTCGAGCGCACCCCGTGTTGCTCACGGTGCCCAATTGGTCACGCACCGGATCATGCCGGATGGTCGGGGGTGTGCGCCGAGCGTTGTCCACAGGGGGTGGCGTTGGTCATATCGCGGGATGATCGGCGCCTCAGGCCCGCCGGTGCCCGCTTCCCCGAAAACCCCTTAACGGAGCGGAAGGGGCCTGGTCCGACAAATCTCATAAATAGTGCGCCCGGGGGAGGCGTGGCGGCCCGGTGCGGCCCGTGGCCACGACTTTTGTCCGTGGATGGGGGTACCTTCGAAAGGTGCCCGCCGACCCCCTCCAGCGTGTTGGCCCGCCGCAGCGCACCGCCGCGACGGGACACTCCCGGACGGCCGCGCCCCCCGACGGCCCGGTGGAGGTCCGCCGCAGCTCACGTCGGCGTCGGACGGTCTCCGCCTACCGCGAGGGCGGCCGCACGATCGTGCTGATCCCGGCCAGGATGTCCGAGGAGGAAGAGCGCCGCTGGGTCTCGGTGATGATGGAGAAGCTCGCCGCCCAGGAGCAGCGCCGGCACCTCGACGACGCGGCGCTCGCCGCCCGCGCCGAGCAGCTCTCCGCCCGCTACCTCGCCGGCCGGGCGGTGCCCCGGACCGTCCGCTGGGTCACCAACCAGCAGAGCCGGTGGGGCTCCTGCACCCCGGCGGCCGGGTCGATCCGGCTCTCCCACCGCCTCCAGGGCATGCCCGAGTACGTGCTGGACTACGTCCTGCTGCACGAACTCGCCCACCTGCTGGTCCCCGGCCACGGGCCGGGCTTCTGGCGCCTGCTGGAGGACTACCCCCACACCGACCGGGCGCGGGGCTTCCTGGAGGGCGTCGTGGCCGCGGAACGGCTGCCCCACATCCCCGGCGCCGACTGACCGGCTCCGGCTCTGCGGATCCCCGGCGCCGCATCCGCCCGCCCCACGCGCCCGGCTCCGCCATCCACACGTCCGCAGCCGCACGCGCGCCCGTGCCGCGAGGCGGACCACCGAGCCGTCGGCCACCCCCGCGACCTCGTCGAAGCCGAACCACCGGAGGTCCGCCGACTCCTCGCTCCGCCGGGCCTCGGCCCCGCGCGGCGCGATCGCCACGTACTGCACGTCGAGGTGGACGGCGCAGGGCGTGAGGTGCCGGTCCAGCGCCACCGGCTGCTCCAGCAGCCGCAGCCCCGGGATACCGGACTCCTCGCTCGCCTCCCGCAGTGCCGCGCCGGCCAGCGAGGTGTCACCGTCCTCGCAGTGGCCGCCGGTCTGCAGCCACATGTCGAGCTTGGCGTGCAGGGTGAGCAGCACCTGCTCGCGTTCCGGGTCCACCACCAGCGCGGAGGCGGTGAGGTGGCCGGCCGCGCACTCCCGGCGCATCGCGTCCGGGTGGGACGCCAGATGGTCACGGTACGCGTGGCGCAACCGGTGCTGCCCCTCGTCCGGGGCCTGCCACCGCTCCAGTACCCGGGAGGCGTCCCGGTGCAGGCTCATGCGCCGCGTCCCGCGGTGCCGTCGCCGTCCTGGTCGTCGCCGTCCTCGCCGCCGTCGTCCCCGCGCCGCTCCTCACCGCGCGCACCGCCCTCGCGCGGGCCGCCCGCCTCCGATTCGCCGTCCGCGCCCTGCTCGCCCGCGGCGGCGGAGCCCAGCAGCTTGTCCAGCTCCGAGAAGTCGGTCTGCTCGCGGTGGACGAACCCGTCGGGGTCGTCGAGGTCCCCGGCGGTGGGCAGCAGGTCCGGGTGGGACCAGAGGGCGTCCCGGCCCTCGGTGCCCCGGGCGTCGGCCAGCGAGGCCCACAGCCGGGAGGCGTCCCGCAGCCGCCGCGGGCGCAGCTCCAGCCCGACCAGACTGGCGAACATCTGCTCCGCCGGGCCACCGGACGCGCGGCGCCGCCGCAGCGTCTCCCGCAGCGCGTCCGCGGACGGCAGGTGGCCGGAGGCGGCGGCGTGCACCACCGCGTCCACCCACCCCTCGACCAGGGCGAGTGCGGTCTCCAGCCGCGCCAGCGCCGCCTTCTGCTCGGGGGTGTCCTCCGGCTGGAACAGTCCCTGCTGGAGCTTCTCCTGCAGCTCCTCGGGGCGCGAGGGGTCGATCTGGCCGACCATGTCCTCCAGCCGGGAGCTGTCGACCTTGATCCCGCGGGCGTAGCCCTCGACCGCGCCCAGCAGGTGGGAGCGCAGCCACGGCACGTGCTCGAAGAGGCGCTGGTGCGCGGCCTCCCGCAGCGCCAGGTAGAGCCGCACCTCCTCCAGGGGGACCCCGAGGCCCTCGCCGAAGGTGTCGATGTTGGCCGGCAGCAGCGCCGCCTTGCCGGCCGGGCCGAGCGGCAGCCCGACATCGGTGGCGCCGAGGACCTCGCCGGCGAGCGTGCCCACCGCCTGCCCGATCTGGGTGCCGAACATCGCGCCGCCCATGGAGCGCATCATGCCGAGCAGCGGTCCGGCCATGGCCTGCATCTCCGACGGCAGCACCTCGCCCATGGCGTTGCCGACCCGCTCCGCCACCGGGTCGACCAGCTTCCGCCACACCGGGAGGGTCGCCTCGACCCACTCGGCGCGGCTCCACGCCACCGCCGAGGACGCCCCGGAGGGCAGCGTGGTGACACCGTCCAGCCAGAGGTCCGCCAGCCGGACGGCCTCCGCCACCTTGGCGTGGTCCTGCCCACCGACACTGCGGTCGGCCGTGCCGCCGGAGTCGCCGCGGGCCACGGTCTGCCGGGCGACGTCGCGGGCGAGGTCCCAGTTCACGGGCCCGCCGTCGTAGGAGAGCATCTGGCCCAGCTGCTGGAAGGCCGCGCCGAGATCGGCCGGGCTGCCGGTGCCGCCGGGGCCGCCGGGTCCGCCGAGGCCGAAGGAGCCGAACATGGCCTCCAGCGGGTTCTGCGGTCCGCCGCGGCCGGGGCCGCCGGCCTCACCCTTGCCCTCGCGCTTGTTCTTGCCGGACTCGTCGTCACCGGGCTCCTCGGGGAGGCCGAATCCGAAAGGGGTCTCGCTCACGAAGAAAACCTCGGCTCTGTGTGTACGGACGGACGGTCGCGGGCGGCGCCGCCGGGGCCGGTCGCGAGCAGCGTCCCGGCCCTGCGCACCGGAGTGACCCCGGGGAATCACCGGAGCGCAAACCGGGGCTAGTCCCTCCAGCCTAGACACCTCTCAGGCAGGATGGGGGCTACGCCTGTCGTATCAGAGACAACCACTGGAGAGATCCTGTGAGTTCCCCGGAGCCCATCGTTCGCGCAGCGCGAAACGACGCCGCGGCCCCGCTGACCATCGCCGTGACCGGCGCGGCCGACGGTGTCGGCGCCCTGTTCACCGAGCGGATCGCGGCGGTCCCCGGCGTGCGGCGGGTGCTCGCGCTGGACGAGCGCGCCGGCGAGACCGAGGACGTCGAGTGGCACACCCTCGACGTCCGCGACCCCGCCATCGCCGACCGGCTGCGGGGCGACGGCGAGTCGCCCCCGGTCGACGTCGTCGTCCACCTCGCCCTCGACCTGGGGCTGGACTCGGACCCCGCCGCGCGCAGCGCCTACAACGTCCGCGGCACCCAGACCGTGCTCACCGCAGCCGCGGCCGCCGGGGTGCGGCGCGTGGTGCTGTGCACCTCGGCCATGGTCTACGGCGCGCTCGCCGACAACGACGTACCGCTCTCGGAGGACGCCGACCTCCGTGCGACCGCGGACGCCGGCGGGGTCGACGACCTGCTGGAGATCGAACGGCTCGCGGAGCGGGCGCCCCACGCCCACCCCGGCCTCACCGTCACCGTGCTCCGCCCCGCGGTGGTCGTCGGCGGCGGCGCCGACACCGCCCTCACCCGCTACTTCGAGTCGCCGCGGCTGCTGGTGGTCGCCGGCTCCCAGCCGCGCTGGCAGTTCTGCCACGTCGAGGACCTCGTCTCGGCCCTGGAGTACGCGGCCCTGGGGCGGGTCGAGGGGCCCGTCTCCGTCGGGTGCGACGGCTGGCTGGAGCAGGACGAGGTGGAGGAGCTCTCGGGAATCCGCCGGATGGAACTGCCGTCCGCCGTCGCGCTGGGAGCCGCCTCCCGGCTGCACCGGCTCGGGCTGACCCCCTCCCCGGCGGGCGACCTCGCCTACACGATGCACCCCTGGGTGGTGAGCGGCAGCCGGCTGCACGCCGCCGGCTGGCGGCCGCGCTGGAGCAACGAGGACGCCCTCGCCGCGCTGCTGGAGGAGGTCGCCGGGCGGCACACCGTCGCCGGCCGCCGCCTCGGCGCCAAGGACGCCGCCACCACGCTCGGCGCCGCCGGTGCCACCGTCGCGCTGGTCGGCACGGCCGCCCTGGTGC
>NZ_JAAVJC010000301.1 GCF_012033785.1 Streptomyces bohaiensis
GTGCGGGGCACGCCGGCGGCGGACCGTCGGGCGGCGCGCGGGGCGACCCGCCCGGGTCCGCCCGGGTCCCAGCGGCGGGGGAGCGGCGTCACAGCCGCAGCCCGAGGTGGACCGCGCCGGGAGGGGCCCCGGGGGCGGTGAGCGAGGTGAAGCCCAGCCGGTCGTAGAAGGCCCGGGCACGGGTGTTCTCCGGGTTGACCCCCAGGTGCACCCCCGGCACACCGCGCGCCCGCAGCGTGTCGAGCCAGGTCTCCAGCAGCGCGCGCCCCAGGCCGCGGCCCTGCCCCTCGGGGAGGAGGTCGATGTGGAGGTGGGCCGGGTAGTGCTCGTCGAAGGCGGGGACGTGCATCCGATCGGCGTGGTGCAGCAGCTTCCGCATCGCGGCGTCCGGGCCCTCGGCCCCCTCGTCGGGGGCGGGGAACCGGTCCGCCACCGTGGGCAGCCACACGCGGCGGAACCGGTCGTAGAACGCGGCGGTGTCCGCGGTCCCCAGGACGTAGCCGATCACGCGCTGCCCGTCGTCGGCGACGAGGACCAGTTCGGGCTCCAGCTCCGCGTAGGGCGTCGCGAAGATGGCCGGAAGCACGCCGGGGTCGTCGTAGTGGCCGCGGGCGTCCTCACCGCCGAGGCCGGTGCGGACGCAGACGTCGGCGAGCCAGGCGCTGTCGGTGGGACGGTAGGGGCGCAGGACGGGCGTGGCAGGTGGCATGCGCGTCATCCTGCGCGAGCCGGGGCGCCGGGCACAAGGCAGGCGACCGGCGGCCGCCGGAGCCGGTGGGCGCCGGTTCCGGACCGCGCTCCGAACCGCCTCGCCGCTGTCAGGTGCCGGCGGGGGCGCGCGCCGCGTCCTGCGGCACGCCCGGGCCGGTGTCGCCGCGCAGCTTGTCCAGGGTGATGCCCGCCGGGTCCACCTGCGGTATCCCCTCGGCGTCCAGCAGCTTCTTGATGCGCAGCCGCAGTTCCCGCGTGACGGCGGGGCCCTTGCCGGCCGGTACCTTCACGGTCGCCTTGATCACCTGCGAGTCCATGGAGACCGCCTCCAGGCCGAGGACGTCCAGCGGTTCCCACAGCAACTCGTCCCAGGGCGGGCTGTCCGACAGGTCGGCCCCCGCGCGGGTGACCAGCTCGACGACGCGGGCGGTGTCCTCCGAGGCGCGCACCTCGACTTCGACGGAGGCCGTGGACCAGCCCTGGCTGAGGTTGCCGACCCGCTTGATCTCCCCGTTGCGGACGTACCAGATCTCGCCGTCGTCGGACCGCAGTGTCGTCACCCGCAGCCCGATCTCCAGGACCTCGCCGACCACCTCGCCCGCGTCGATGCGGTCCCCGACGCCGTACTGGTCCTCCAGCAGCATGAACATGCCGGTCAGCACGTCGGTGACCAGGTTGCGGGCGCCGAAGCCGATGGCCACGCCGACGATGCCGGCGCTGGCCATCAGCGGCCCGAGCTCGATCCCCAGCTGGTCCAGGACCATCAGCGCCGCGGTGCCCAGGATCAGCAGCGTGGCCACGCTGCGCAGCACCGAGCCGATCGCCGCCGACCGCTGCCGCCGCCGTTCGGGGTTGACCAGCAGCCCACGGGTCGGCCCGGCCGCCCGCTCCCGGCGGCTCATCCGCGCGATCACCCGTGAGACGGCCCGGCGGACCAGCGCCTGCACCACGAACGCGATGACCACGATCAGGACGATGCGCAACCCGGTGGCCAGCCAGCTCTCCCAGTTCGCCTCCAGCCACCCCGCGGTGCGCGTGGCGCGTTCGGCTGTGTCGGCGAGGGCGGCCGACCGCGGCGCTGCCGGGACGGCCTCGGGGAGCGGGCCGCCCGGCGCGCCCCCGAGGACGCCGGTGACGGCCGGGGCACCGGGGGCACTGGTGACGGCGGGGGCGGAAAGGGACGGAAGCACCCGATCACGGTAGGCGAGTCGCGACGCCCCGCGGCGGGCCGAGGGCCGGGAACCGGCCAGGTCAACCGGGCCGCGGCCCGAGGAGGGGACGTCCCACCAGCGGCGCGGTGTCCGGATGTGGACCCCGACACATTCCCTTTCGTGGTGGCGCCGCCGACCGTCCGCGATGGACACTGTGGGAGATCGTCCCGGCGCGAAGCCACGCGTCGCCGACGGAACGGGAGGCCCTCGTGGCACATGTCCTGGTCCTCAACGCCTCGTACGAGCCGCTGGGTGTCGTACCGGTGCGACGCGCGCTCGTCCTGCTGCTGCACGACAAGGCGGTGGCGCTCGAGCACAGCGGCCTGCTGCTCCGGAGCGCGACCCGGGCCGTCCCGGCCCCGAGCGTGGTGCGCCTCAAGCGGTTCGTCCCGGTGCCCTACCGCAGCGCCGTCCCGCTGACCCGCCGCGCGCTGTTCGCCCGGGACGGCGGGCGGTGCGCCTACTGCGGCGCCGTCGCCACGAGCGTGGACCACGTCATCCCCCGCAGCCGGGGTGGCGCGCACGCCTGGGAGAACGTCGTCGCCGCCTGCCGGCGGTGCAACCACGTCAAGGCCGACCGGCAGGTGGCCGAGCTGGGCTGGCGGCTGCGCCACCCTCCGGGCCCGCCGTCGGGGCTCGCCTGGCGCATCATCGGCACCGGCCACCGCGACCCGCGGTGGATGCCGTACCTGCGGCCCTACGGCGCCGACGAGGCGCTGGCGCGGTTCGAGGGCACCCCGCTGTGACGCCGCCGCGGTCCACTGCCCGGGTCGGACCGCCCGCCGCCCCGGCCGCGGTGACCGGCGCGGCCCGGACGCCGCTGCGCCAGGCGTGCGATCCCGCCGCCCGAACGGCGGTGCCCCGCCGCGCCGCCCGCCGCGGAACGCCGCCCGCCACTCCCGTGCGCCGGTCCCGCCCACCCGCGCAACCCCCGGAAGATGTGGCGCGAACCCGGGTCCACGCGCGAAAATCTTCGTGATATGGCGGCGTGAGGTCGGCCACCTTCCTGGTGCGGGGACGGGTGGCATCACGCAGTCTGGGTAGGCACGACCAGGAAGCAGCTGGTGGAGAAGACCGAACGAGTACGACGAGCGGACCGGACCGGCCCCGACGACCGGGTCCGGAACACGCAAGGAGACGACATCGTGAGTGCAGCCACAGAGCTGGACAGCCCCGCCCTCATCTGGATGCCGACGCAGGCCGCCGACGACGAACCCGTCAAACACGCCGCGCCCGAGCTGTGGGATACCGGCGAGCTCGACCTGTCGGCCCTCACCGACCCCGACTCCGGGCTCGACGGCTCCAGCTCGCGCTCCGGCCACGCGGCCCCTCTCACCAGCGAGCCCCCGCTCGCCGACACCACCCCGCTCACCGCGGAGCAGCCGCTGGCGGCGCAGCTCCCGCTGACCGCCGAGCCCACCGGGACCGCCCTGCAGGGGGACTCCCGCGGGGACCACGAGACCACCGGCGACGCCGGCGCCACGGGGGTCACGGGCATCGAATGAGGCAGCTCGCGCGGCTCGCAGCGGCGCACTCCGTCGCCACGTCCTACCGACCCTCCCCCGATCGATGTGTCGACGTGCCGCGCGAGACCGTCGTGGCCGTCCTCGGCGCCCTCGGCGTGGACGCCTCCAGCGACCGCGCCATCGGCGAGGAACTGGAACGGCACCGCCGGAGAGCCGCCACGCGCCTCCTCCCGCCCACCGTCGTCCTCGGCGACGGCCCCACCGCGCACGAGGCCCTCCCGCCGCTGCCCGAGGGCACGGTGCTGCGGGTCCGCACCGAGGACGGCAGCGAGCTGGGCTACGGCCCCGGGCTGCCGCTCGGCCGCCACCTGCTGCGCGCGCACACCGCGGACGGTCGTTCCGCCCACGCGCACCTCCTCGTCGCCCCCGACCGGTTACCGGTGCCGCGCAGCCGCCACCACGGCCTGCTGTTCCAGCTCTACTCGGTGCTCTCCGCCCACTCCTGGGGCATGGGGGACCTGGGCGACCTGGCCGAGATCGCCGGCTGGGCGGGCCGCACCCTGGGTGCGGGCTTCCTCCAGATCAACCCGCTGCACGCCGCCGTGCCGGCGGCGGACGGTGCGGCCACCGACCCCTCGCCCTACCGGCCCGCCACCCGCCGCTACTGCGACCCCGTCCACCTGCGGGTCGAGGACGTCCCGGAGTTCCGCCACCTGGCGGGCGCGGCCGCCGAACGGGCCGCCGTCCTCGTCTCCCGCGCCGCCGCCCTGCGCGAGGGGGTCCTCCGGCACGGCAGGCCCATCGACCGCGACGCGGTCTGGGCGCTGAAGCGGGAGGCGCTGGAGCTGGTGCGCGGGGTCCGGCCGGACCCCGGCCGCGCCGCGGCGCACGCGGCCTACCGGGAGAGCCAGGGGCGCGCGCTGACCGACCACGCGCTGTGGTGCGCGCTGACCGAGCGGTACGGGCCCGACTGGCGGAGCTGGCCCGCCGGACTCCGCGACCCCGCCTCCTCCGACACCGCCCGCGCCCGGGAGGAGCACCGCGAAGCGGTCGACTTCCACGCCTGGTTGACGTGGCTGACCGACGAGCAGCTCGCCGGCGCCCAGCGCACCGCACGCGCCGCCGGCATGGACATCGGCCTCGTCCACGACCTGGCGCTCGGCGTCCACCCCGACGGTTCGGAGGCATGGGCGCACCAGGACGCGCTCGCCGCCGGCATGTCCATCGGCGCGCCCCCCGACGCGTTCAACGCCCGCGGTCAGGACTGGGGCCTGCCGCCCTGGCGCCCCGATGCGCTCGCCGCCGCAGGCTACGCGCCCTACCGTGAACTGCTCGACGGGCTGCTGCGGCACGCGGGCGGCCTGCGGATCGACCACGTGCTCAGCCACTTCCGGCTCTGGTGGGTCCCGGAGGGCGCCTCACCGGCCGACGGCACCTACGTCAGCTACGACGCGCGGGCGATGCTCGGAACCCTCGCGCTGGCCGCGCAGCGAGCCGGGGCGGTGGTGGTCGGCGAGGACCTCGGCACGGTCGAGCCCGGCGTCCGCGAGGAACTCGCCGGTCGGGGTGTCCTCGGCACCTCCGTCCTGTGGTTCGAGCGCGAGTACGACAAGCCGGGTGAGCCGGCACTGCCGCCGTGGCGGTGGCGGGCGGGCGCCCTGGCCACCGTCTCCACCCACGACCTGCCGCCGGCGGCGGCACGGCTGAGCGAGGCCGACATCGAGCTGCGGCTGCGGCTGGGGCTGGTGGACGGCGACCCCGAGGAGGCGCGCGCCGCGGCGCGCGCGGAGACCGAGGACTGGCTCGCCACCTTCGGCCGCCACGGCCTGCTGTCGCGGGACGCGGTCGAGGAGGACCGCATCACCGCCGCCTACCGGTACGTGGCCCGGACCCCCGCCCGGCTGGTCGGGCTGTGGCTCCCCGACCTGGTCGGCGACCGCCGCCCGCAGAACGTGCCCGGCACCTGGCGGGAGTACCCGAACTGGCGGCTGCCGGTCGCCGACGCCGAGGGCCGCCCGGTCTCCCTGGAACACCTGGTGGCCTCGCCGCGGCCGGCGGCCCTCACGGCGGCCGTCCGCGAGGAACTCGACGGTCGCGGCTGACGCGCGTGCGGGGGCGGTGCACCGACTCCCGCACGCGGCGCGTGCCGCCCTCGAGCGCCGTGCACGGCGCTCGAG
>NZ_JAAVJC010000302.1 GCF_012033785.1 Streptomyces bohaiensis
ATCGGTGCCGACGCCGCCGGGCACGGGGGCGCCGGAGCGTTCGCCACGGGCGGGTTCCCGCCGCAGGACGACGGCCCCGACGCGGCGCCGTACCCGGGCGACGACCTCGGCAGCCGGGGACCGGCGGCGCCGCGGACCTCCGCCGGGACACCGGGGATCGTCCCACCCCCGTCGGCACCCGATGTCGCACCGTGGGCGCCCTCGGTCGACGCCGCCGGACTGCCCACGCCCACCCCCTGGGCGGGCTCGCCGCTCCCCGACCCCGTCGCCGGCACCGGAGGCGGGCGGGAGGGCGGCTCACAGCAGGTCGACGGCGCCCAGGCCGGCATCGACGCACCGGTCGGGCCGGCCGTCGCGGGCGACGAGACGAGCGGGAGCGCGTCGTTCTCCATGCGTGACCACGCCTGGGCCGGGGACGCGGGGTGGCCCGAGCCGGAACGTGAGCCCGGGCCGTACGGAGCACCCGGGTTCGTCTCCCAGGGGTCCTCCTCTGCGATGCGGTCGGCGGCCGGTTCGGGCGACGGGGCGCCGATGGAGCGGCACGTCGCGTGGCCCGAGGCGTACGCGGGGGCGAGCGGCGATCCGGAGACCCCGCGCCCGGGCAGCGACGCGGAGCCCCGGCCCCATGGGGCCGGGGACACCTGGCCGGGACCTCCGGCCGGTGGCCCCGGGCCGGTCCCGGCGGGGCACCTCCTGGCGGAGGGTGCGATGGCGCACAGCAGTGCCTGGGCAGGCGAGGGGTCTCCCTGGGACCAGGTCGCGCGGCACGGGGGCCCCGTGCCGGGCGACCCCCCGGGGGGCCTGCGCCTCCCGGGGGACGGTGGCCGCTACGCGGCCGGGTTCCCTCCCTCCGGTCGACCCGCCGTGCAGCACGGCCATGTGCCCGACACCCCACCGACCGCGGCGTACCACCAGGCCGCAGGGAGCACCATGAGCGACCACCACAGCGACACCCCTTCGGAGGCTGCCGCGGCATCCGGCACCGTCGAGCCCTCGGCGACCGCGCTGCCGCAGGACACGGGCGCCGAGGAGAACCGCACCCAGGGCGTCTGCAAGCCGATTCCACTGCAGCAGGCGCTCGGCCGGAACTGACGCCCCGTCGGCGTCCGACCGCACGCTCCGACACCGTGCGCCGGGCTCTCGCGCCCCGCCACTGACGCTCGGCCCTGCCGGGTTCCGCACCCCGCTCCGGCGATCCGGCGATCCGCCGCTCCGCCGCTCCGCCGGATCCTGGGCGCGGCTCGTGCCGGCCGGTCGCCACGGGCCAGGGCCCGGCCTCGCCGGCGCGACCGGCCGCGAGCAGGTGCGGGGCCCCTGCGCCACCGCCACGCGGTGGGCGACGATGCTCCCTGCCCACCGGGTCGCGGGCGGTCGACCACGGCCCGCTGCCGTGGCCCGCTGCGGGGGGCGGTGGAGGGGCTGCGGGGGACGGCGTTCCGGCCGGGCCCACCCGGGCGCACCGGCACGCGGCGGCGGGCGGGTCGCGTGTCCCCGACCGGCCGACAAGCGGTAGCCTCAAGCTTTTCAGTGGGCGACGCCCGGGCCGAACGTGACGGCACATCGGCGGCGCCGCCCGGGCCGAGAACCGCGGGGGACCCATGGCGTACGCGGCGGACGCGACGGTCGGCACGAGGGGCACCGCCCCCGGTGCCCCGCCGCCCGAGGTGCTGCGCTCCTTCCGTGCGGCGCGCGGTTTCATGCCCGAGGACGAGGGCCTCGCCCTGTACGCCGCGGCGACGGAAGCCGCCGCGCTGGGCCTGCCGCTGCTGGAGATCGGCAGCTACTGCGGCCGGTCGACGGTGCTGCTGGCCGCAGCCGCCCGGGCGGCGGGGACGGTCGTGGTGACGGTGGATCACCACCGTGGCAGCGAGGAGCAGCAGCCCGGCTGGGAGTACCACGACGAGGAACTGGTGGACCCGGCCGTCGGCCGCATGGACACCTTGCCGTTCCTCCGGGCGACGCTGCACGAAGCGGGTCTGGAGGACCACGTGGTGGCGGTGGTGGGCCGCTCCCCGGTCGCCGCCGGTGTCCTCGGTCCGGCGCCGCGCTTCGGTCTGGTCTTCGTCGACGGCGGCCACACGGACGAGCACGCGACGGCGGACTACGAGGGGTGGGTGCCGCAACTGGCCCCCGGGGGGCTGCTGGTCGTCCACGACGTCTTCGAGGATCCGGCGGACGGCGGTCAGGCGCCGTACCGGATCTGGCGGAGAGCGTGCGCCTCCGGAGACTTCTCGCAGGCGGGGACGTCCGGTTCGCTCCGGGTCCTGCGCCGCGGCAACGGACGTAACGGCGGCATCACAACGGTGCCGCCTGCGCAACAGTAAGTGGACACGAGCGGTGGGGCGCGGGGGTTCATCCGTACGATGGGCCCGCCCGTCGGAACCGCGGGGCCACGAGACCGACCGATACCGACAAAGGAACTGATGTGAACTACCGCTCGCTGAACCGAGGCGACGGAGGGGTGATCGCGGCCGCGGTGCTGCTGTTCGTCTTCTCCTTCCTGAAGTTCTACTCCGCCTCCAACCTTGGCATCAGCTCGAACGCCTGGTCGACGGACTGGTTCCCGGTGCTGCCGTCCGTTGTCCTCGCAGGCATCATCGGTGCGGCTCTCATCGTGGTGGGACGCATCGCCAAGCCGGAGATCGCGGGACGCGAGTTCCTGGGGCTCCGCCTCTCCCAGTGGGGCACCGCGCTCACCGTCACGGCGCTCTGGGCATCGCTGTGGACCCTGATCGGGGGCAAGGGGAACCTGGACATCGGCGCCGGGCAGATCCTGTCCTTCCTCGCCGTGCTGATCATGGTCAGCCTCGTGGTGGCCACCCCGCTGGTCCCCGCGCTGCAGGCCCCGCTGATCCCCGAGAAGACGGACT
This sequence comes from Streptomyces bohaiensis, assembly GCF_012033785.1. Taxonomy (GTDB): domain Bacteria; phylum Actinomycetota; class Actinomycetes; order Streptomycetales; family Streptomycetaceae; genus Streptomyces; species Streptomyces bohaiensis. Next base: position 2,871 of record NZ_JAAVJC010000302.1, read on the forward strand.
CCCCCACCCCGCCGCAGCAGCCGGGCCAGCAGCAGCCGCAGCCCGGGGCGTACGGCCAGCACCCGCAGCCCGGTTACGGCTACCCCGGCCCGCAGCCGGGTGGCCAGCAGCCCGGTTACGCCGCGCCGACGCAGCACATGCAGCAGCAGCCCGCGCAGCAGCCGGCCCCGCCCGCGGCGCCGGACCCGAACTTCCAGCCGTTCTGGTTCGCGGTGCCGGTGCAGCGTCCGCTGTACGCCGAGGACGGCTCGCAGAACACGGTCGCCGAGCTCACCCCGGGCACCTGGTACCTGGCGGTCGGTCAGTCGGGTCAGGAACTGGTGGCACAGACGCAGGACGGCCGTCGCGGCGTCCTGAAGGACACCTCCAACATCCAGCGGGGTTGAGCGGCGGGCCTTCGGGCCCGTCGCCGGCGCCGGACGGCGCCACAACGTCGGACGTCTCGGGAACGGCCCGGGAGCGGTGGGTTCACCGCTCCCGGGCCGTTCCCGTTGTCCTGCGTTGTCTGCCGGCGGGACGCGCCCCGGCGGGCGGCCGCCCCACGGTCGGATGCTCGCCCCGCGCGGCAGCGGTGGCTCAGGCGTCGGAGGTGTCGGCCGGGACGCAGCACCGGGGCGGCAGCCCGTCGGGCAGCGTGTCGCCGCCGAACACCGCCGTGGTGGCCGGGTCCCCGTTGAGGGCGGCGACCGCCAGCAGCACGGAGCCGGCGGTCCAACTGGTGCGCTCCTGGGGCCACACGGCGTCGTCCGCGTAGACGTAGCCGGTCCAGTAGAGGCCGTCCTCGGCGCGCAGGTGGCCGATGGCGGCGAGGATCTCGGTGGACCGGGCGCTGTCCCCGGCGGCCCAGAGCGCCAGAGCCAGTTCCGCGCTCTCGCCACCGGTCACCCAGGGGTTGGGGAGCACGCAGCGCACCCCGAGCCCGGGGACGACGAACTCGTCCCAGCGCTCGGCGAGCCGCGCCCGGGCGGCGTCGCCCCGCAGCACCCCGCCGAGGACGGGGTAGTACCAGTCCATCGAGTAGCGGGACTTGTCCAGGAACCGCTCCGGGTGGCAGCGCACGGCGTGGGCGAGTCGGCCCGTCGCCAGCTCCCAGTCGGGGCGCGGGTCGTCGGCGAGGTCGGCGAGGCGGAGGGCGCAGCGCAGTGCCTGGTGGATGGAGGCGCAGCCGGTGAGCAGCGCGTCCGTGACGGGGGTGCCGTCGTTCTCCCGCTTCCAGCCGATCGGGCCGTCCGGGTGCTGGAGGGCGAGGACGAAGTCGACGGCGGCGGTGACCACGGGCCACATGGCGCGGCGGAAGCCGTCGTCGCCCGTGGCGAGGTGGTGGTGGAGGACGCCGACGGCGACGTACGCGCAGAAGTTGGTCTCGCGGGAGCGGTCGGTGGGGCGGTCGGCGTCGCCGTCGTCGTAGGCGGCGTACCAGGAGCCGTCGGGCAGCTGGTGGCGGGCGAGCCACTCGTAGGCGGCCCGGGCGGAGGTGTGGTGGCCCGCGGCGTCGAGAGCCATGGCGGCCTCGACGTGGTCCCAGGGATCGAGGTGGTGGCCGCGGAACCAGGGGATCGCCCCGTCGGGCCGTTGCAGGGCCGCGATCCGGGCGGCGGTGCGGGCGGTCTCGTCGGCGGTGAGGACACCGTCGAGGGCGAGGGTGACGCCCCGGCCGGGGACGGTCATGCCCGCTCCGGAGCGCCGGCGGTGCCCGGCGCGGTCCGGAGCTGCGGTTTGGTGGCGTAGGCGACGAAGCTCTTCCCGATGATCGGGTTGAGCAGCCGGTCGGCGAACCGGGTGGCGAGGGGCCGTTTGACGATGTCCCAGACCAGCATCCGGTGGTAGGCGCGGACCGGCAGCGCCGCGTCGTCGCCCTCACGGTGGACACCGAAGGCGCACTTGAGCCACCAGTAGGGCGAGTGCAGCGCGTGGGCGTGGTGGACGCCGTAGGGCCGCAGCCCCGCCTGCCGTACTCGGCGCAGCAGTTGGTCCGCGCGGTAGATGCGGATGTGCCCGCCCTCCACCTGGTGGTAGGCGTCGGAGAGCGACCAGCAGACCTTCTCCGGCCCGTAGCGCGGGACGGTGACGGCGATCCTCCCGCCCGGCCGCAGCACCCGCTCCATCTCGGCGAGGACGCCGCGGTCGTCGGGTATGTGCTCCAGGACCTCGGAGACGATGACGACGTCGAAGCTGTCGTCGGGGAACGGCAGGGCCAGGGCGTCGCCCTCCACGGCGGTGGCGGTGGCGCCTTCCGGTGCCTCGCCCGCCTCCCGCATGGCGGCGAACCAGGCGGCGACCTCGCGGATCTCGTCACCGTTGCGGTCCAGGGCGACGACCCGCGCTCCGCGGCGGTAGCACTCGAAGGCGTGGCGGCCCGCCCCGCAGCCGAGGTCGAGCACGCGGTCACCGGCCGCGACGGGGAATCGGGTGAAGTCCACCGTGAGCATGCGCTGGTCAGCTCCTTGCGTTCGGGCGGCCGGCCGCGGGGGCGGAGCCGGAGGCGGTGGGCACGGTGAGGTCGACGTCGCGCGTGGCGACCGGGGCCGTGGCGGGCTCGGCCGCCTCCGGGCGGGCGTCGGCACCGGGGTCGGTTCGCCCGTGGTCCGCGGTGGTCCCGGTGGTCGGGAGCGGGGCGGGGGCCGCGGGGGTGCCGCCGGCGGGCCGCGTCGTCGTAGGCGGCGTACCAGGAGCCGTCGGGCAG
>NZ_JAAVJC010000303.1 GCF_012033785.1 Streptomyces bohaiensis
GGCCTGGTCGGTCGCCGCCTCCAACGCCGCCTGCAACTCGCTGACCTGCGCGTCGACGGCCTGGCGGTTGGTGCGCTCGGTGGCGAGGCGTGCCTCGGCGATGTTCTCGCGGTGCCGGAGGAGGACGGCTCCCGCGACGGCGGCGCCGGCGGTCGCGACGACGAGCAGCGCCGGGAACAGTCCGAGACTGTCGGCGGTGAGAAGGGCGAGTCCGGCGGTGAGGACCGCGCAGCCGCCGACGGCGGCCGGGATCAGCAGCCGGTTGGGCGGGATGTATCGGTGACGTCCGCGTGCCATGCCGGAAACCTACCGTGACGCGGCGGGGCGCGGGAGGGCGCAGCCGGATTGTTGTGCGGTTCGGCTGGTACCGGACGGACCGCCGCGCGCGGGGCGCCGACCCACGGTCCGGGTACGCCCCGGCCGACGCCACCCGGACCGGTCACCGGGCCTCGTCGCTCGTGCCCCGCAGGCCGCGTCCGCCCGTCAGGGGGCCGGCGGTGCCCCCGTTGGTGCCCGCTGCCGGGGGTCCGGGGGCCCGGACCCCGGCAGCGGAGCGGCCAGGGCGTCAGCCGTCGATGAGGCCCTTGTCGACCAGGTAGTCGCGCGCGGCGTCCACGGCGCGGATCCGCTCGGCGTCGACCTGCCGGTTCAGCTCGACCAGGTCCTCGGTGGTGAGGGTGGAGGTCAGCTCGTTGAGGACGTCCACCACCTCCTGGTTCTCGGCGGTGGCGTCGTTGAGCACCGGCAGGATGTTGTCGGCCTGCTGGAGGTTCTGGTTGTCCTCCAGCAGCACCAGGCCGAAGTCGGCGAGGGTGCCGTCGGTGGTGGTGACCAGCGCCAGTTCGTTGGTGCCGTTCTGGACGGACTGCTTGGTCTGCGCGGTGCCGACGCCCTTGGGGTCGACCTCGGTGATGTCGATTCCGTAGACCTCCTCCAGGCCGGGCTGGCAGAACGGCCGCTCCACGCAGTCCTCGCCGGCGGCGAGGCGGATGGGGAGGCCGGACTTGCCCAGGTCGGTGAGGGTGGTGAAGCCGTTCTCCTCGGCGAACTCCTCGGTGACGGCGAACGCGTTCTGGTTGACGGCGTCGCCGTAGTCGAGCACGGTCAGCCCGCGCGGTTCGACCAGCTCGATCAGGGCGTCGCGGGTGGCCTCGGGGTCGCTGGAGGCGACCGGCTCGGCGTCGGCGCCGTTCTCGTCGCGGTTGAAGTACTCGGCGGTGGTGGCCAGGTACTCGGGCACGATGTTGATCTCGCCGCTCTCCAGGGCGGGGGCGTACAGCTCGCGCCCCCGGACGGTCTGGATCTCGGTGTCGAAGCCGGCGTCGGCGAGGATCTGGGCGTACAGCTCGGCGGTGATCGTCGCCTCGGTGAAGTCGGCGCTGCCGATGACGAGGGTCTCGCCGTCGCCGCCGCCGGTCTCGGTGCTGTCCGACCCGGCGTCCGTGTCCGAACCGGAGCCGGTCTCCTCCAGGCTCTCGCCGCCGCACGCGGTGAGGGCCAGGGCCAGGGTGAGGGCGGTGGCGGCGGTCGCGAGCGGCGCGCGGCGCAGGGTGGTGCGGGCGGATTTCACGGTCTGGTTGTCCATTCGTCGAGGGCGCCGCCGGCGGCGGTAGGAGGCGTGGTGCCCCGGTCAGGGACGGTACTGAGCGGGTGCAGCGGTGAGGTGTCCGTGATGTGACGTCGCAGGCGGACCGGGTGGGGCCCGCCCGACCGGTCGGCGCGCATGCACCTACCCGCTGCGAGCCGGTCGATTCCTGATTCGTCGTACGATCCGCCGATCCGCCGATCGGATCGACGGGGCGGGTGGCCGGAAGGCGCCCGCCACGCGCCCGCCCCGGGCGCCTCAGCCGGTGCCGGCCGGCGCACGCACGGCGCGAGCGCCGTCCTCCCGGTCCTCCGGTGGCAGCTCCCCGCCGGTGCGGCCGCGCCCGCCGGTGCGGCGGCCCGGGGTGAGCAACCGCTGGGCCACCACGAGGACGCCCTCGACGACCAGGGCCAGGGCGGCGACCAGCACCGCTCCGGCGACGACCTGCGGGGTGTTCTGGTTGGCGAACCCGGCGGTGATGATGCGCCCCAGCCCGCCGCCGCCGACCAGCGCCGCCAGGGTCGCGGTCGCGACCACCTGCACCGTCGCGGTGCGGATGCCCGTCATGATCATGGGGAACGCCAGCGGCAGCTCGATCCGGAGCATCAGCTGCCGCGAGGACATGCCCATGCCGCGCGCCGCCTCCACCACGTCCGGATCGGCCTCGGCCGCGCCGACGTAGGCGTTGGTGAGCAGCGGCGGCAGGGCGAACAGCACCAGCGCGATCACCGTCGGCGTCGTCACCCCGCCCTCGCCGAGCGGCGTCAGCATCAGCACGACCAGTACCGCGAACGTCGGCACCGCACGGCCCGCGTTGGTGATGTTGACGGCGACGGCGCTGCCGAGCCGCTTGCCGCGCCCGCCGCCGCCCGAGGCGACCGGCGTGTGGCCCAGCCACAGCGCCAGCGGCAGGGTCAGCAGGCAGGCGATGACCATGGAGACACCGGTCAGGTACAGGTGCTCGCCGAGGCGGGTCCACACCCCGCCGGGGCCGGCCCAGTGCTCGGCCGTGGTCAGCCAGGTCCAGGCGTCGAGGAACGCGTTCACCGGCCGGCCTCCTGTCGGGCGTCGGGCGTGCCCGCGGCGAGGGGGCGGTCGTCGGACTTCGCCAGGGAGTCGGGGTCGCCGCCGGTGTCCGGCGGTGGCGCCCCGTCGCCGCCGTCCGGCGGGCTGCCGCCGTCGCCCGGGTCCGGGGTGCCGCGCCTGCGGCGCCCGCCCTCGCGCGCCCGCGCCCACGGGGTGAGGGCGCGCTGGAGGACGAGCAGCAGCACGTCGGCGACGACGGCCAGCACCACGCACAGCACCGAGGCGGTGAGCACCTGCGCCTTGAAGAGGCTGTCCATACCGCTGTAGATGAGGTTGCCCAGGCCGCCGTTGCCGACGATGGCACCGACCGTGGTGAGCGAGACCGCCGAGACCGTGGCGATGCGCACACCGGCCATCAGCGCGGGCAGCGCCAGCGGCAGCTCCACCCGGAAGAGCAGCCTGCCCGGTCCGAAGCCCATGCCGCGCGCCGCCTCGCGGGCGTCCTCGGGGACGCCGTCGAGCCCGGCGAGCATGTTCCGGACCAGGATGGTGAGCGAGTAGAGCACCAGCCCGCAGATGACGACCGACGCCGAGAGGCCGAAGACCGGCAGCAGCAGCGCGTACATCGCCAGCGTCGGGATGGTGTAGACGACCGTGGTCAGGGTGAGGACCGTGCCGGTCAGCCGCCGGTAGCGGCGGGCCAGCAGGGCCAGGGGGAACGCCAGGAGCACCGCCAGCACGACGGCGGTGCCGGTGATGGCGATGTGCTGGAGCGTGGCGTCGACCAGTTCCTCGCGCCGGGTCCGCAGGTACTCCCCACAGATCCACGCGTTGGCTGTCAGACAGTTGCTGGCACTCACCGGGAGAACACTATGCGGCGCGACTCGTGAAAATGAAGATCCTACGAACGTGTCCGTGGGGGAAGATGGATCGCATGCTGCGCTTCGAACAGGTCACCAAGCGGTACCCGGACGGAACCCTCGCCGTGGACAACCTGTCGCTGGAGGTGGCCGAGGGCGAGCTGGTCACCCTGGTGGGGCCGTCCGGCTGCGGCAAGACGACCACGATGAAGCTGGTCAACCGGTTGGAGGAGCCCACCTCGGGCCGCATCCTGCTCGACGGCGAGGACATCGCCGGCATCCACCCGGTGGCCCTGCGGCGCCGCATCGGCTACGTCATCCAGCAGGGCGGGCTCTTCCCCCACCGCACGGTGCTCGACAACACCGCCACCGTCCTCCAGCTGCTGGAGTGGAAGAAGCCCGCGGCCCGCAAGCGCGCCGCCGAGATGCTGGACCTGGTCGGCCTCGACCCGTCCGTCTACGGCTCCCGCTATCCCGGCCAGCTCTCCGGCGGCCAGCGGCAGCGCGTCGGCGTGGCGCGCGCCCTCGCCGCCGACCCGCCGGTGCTGCTGATGGACGAGCCGTTCGGCGCCGTCGACCCCGTGGTCCGCGAACGGCTCCAGAACGAGTTCCTGCGACTCCAGGCGGAGGTCCGCAAGACCGTCCTCTTCGTCACCCACGACATCGAGGAGGCCGTGCGGCTCGGCGACCGGATCGCCGTCTTCGGGCAGGGCCGCATCGAGCAGTTCGACCCGCCCGCCACCCTGCTGGGCGCCCCCGCCACCGACTACGTCGCCCAGTTCGTCGGCGCCGACCGCGGGCTGAAGCGCCTGTCGGTCACCGACGTCGAGGAGGGCGACCTCGAACAGCCCCCGCTGGTCGACCTCGCCGACGACATGGCCGACGCCGCGACCCGGATGCGCGAGGGCGGCGCCCGCTGGGCGGTCGTGCTCGACGGCTCGGGCACGCTGCACGGCTGGGTGCCGCGCCCCGCCGCGGGGAAGCCGGTCACCGGCAGGGTCGCCGACCACGCCCGGCGGATGGAGGCGTGGCTGCCGCTCGGCTCCTCGCTCAAGCAGGCGTTCGGCATGATGCTCCAGTACGACGCCGGGTGGATCGCGGTCCTCGACGGCGACCGGTTCCTCGGGGTGCTCACCCCGGCCGGCCTGCACGAGGCGCTGCGCCGCTCCATCGACGCCGACGCCCAGGACGTGGAACGCGCCGCGGTCCACGTGGAGACGCTGCCCAACGGCGCCGCCTGAACGCGCGGGGCGTGCGGGCGGACCGCCCGCACAGCCCGGCCCGGGTCCGGCTCCGCCGCCCCGGCCCGGCGGCGTGGCGCGAGGTGTGGGGGCGCGTCGTCGACGCCCGTCCCCGCCCGGTCCCCGGACGAACCGGTCGGCCGAGCGCCCTCCCCGGCACCCGCCGGCGCGGCGTCAGGCGGGGGAGCCCAGCGGGCCGTTCTCGTCGTCCTCCGGGAGCCGGCAGATCCGCTCCAGCCAGAGCGCCGCCCCGCAGACCGCGACCCCCATGAGGACGCAGAACCCGGCGAAGACGGCCTGCTCGCGGCGGGCCGAGACGTCGAGGTGCTCCAGGACCAGGAACAGGCCCAGCCCGCCGTAGACACCGGAGACGACCGAGACCACCAGCGCACTGGCCTGACCGAGCACCACCGCGCGGGCGGCCATCATCGGCTCCACACCACGCGCCCCGGGCCGGCGCTCGCGGGCGGCCTTGATGCGGGAGCGCAGCAGCAGCGCGGTCGCCAGCAGCACCGCCGCGATCGCGGCGAGCGCCACCGGCGCCAGCAGCGGCACCGCCGGCAGCATCCCGTGGGAGTCCATCAGCCCGGCCGCGGCCCAGGCGAGGGCGAACGCCGCGGCGAACAACCCCAGCAGCGTGCCGATCCGCAGTTGCGTCACCGCGCCTGTCCCTCCGCACCTCGGGGCCGTTCCCGGCCGGGTACCCGTTCCCTGTCCGTACGCGCCCGGCGTGGGGCACCGGCGCGCAGCGCCTGCCGGCCCGCTCCGGCCGCCGGGGGTGACGCTACCGGGCGCCGCCCTCGCCGTGCGCGCCCGCCCGCGGAC
>NZ_JAAVJC010000304.1 GCF_012033785.1 Streptomyces bohaiensis
GCGCGCCGCGCGCCGGAGGTGTCGCCCGAGCATCCCGGACGAGTGTCCTGCCCGGGCCGCCGGCGCACGCCCACGGCTCGCGGGATCGGTGCCCCGCCCCGTGGCTGGCGCGACCGCGCCATGCGGCAACGCGTCACCCGCCGCGCCTGTACGCGCGCATCCCGTGGTGCCTACAGTCGACCGGTGCGAAAGCGACGCGCGGCGGGCTCCCGGCCCGGCGTGCCGGCCGCTCGCACCAGTGGGAAGGACCGGTCGTGAGCGCCTCGTCAGGGCCGAACGACCGCCCCGGACCGCGGTGAGGCGGCCGCCCCCGGTCGTCGCACCGCCGGCGTGCCACCGGCAGCGCCGGCGGGTGCGACGCGGGGGTGCGTCCCCGGCTCCCGCGGAACCGGACCGCAGTCAGGCGCGGTCCCCGCGGGCCTGCGGGTTCCCGGGGTGCGGTCCGTCCGCGCCCCGGGCGCTCGGGGCGCGGACGGCGAGTGGAGTCGCCGGCCGCACCCCGCGCCGGGCCGCACCCCCGCTCCTTCCCTTCTCCACCGGGTCGCGCGGTTCCGGTGGCGGCCCCGGGGTGGTCGCCACGCGGGCGCCGCCCCGTTCGCCCCTCCCCGTCCGTCGTGCCCGTCCGTCGCGGCACGCGGCGCCGAGTGCCGCCCCCGCCCGGGGTCCGGCCGACCGGTGACGGACTCCCGCCCGGCCGGAGAGTGCGACGCCGGAACCACGCGTCAGCTCAGCCAGCCCAGTTCGACCGCCCGGACCCCGGCGCGGAACCGGCTGTCGGTGCCGAGCCGCTCCAGCAGCGCCGCGACGATGCGCGTCACCGTCCGCGGGGAGACGCCCAGTTCGCGCGCGACGGCCTCGTTGGTCCGCCCGGCCGCGATGCCGCGCAGCACCAGCAGCTCCGTGCCCTCCGGCGGCGCCACCCAGGCGCTCTCGTTCTCCAGGAACGGCACGGCCCGGTCCCAGAGATGGTCGAAAAGCGCCCCGAGGAAACCGACCAGCGCCGGCTCCCGGACCCCGACCGTGCCGCGTTCGGGCCGCTCCGGGTCGGCGGGCAGCACGGCGTGCGCGTCGTCGTAGACGAACAGCCGGGTGGGGACGGCGGAGACCGTCCGCACCTCGCCGCCCAGGGCGCACACCTCGGCGACGTGGGCGCGGAACTCCTCTGCCCCGCGGTGCACGTCGGCGCAGAGGTACCGCACGCGCACGCCCCGGCCGAGCAACTCCCGGTCCAGTGCCGGCGGATGGGCGACGGCGCCGCCCGGGGGCGAGCCGCCGTCCAACTGCGCCCGCACCGAGCGGCGGGTGCCGTGCGCCAGCCCGGCGACCTGCGCGCGCACGGCCGCGGCCCCGGTCACGTGCTCCACGCCCCGGGCACCGGACCGCAGGCCGCGCGCGTCACGGAACGGTGCGTCCAGTCCGTGCAACCGGGCCCGCGTGGTGGCGAGCGCCAGGGAGCGCTGGGCGATCTCCACCTCGGCCCGGGCGAGCACCTGCTCGGCCGCGCGTTCCGGCGGCAGCGCCGCCCACCCCGCGGGGGAGCGCAGGAGCAGGCCGAACTCCACCAGTTCGCGCTGCGCGGCGGCGACCCGGTCGGGGGGCAGCCCCGCCAGGACGGCCAGCTCCGCGTCCGGCTCGTCGGGGTGGGCCACCCGCAGCCGGTAGACCCGCACCGTCTCCTCGGCGATCGGCTCCCCGTCGGACGTGTCGGACATGCAGTGAGGGTAGCGAGCGGATGCCGGTACCACGAACCTGTCGGCCGCCCCCGCGCCGCCGCCCCGTCAGGTCACCCAGCCCAGCTGCACCGCCCGCACGCCCGCCTCGAACCGGCTGCCGGCGCCCAGCCGCTCCATCAGGTTCGCCACGATCCGTGCCACCGTCCGCTCGGAGACGCCGAGATCGGCGCTGATCACCGGGTTGGTCCGCCCCTCCGCCAGCTGCGCGAGGATCTCGCGCTCCACCGCGCTGAGGCCGAGGGGCGAGTCGCCGTCCTCGAGCAGGAAGTCGGTGGCGCGGGCCCAGTAGTACTCGTAGAGCCGCCGCAGGAAGGTCAGCACGGAGGCGTCCCGCACGACGATCACGCCGTGGCCGGTGTTCTCGTGGTCCACGGGCAGCACGGCGCAGTCCTCCCCGTAGAGGATCATGCGCGTGGGGAGGTGGCCGAGGCAGCGTGCCTGCGCCCCGGCGGCGGTGATCCTGCCGACGTACTGCCGGGTGGGCTGGTGGCGCCGCGCCCCGTACTGGAAGAGGATGCGCAGCCGGCAGCCGCGGCCCAGCGCGCGGAGGTCGCTGGGCAGCGCGGCGGCCGTGGCCTGCTCCGGCTGCGCCCCTCCGGGGGCGAGGGTGTCCACCGAGCCCGTGACCGTCCGGGAGAGGTCGTCGATGACGGCCCGGATGTTCTCCAGCCCCACCACGGTCTCGATGTCGCCGCGTTCGGACCGCAGGGAGCGCGCCTCCAGGTAGTGGCCGGAGAGCGCCTGCATCTTGGCGCGGGTCGCGCCGAGCGCCACCTGCGCCTGGAGGATCTCGTGGTCGCCGGCGGCCACCAGTTCCTCGGTGGCGGTGTCCGGGCCGACGGCGACCATGCCGCCGGCGGGCGAGGGGCGGAGCAGGCCCAGTTCCCCGAGCTCCCGCTCCGCCTCGGCGACCGCGTCGAGGGTCAGCCCGGCGCGGTCGGCCAGTTCGTCGGGGCTCGCCGTCGGGTTGGCCACGCGGATGCGGTAGACGGCGACCGCCGCGGTCGACAGACCGCTGGGGTGGGTCATGCCGGCCTCCGGTGGTGACGGGAGGCCGCGCCGGCGGCGGTGCGGCCCGCCGCGGAGCGGGCCCCGTCGGCGGTGGCGGCGCGGGTGGCGGTGCGGGGCCGCCGGGGCGGTGCGATGGCGTGCGCGTGCATGGGCGTTACGACAGCCAGCCGTTCTGCGCCGCCCGGACACCGGCCTGGAACCGGCTGTCCGCGTCCAGCCGCTCCAGGAGTGCGGAAACGATACGGCTGACCGAGCGCACCGACATGCCCAACTGGTGCGCGATGGTCTCGTTCTTCTTCCCCGAGGCCATCAGGAGCAGCACCTCGCGGTCCACGCCGGTCGGCGCGGGCCCGGAGTCCGGCTCCGCCTCGCTGAAGACCAGCGCCCGCGCCCAGTAGTGGTCGAAGAGCCGCTGCACGAAGCTGAGCACCGCGGGGTCCCGGACCAGCGCCACGCCGCGGCCGGTGACCTCCGGGTCCAGCGGCAGCACGGCGCAGTTGCGGTCGTAGATCAACAGACGGGAGGGGAGCGAGGTGATGGAACGGACCTGCGCGCCGGCCGCGGTGATGGTCGCCGCGTACTGGGCCGCCCCCGGCTTCTTCCGCGCGCTGTGCTGCAGCATGGTGCGCAGCATCACCCCGCGGGCCAGCGTCTCCAGGTCCAGCCGCTCCGCCGACCGGATGCCGGTCTCGGAGAGGGTGCCGGGGATGAACACGTCGATCGACTTGGTGGCGGTCCGCGCCAGGTCGTCGATGACCGCCAGCACGTTGTGCAGCCCCTGGATGATCTCGATGTTGCTCCGGGTGGACCGCATCGAGCGGGCCTCCAGGTAGTCGCCGGTCAGCGCGTGGAGCCGTGCGCGGGTGGCCGCCATGGCGATGCGCTTGCGCAGGATGTCCTGCTCGGCGGGGCCCAGCAGCTCATCCGCGGCGCTCTCCGGGCTGATCGCCACCCAGCCGCCCCCGGGGGAGCTGCGGATGAGCCCCAGGGCGGCGAGCTTGCCCTCCGCCTCGGTGACCTGCGACGGCCCGATCCCCAGACGCTTGGCGAGATGCTCCACGGAATCGGTGGGGTGGATCACGCGTCCCCGGTAGACCTGCGTCGCCACCGAGTCGATTTCGTCTGATTCCTGCACATTACGTCCTTGCGCGAGAGCACCGGCTGCTGGCGTCAACCTGCCAGGCAGTATGACGCCAGGGCAACTCCCTCGACTACACCTGGTGGCTTCGGTGAGCATCGGTTCCAGCAGGGTTCAAGCCTGACAACTCATGTGGATGCGGGAGTAACCGTGAAGAAGATAGCCATCAGCGCGACCGCGGCGCTGTTCGCCGTGCTCGCACTCGCCGGCACCGCCAGCGCGGCCAACTACTGGGAGGGCGAGGGCGTCGCCTCCGTCCAGCCCGCCAACTACTGGGAGTAGTCCCGACGCGTCCGGGAGCGACCCCCCACGCGCCCCGGCCGCCACTCGCCACGCCCGAACGCCTGCGCCGGCCTGCGCGGAACCAGTCAGGAGGTGGTCCCCATGACCCACCGGCAACGGACCGCGGTCCTGCTGAGCCCCCCACCCTCGGCTGTCCGTGCGGCGCGGGAGCTGGGCGTGCGCAGCCTGGTACTGGCTGCGGACCCGAGTGAGCAGTCCGTCCGGGAGGCCGCACTCCGCGCCGACGAGACGCTCGCGGTCGACTGGACGGACCACCCCCACCTCCTCGACGTCCTCAGCCATCTCGCGGACTCCCCGCCCCGGTCCGGCAGGCCCCGCGCCGCCGTGTTCGGGTTCGGGGAGCACAGCGCCCTCGCCGCTGCCCGTGCCAACGAGGCCCTCGGCCTCCCGGGCAACCCCCACGCGGCTGTCGCGTACCTCACCGACAAGGCGGCGCTCCGCGATCGGGTCAACCGGCTCTCCGCAACCCCGGTGCGGTTCGAGCGGTGTGACCGGGCCGCGGCTCTGGTGCCGGCTGCCGAACGAGTCGGCTTCCCCTGTGTGGTCAAGCCCCGCACCGGCTCGGGCGGCCGGGACGTGCACGAGCTGCGACAAGCGGCCGACGCGCACGACCTGGCCCGGCGGCTGGCACCAGAGCCCGCGTTCATCATCGAGGAGTACCTCGACGGGCCCGAGTACTGCGTCGAGGCGCACTCGGTCCGCGGCCGCCACACGGTGCTCGCGGTGGCACGCCGACACACCACCGGCGCGCCGGAGTGCGGCGACATCGGGTACGAGATCCCCGCCGACCTCGGCCGGAAGGCCCTCAAGGGCGTCGAGCAGCTGGTGCAGGCGACCCTGACCGCGGCCGGCCACCGGGTCGGGCCCTCGCACACCGAGGTCGTCCTCACCGCGCGGGGCCCGGCGCTGATCGAGTCGCACGCCCACCCCGGCGGGGACCGCATCAGCGGCCTGCTCGCCCTGGCCACCGGCGTCGACCGCTACCAGCTGGCGATCGCCGCCACCCTCGGGCTCGCCGAGCCCGAGCAGCCCGTCAGGAAGGAGCACGCCGCGGCCCGGCTGCTCCCCCTGACACGCCAGACCCTGCACGACACGGAACGGGCGGCCGACGCCCGCACCGTGCCGGGCGTGGTCTCGGTGGAACTGGACGCGCCCCTCGGCAGTCATGCTCCGGAGGCCACCAGCCGGGTCGCCGGACATGGCGTCATCACCGCGACCGGTTCCACCCCCCAGGAAGTGGCCCGCGCCCTGCGCGCCGCCGAGGACCGGCTCATCCCCGCCCGGGCCTCGGCGACGGACCACCCCCTACCGCCGCCGGCCGCCGGACCCCCGCCGGCGGC
>NZ_JAAVJC010000305.1 GCF_012033785.1 Streptomyces bohaiensis
CCCCGGCACCGCGCCGCCCGGCCTGCCGGAGCTCACCGCCGCCGGTGACGACCGCGCGGACGGCGACGGACGAGCTGCCGAGGCCGCCCCCGGCCCGCAGGCGCCACCGCTGGTCGGCTGGCCGTTCTCCCCGAGCGGTGCGCTCGCCCTCGGGGCCCCGCAGGCCCGGACCGTCTCCGGGCTGGTCTCCGCCTACGCCGACCGCCTGGAGCGCGCCGAACAGCTGCGGACCCGCGCCGTCGGGAGCTGGAAGCTGGCCAAGGCGCCGCTGCGCGCCCCCGCGCCGCCCCGGAAGAAGCCGGAGCTGGTCACCGAGCGCGGGCACATCACCGGCAAGGGGCTGCCGCCGGTCATCACGCAGGTGCCGACCAAGGACAAGGTCGTCTTCCTCACCATCGACGACGGTGCGGAGAAGGACCCCGAGCTGCTGCGCATGATGCGCGAACTCGACATCCCCTACAGCAGCTTCCTCACCGACTACGTCTCCCGTGACGACTACGGCTACTTCCGCACCATGCGGAAGGAGGGGGCCCGCATCCAGAACCACTCGGTGACCCACAAGGAGATGCCGCGGCTGTCCTTCGCCGAGCAGCGCAAGGAGATCTGCGACCAGCAGGACACGTTGGAGAAGGAGATTGGGGAGCGGCCCACGATGTTCCGGCCGCCCTACGGCGCCTACAACCGGGACACGCTCAAGGCCGCAGCCGAGTGCGGGGTGGACGTGGTGCCGCTGTGGACCGCCGAGGCGTTCGCCGACCGCATGGAGTGGGGCCGCGGGGACGGCAAGCTCTACCCGGGGGACATCATCCTCACCCACTTCCGCGGCAAGGGGCAGTGGGGCGGCAGCATGACCGACATGGTGCGGCTCGTCGTGCGGACCGCCACCGAACAGGGGTACGCCATCGGGCGTCTGGAGGACTACGTCTGACCGTTCGTGAGATGACGACGGGCATGTCGTCGCAGGTGGGAGCAGGGGTGGCGGGTGCGGCCCGGTCGTCGTCGCGGCGACCGGGCCGACGCACATTGGCACTCTGGTTGACTGAGTGCTAACCGGGGCATAGTCTCGCTGTTGGCACTCTCCCCGTGGGAGTGCCAACAGCACGCGACAGGCAGGTCCGGCACCCGCGACGACGGATCCGCAGGTCGCGTCACCTACAGACATTGACCCCGTGAGATCTCCGAAGGGGGAGGTCGGATCGTGACGACCGCCAGCTCCAAGGTTGCCATCAAGCCGCTCGAGGACCGCATCGTGGTCCAGCCGCTCGACGCCGAGCAGACCACGGCCTCCGGCCTGGTCATTCCGGACACCGCCAAGGAGAAGCCCCAGGAGGGCACCGTCCTTGCCGTCGGTCCGGGTCGCTTCGAGGACGGCAACCGCCTGCCGCTCGACGTGAAGGTCGGCGACATCGTGCTCTACAGCAAGTACGGCGGCACCGAGGTGAAGTACAACGGCGAGGAGTACCTCGTCCTCTCGGCGCGCGACGTTCTCGCCATCATCGAGAAGTAATTCTCCACGCTGTGAGGCCCGCGCCCCGGCTCCCCGCAGGAATGCCGGGAGTAGGGGCGCGGTGCCGTTCGCGTACGAACAGACGTTTCAAGGAATAGGGACACGCAAGCCATGGCGAAGATCCTGAAGTTCGACGAGGACGCCCGTCGCGCGCTGGAGCGCGGCGTCAACCAGCTCGCGGACGCGGTGAAGGTGACCATCGGCCCCCGGGGCCGCAACGTCGTCATCGACAAGAAGTTCGGTGCGCCGACCATCACCAACGACGGCGTCACCATCGCCCGCGAGGTCGAGGTCGAGGACGCGTACGAGAACCTCGGCGCGCAGCTGGTCAAGGAAGTCGCGACCAAGACCAACGACATCGCCGGCGACGGCACCACCACCGCGACCGTGCTGGCCCAGGCGCTCGTCCGCGAGGGCCTGCGCAACGTGGCTGCGGGTGCCTCTCCGGCCGCCCTGAAGAAGGGCATCGACGCCGCCGTCAAGGCCGTCACCGAGGACCTCCTGGCCGCCGCCCGGCCGATCGACTCCAAGGAAGACATCGCCGCCGTCGCCGCGCTGTCCGCCCAGGACCCCCAGGTCGGCGAGCTGATCGCCGAGGCCATGGACAAGGTCGGCAAGGACGGCGTCATCACCGTCGAGGAGTCCCAGACCTTCGGTCTGGAGCTGGACTTCACCGAGGGCATGGCCTTCGACAAGGGCTACCTCTCGCCCTACATGGTCTCCGACCAGGAGCGCATGGAGGCCGTCCTCGACGACCCCTACATCCTGATCCACCAGGGCAAGATCTCCTCCATCCAGGA
Source organism: Streptomyces bohaiensis (assembly GCF_012033785.1). Taxonomy (GTDB): domain Bacteria; phylum Actinomycetota; class Actinomycetes; order Streptomycetales; family Streptomycetaceae; genus Streptomyces; species Streptomyces bohaiensis. The sequence goes on from NZ_JAAVJC010000305.1 coordinate 2,308, forward strand.
CCTGCTGCCGCTGCTGGAGAAGGTCATGCAGGCCGGCGGCTCCAAGCCCCTGCTGATCATCGCCGAGGACGTCGAGGGCGAGGCGCTCTCCACCCTCGTCGTCAACAAGATCCGCGGCACCTTCAACGCGGTCGCCGTCAAGGCCCCCGGCTTCGGCGACCGCCGCAAGTCGATGCTGGCGGACATGGCCACCCTCACCGGTGCCACCGTGATCTCCGAGGAGGTCGGCCTCAAGCTCGACCAGGCCGGTCTCGACACCCTCGGCACCGCCCGCCGCGTCACCGTCACCAAGGACGACACCACGATCGTCGACGGCGCCGGCAGCTCCGAGGACGTCGCCGGTCGCGTCGCGCAGATCAAGGCCGAGATCGAGTCCACCGACTCGGACTGGGACCGCGAGAAGCTCCAGGAGCGCCTGGCCAAGCTCGCCGGCGGCGTCTGCGTCATCCGCGTCGGTGCCGCCACCGAGGTGGAGCTCAAGGAGAAGAAGCACCGCCTCGAGGACGCCATCTCCGCCACCCGCGCCGCGGTGGAGGAGGGCATCGTCTCCGGCGGTGGCTCCGCCCTGGTGCACGCCGCCAAGGTGCTGGAGGGCTCCCTCGACCTCGCGGGCGACGAGGCCACCGGTGCCGCCGTGGTCCGCCGCGCCGCCGTCGAGCCGCTGCGCTGGATCGCCGAGAACGCCGGCCTGGAGGGCTACGTCATCACCTCCAAGGTCGCCGAGCTCGACAAGGGCCAGGGCTTCAACGCCGCCACCGGCGAGTACGGCGACCTGGTGAAGGCCGGCGTCATCGACCCGGTCAAGGTCACCCGCTCCGCCCTGGAGAACGCCGCCTCCATCGCCTCCCTGCTGCTCACCACCGAGACCCTCGTGGTGGAGAAGAAGGAAGAGGAGCCGGAGGCCGGCGGTCACGGTCACGCCCACTGACCCACCGCCGCACCGCGGCCCGCCTCTCCGGCGGGCCGCCCCGCGCACCACGGTGCCCCCGGACCGGTCGGTCCGGGGGCACCGGCGTGCACGGATCCCGTCGCGCGCCGCCCCCGCGCGATCCCGTCCCCGGGCGCGTGATGCGGCGCGCCGCGGGCACCGCGCCGCATCAGGGCAGCTGCGGGGAGTCCGAGCCGCCGCGCTTGGGGCCGTACTTGCGGCCCGCCCGGGAGGAGACGCCGCCCAGCGCCGACCGGGGCACCAGCTTCGACGCGCCCAGCAGCACCTTGTACCGCGGGTCGGGCACCGAGAGCGACCGCCCCCGGGCCAGGTCCCGCAGGCCGGCGTCCACCACCCGGTCCGCGTCCAGCCACATCCACCCCGGGATCGACGAGGTGCCGATCCCCGCCCGCTGGTGGAACTCGGTCCGGACGAACCCCGGGCAGAGCGCCATCAGCCGGACGCCGCTCCCGGCCAGGTCGTGCGCGGCCCCCTGGGTGAACTGCACCACCCAGGCCTTGGTGGCCCCGTAGGTGCCGCGCGGCACGAACGCGGCGACCGACGCCACGTTCACCACCCCGCCGCGTCCCCGGCGCCGCATCGGCTCCGCCGCCGCGGAGGTCAGCCGCAGCACTGCCTCGCAGTGGACCCGCAGCATCCGCAGCTCGTCCGCGACCGGCACCTCCAGGTAGCCGCCCTTCAGCGCGAACCCCGCGTTGTTGACCAGCAGGTCCACCGGGTGGCGGGTGTCGCCCAGCCGCTCCTCGACGGCGACCAGCCCGTCCTCCTGAGCCAGGTCCGCGGTGAGCACCGCCGCCTCGACCCCGTGCCGGTCGTGCAGTTCGGCGGCCTGCCGCTCCAGGCGTTCGGTGTCCCGCGCGACCAGCACGAGGTTGTGCCCGTCCAGGGCCAACCGCCGAGCGAACGCGGCCCCGAGCCCGGCCGTTGCTCCCGTGATCAATGCAGTTGTCATGGCACGACCGTAGCCGCCCGGGGCCCGTCCCGCGCCTGTCGCCCCGGCGGGGCGCACGCCCCCGGGAGCGCGACCGGCGGGCGTCGCCGCCGGTCGGCGCGGGCGGCGGCGCCCCTCGCGCGCTCCTATCCTGGGTGCATGTTCGAAGCCCGCCACCTGAGGGTCTTCCGGGCCGTCGCCACCACCGGTTCCTTCTCGGCCGCCGCGCGGGAGCTGGGCATCACCCAGCCCGCCGTCAGCCAGCAGATCCGGGCCCTCGAAGGCGCGGCCCACACCCCGCTGCTCACCCGCGACGGCCGGACCCTGCGGCTGACCGAGGCGGGGGAGGCGCTGGCGCGCCACGCCGACGGCGTGCTCGCCGCGCTCGGCGCCGCCGAGGCGGAGGTCTCCGCCATCGCCGGGCTGCGCGCCGGACAGGTCCGGCTGGTCTCGTTCCCCAGCGGCAGTTCCACCCTGGTCCCCGCCGCACTGGCGGCGCTGCGGGCCCGCCACCCGGCGCTCCGGGTCTCCCTCTCCGAGGCCGAACCGCCGCGCTCGGAGGAACTGGTCCGGGCAGGCGCCTGCGATGTCGCGCTGGCCTTCCGCTACCCGGACGCCCGCGGCGAGGAGCCCTGGGAGGGGCTGGTGGCCCGGCGGCTGCGGTCGGACCTGCTGGTCGGGGTGCTCCCGGCGTCCCACCGCCACGCCGGCGCCGCCGAGGTGCCGCTGCGCGACCTGGCCGACGAGCCGTGGATCGCCGGCTGTCCGCGCTGCCGCGAGCAGTTGGAGCGGGTCTGCGCCGCGGAGGGCTTCACCCCGCGCGTCGACCTGGCGACCGACGACTACCCGGCGGTGGTCGCGCTGGTCGGCGCGGGGCTGGGGGTGGCGGTGCTGCCGCAACTGGCGCTGGAGCCGGTCCGGCCGCGAGGCGTGCGGGTGGTGCCGGTGACCCCGCCCACCCGCCGGGAGATCGTGGCGCTCACCCTTCCCGGGCTGGCCGGGGTGCCGGCGGTCGCGGCGCTGCTGGACGCGCTGGCGGAGTGCGGGGGCCCGGCGCTGCCGGGCGACGACGGCACGGTGGCGGCGGCCGGCACCGGGTGAGCCGACCGGGGTGCGTCGGGTGGCGGCCGATGCCCCGCGAGGTGACGGAGCGTGAGCGGTGCCGGGGCGCGCGGGGTGCGCTGCGGGAGCGCGGCCGCCGCCGAGGGCTCGGCCATTCGGCCCAACGTGGGTGGTGCGCCGGAGCGCGTCGGCTTTCGGCGCTCGCGCACGGACCCGGTGCGGACGCCCGCCGTCCGGCGGTCACGGTGGGTGGCCG
>NZ_JAAVJC010000306.1 GCF_012033785.1 Streptomyces bohaiensis
GCGCCGGTCGGCGCGCAACGGGTGCGCGGGCGACGGCCACCACCGGGCGCTGCTCCGCGCCGGGCGTGCGCGCCCCGGGCGCGGCCCATACGGAAGTGGCCGGAGAAGTTCGCTGCTGCGGCGTGATCTGCGGGGTACCCAGAGTGGCGCGCCGCCCACCGGGTAGCAGCACCTGTGGTGAGGTCCCGACGGCCCTTCCCCGCGGGCACGGACGGCAAGAAGAAGTGATGGATACGGTGAGGAGTGTTCCTGTGGCGAGCGACACCACCCCCGCCGACCGGCGACGGCGGCGTATCGACAGTCGAGCGGCACTGCGTTCCCTGACGGTGACGCTGCTGGCGGTCCTGCTGACCCTCGGCGCGGCGGGAGCACTGGTCACCGGCACCGGGCGGGGCGTCGGCGAGGAGGTCTCCGCCGCCGCGACCGCTCCCCCGGCCGGCACCCTCTACTACGCGGCGGGCGCGGTGCTGCTGGCCGCCGCCCTCGCCTACGGCATCGCCCGGTACCTCGGCCGTCGGCGGATCACGCTCCTCGGCACGTCCGCCGGCCGCAGCTGACCCCGGCGGTCGTTCGTCCGGCACGCGTTCGTCCGGCACGCGCGTCCCGGGCGCGGCGGCACGGGTGGCGGGCGCCGGGCGGGTGCGTGCGCGGCGGGTGATCGACGGGCGATCGCCGGGTGTCGGCACGCCCGGCCACACGGGGCGCGGGCTCCCGCGCCCCTGCTTGCTGCCCGGGCGGGCAGCGGCGCAGGATGACCGGGTGACGCACGAGGAAGCACAGCGGCCGGACGACGGCCGCGAGAGCAACGCGGTCGCCGCGGCGATGGCGGGCGAGATGGCGCTGCTGCGGCCCGAGGTGCGGCGGTCGCGCGAGCGGATCGCCGCACTGCTCGATCCCGAGTTCACGGAGGTCGGCGCGTCCGGACGCCGCTACGACCGGGCAGCGATGCTCGACGCGCTCCCCCGGATGCCCGCCCTGCCCGGCGGCCCGCCGGACGGCGGTGCGCACGAGGCCGGCGACGGACCGCGCGGGATGAGGGGCGTGGAGCTGGCGCCCGGCCTGGTGCACCTGACCTACGAGACCGTCCACGCCGGACGGCACGCCCGCCGCAGCTCGCTGTGGCGCAGGCAGGCGGGGTCCGACGACTGGCGGATGTACTACCACCAGGGCACGCCGGTCCACGAGAGCTGACCGCCCGCTCACGGCGGGCACCGGGGACCGTGCCGCCGCGGGGCGGCGCCGGCCGGGGAGCCGGTCCGGCCCCCGGAGAACCCCGGCCCCCCGAACCCCGACCGCCGACGGGGCGCGGTTGTCAGAGCGGGTAGGTGCCCTGACCGTGGCGGACGGAGATCCACTTGGCGGTGGTGAACGCGTCGACCATCGCCTCGCCGTTCAACCGGCCGAGTCCGGACCGCTTCTCGCTGCCGAACGGCACCAGCGGCTCGTCGGCGAGGGTGGCGTCGTTGACGTGCACCACCCCCGACTCGACCCGCTGCGCCACCCGCAGCCCGCGGCGGATGTCGCGCGTGAAGACGGCGCCGCTCAGCCCGGAGGGCGTGGCGTTGGCGACGCGGACCGCCTCGTCCTCGCCGGCGACGCCGCGCACCACCACCACCGGCCCGAAGATCTCCCGCCGCAGCAGCGCCGCGTCGGCGGGGACGTCGGTCAGCACGGTGGGCGGCACCAGGTTCCCGGCACGCGCGCCGCCGGTCAGCAGCCGCGCCCCGGCGGCGACGGCCGTGCGGACGTCGGCGTCGAGCCGCTCCGCGTCCCGCGCCGCCATCAGCGGGCCGACCTGCACGCCCGGGTCGCGCGGGTCACCGGCGCGCAGCGCCGTCACCCGGGCCAGGAGCCGCTCGGTGAACGGCTCCAGCACCGCCTCGTCGACCAGCAGGCGGGAAGCGGACATGCAGAGCCGCCCGGCGTCGAGGAACCGGCTGAAGACGGCGGCGCCGGCGGCCTGGTCGAGGTCGGCGTCGTCGAGGACGAGGAGCGAGGTGGTGCCGCCCGTCTCCAGCACGGCGCGCTTGAGGTTGCGCCCGGCGACCGCCGCCACGTGGCGGCCGCTCTCCTCGGAGCCGGTGAAGCAGACCACCTGCGGCACACGGTGCTCGATCAGCGCGTCGCCGACCTCGGCGACGTCGGTGGTGAGGACGCTCAGCAGCCCGTCCGGGAGCCCCGCCTCCTGGAACAGCCGCGCGATGACGGCGCCGCCGCAGACCGGCGCGGCCTGGTGCGGCTTCAGGACCACCGCGTTGCCGAGCGCCAGCGCGGCGGCGACGGGCTTGAGCGCGAGCAGCAGCGGGAAGGTGGCGGGGCCGATGACGCAGACGGTGCCGCACGGCACCCGCGTCACGTGGTTCTCCTTGCCGTCGACGCTGGAGGGCACCACCCGTCCCTCGGAGCGCAGCGGGAGTTGGGCCGCCTCGTCGAGGAAGTCGCGGGCGAGCGCGACCTCGTGGGCGGCGCGCCAGCGGGTGGCGCCGAGCTCGGTGGTCATCGCGTCGGCGATCTCGGCCTCGCGGTCGGCGAGGACCTTCGCGGCGCGCAGCAGCACGCTGCGCCGCTCGTGGGGGCCGGTGACGGCCCAGTCGCGCTGGGCCTGCTCGGCCGCCCGGTAGGCGGTGTCGACCTCGGCGGCGGTGGCGACGGTGATGGCGGTCAGCTTCTCGCCGGTCCAGGGGTCGAAGTCGACGACGTCCCAGTCGCCGCTGCCCGTGCGCCAGGCGCCCGCGATGAACTGCTGACCGGTGTACGGCTCCACCCACGCGGGAAACGGCGACATGATGCCCCCAGCACAGCTACGGCTCACCGATGGCGGGACGCCATCTGCCGCCGATACTAGAGCTGTTCGGCGATCTCGTGGAGGAGGTGGCGCGTGGCGGCCGGGTCGAGCGCGGCTCCGCTGAGCCCGTCGAACGCCGTGCGGTACGCGGTGGTGTCCTCGGGTTTGTCGAGGTAGAGGGCGCTGGTGAGTTCCTCGACGTACGCGACGTCCGCGATCTCCTCCTCCGCGAAGGACAGCAGGACGAACGCGCCGGCGACCCCGGCGTGTCCGCCGTGGGAGAAGGGGACGACCCCGAGGGTGACGTTGTCGCGCTCCGACAGCTGCTCCAGCAGGGAGAGTTGGGCGCGCATCACCTCGGCGCCGCCGTAGGCGCGGCGGAGCGCGGCCTCGTCCAGGACGCAGTGCAGCCGCGGGGCGTTCTCGGAGAGCAGCAGCTTCTGCCGGCCCATGCGCAGGCCGACGCGGCGGTCGACCTCGGCGGGGGTCAGCTCGGGGAAGTTGCTGGTGACGACGGCGTGGGCGTACTCCTCGGACTGGAGCAGTCCGGGGATGAACTGGACCTCGTAGGTGCGTATGTCGTTGGCGGCCTCTTCCAGGCCGACGAAGGTGGGGAACCACCCGGGCAGCACGTCGTGGTAGCTGTGCCACCAGCCGGCGAGGCCGGAGTTGCGCGCCATCGACAGCAGCGGCTCGCGCTCGGACTCCTCGGTGACGCCGTAGAGGGTGAGGAGGTCGGCGACGTCCCGCGGCTTGAAGCTGACGCGGCCGAGCTCCATGCGGCTGATCTTGGACTCGGAGGCGCGGATCGAGTAGCCCGCCGCCTCCCGGGTGACGCCCTGCGACTCCCGCAGCCGGCGCAGCTGCGCGCCGAGGAGGATGCGGCGGACCATGGGGCCGCCGGCCTCGGCACCGCTCGGTGGTTCACCGGACACCGACGACGGCTGCGTACTCATGTGCTCAGGTCCTTCCACGTTCCGACATGCCGAAGTGTGCCATCTCCGAGCTTCGTTGTGTGCTTGCGCGGTTACACAGGATCGATTTTTGTCCGTGCACGTGCATCTGCCCTTGCATTTGCGCGGGACGTTGGGAAGCATGACCGATACGCACTGCGCGTCGGTGCGTCTGTACGACCTTGCCGGATTCACGGGGGTGGCCGGGGGCACGCGCCTCGGCCCAGTCCGGTGGATATCGCCACGTGAACGCCAGGAGTGCCGCGCCATGGGTACCGAAGGAGTCTCCGTTCTCGCTCCGTTAGAGCGACGCGCCCCGCTCATCGACCCCGGAAGCCTCGCCGGTGCCGCCTCCCTGCGGCTGCCGGGCCGCCTCGAATCGGTCCGCTCCGCCCGCACGTTCACCCGCGACACCCTCGCCTTCTGGCGGTTGACCGAGCAGTTCGACTCGGTGGGACTCGTCGTCTCCGAGCTGGTCACCAACGCGCTGCGGCACGGCGCGGAACCGCACAGCCCCCGGCCCGGCGACTCGCCGGTCGAACTGGAACTGCTGTGCAGCTCGCGGCGGTTGGTCTGCGCCGTGCACGACCGCAGCGCGGGCGAGCCGCGGGTCAACGAGGCCGGCTTCTCGGACGAGGGCGGGCGGGGCCTGCAGCTCGTGGAGTGCTTCAGCGACGGCTGGGGCTGGCGCGCACGCGGCAGCGGGCTGCTCGGGAAGGTCGTCTGGGCGAGCTTCCGGCTCGGCTGACACCGCCCGGCCCCTGCACCGGGCCGCCGTGGCGGGTCCTCCGTGCGCGCAGGGGGCCGGGTCCGTGCGCCATGCAGCGCACGAACCCGGCCGAAACGGTTCGAACATGTCGCGCGACCCCCGTCGGCGGCGTACGCCGGGAGCGGACCAGCGGAGAGCGAAGCCGACGAGCGGCGTGCGGTGTCGTCCGGCGACACACGGGCCGCGAGGCGGCTTCGGCCGTGGTTCCTCCTGGTCAGGACCCTGCCACCGCAGGGGTGACCTCCGCCACACGCGACGCCGCGGCGGTGCGCCGTAGGGTGACCCCACTCGCCGTCAGACGAGCAGGTGGTCGAACTCCCCGTCCTTGGCGCCGAGCAGCATGGCCTCGACCTCGGCACGGGTGTAGACGATCTGCGGCCCGTCCGGGAAACGGGAGTTGCGCATCGCGATGTCGCCGCCCGGCAGGCGGGCGAACTCCGCGCAGTTGCCCTGTCCGTTGCTGTAGCTGCTCTTGATCCAGGCGGCGTCGCGCAGCTGGTGCGCGAGCGGGGCGTCATACGTCTCGGCCACGGGTCACTCCCCTGGTCAGGCGGAAGGTCCACGGGCCCTCGGAACCGTTCCGGGGGCTCAACTTCTGCGGATCATAACCCCGTTCAGGTGCAGATGCACGGTCGTTTGCACGTGCACGACCCCGGGTCGCGGGACCGTCACAGTCGGTGCGAATCGGGGCACACCACGCGGTCACCGTGCGTGACTCCCGCCCGGGTGCCCCCGTCCGCCTCCCCGTCCGCGCGCCTCGCCGACGCGCGCCGCTCCCCCTCCCCGGGCCCGGCACCGGCGCACCGCAACCCGGGCGGCGACGCCGCGTCGCGCCCCCTGGCGCGAGCCGGCGGCGTGGCTACTGTGGTCCGGGACGAACGGGACCAAGGACGGACCACATGCGCACACCGCACGCCCACCGCCCGCACGCTCCCCGGCCGGACGCGGACCAGCAGGCCGCTCGCCGTCCTCGCCGGTGAACCGGGTGC
>NZ_JAAVJC010000307.1 GCF_012033785.1 Streptomyces bohaiensis
GCTGGCAGACCGCGGCGCCCGGCGCCGCGCCCTCCCCGGCGATGTGCCCGTCGGTGCGGCATGGCGCCCGCCGCCGCCCGCCGCGGGGGGCGATGTGCCCGTCGCAGCCGTGGACGGGGCCTGACCGGGGGCGGCCCGACCGGTGGGCGCGGTGTGGCGCGTCCCGACCGAGGTCCGGGGGCCGCCGGGCGTCGGGGCCGGGCCGGTCAGCCGGTCCCAGGTCGCGTCCGTGTGACCGGGCGTCAGGCGCCCGGCGTCGCGCCATTCCCGGACCAGCAAGGAGTACAGCGGCGTACCGTCCGCCTGGCCGCCGCTCCAGGCCGGTTCGCGAGGTGGCGGCGGCGTGTACCAGCTGGTGGGGGTCCGTGCGTGTCGCACCATGCCGTGTGAACGAGCGGGACCGTGACCAGGACACACGCCACGCGCGCCATCGCCCCGTCTGGGCGGCGCGCGACGGCGCGAACATCGCCGCCACAGCACCGTCGCGCGCTCCCCTGCCCTCCCGGACACCGACAGGGCGGGGGCCGGCCGGCGGCTCGACGGGGCCGACAGCTCGACCGGCCCGACCGGTCAGGGCCAGAGGCGGCGCGCGTCCCAGCCGTCGGCGGTGCGGTGGTAGTGGAGCCGCTGGTGGAAGCGGTCGGGGGCGCCTTGCCAGAACTCGACCTCGCGGGCGTGCAGGGTGTAGACGGTGTGGCCGGGCGGCACGGCGTCGGGGTCGGCCGCCACCAGACGGCGGGCGGCCTCGGCCGCCTGCCGGTAGGCCTGGTCGGAGGCGAGCGGCTCGGACTGGTGCCCGGTGTGGGCGGCGATGCGGGCCGCGGGCGAGCGGGTGCGGAACTCCGCGGCGGCGTCGTCCCGGGTACCGGCGGCCACCTCTCCCCGGACGCGCACCTGGCGGGCCTGTTCGGGCCAGTGGAGGGTCAGCGCGGCGGCGGGGCGTGCCGCAAGCTGCCGGCCCTTGGTGCTGCCGCTGTCGGTGGCGAAGCTCCAGGCGGCACCGTCGGGCGAGACGTCGCGGAGCACCAGCACGCGCGCGTCGGGGGCGCCCTCCTCGTCGACCGTCGCCAGGGTGGCGGCCTGGAGCGCGGCGACTCCGGCGTCGGCAGCCTCCCGCAGCCACCGCAGCACCAGTGGCCCGGGGGAGCCGGGCTGCTCCCGCCAGGCGGGCGACGGCGCCTCACCCGGGCCGGATGCCCGGCCCAACAGGGCCGCTGCGGGGCTGAGTTGATCACGCGCGGTCAGCGTGGCGGCGCCCGGTGCGGTGTGGGCTCCGAGTTCGGTCACCAGCAGTCGGCGTGCCGCCGCGTTCCCGGCGGTGGTCGAGGCGAACAGCCGATGGGCCCCGGCGTCACGGGCAGCCTCGCGGAGCAGCCGCAGCACCGTGCGACCGTGGCCCCGGCCGCGGTGGTGCCGCGACAGCCAGAGTCCCGCCTCGACGGTTCCTGCCTCGCCCGGCACGTCGGCGAGCCGGGCGGCGCCGATGACCTCGCCGTCCGCGGGCTCGCCGTCCGCGGGCTCGCCGTTCGTGGGCTCGCCGTCCGCGCCGTCGCCACCGGCATCGGCAGCGGCAGCGGTGCCCCCGCGCCCCTCGCCCGCGGGTACGGCCGGCTCGGCGAGGAGGACGGCGAAGGTCCGCTGGCCACCGCCGGGGGCGAGGGACGCGGCGCGGTGCCAGGCGCGGAAGGCGTCGATGCGCGCGTCGGTCCAGTGGTCGACCGGGGCCTGCGGGGACGGGTCGTCGGCGCCGCTCAGCGGCGCGACCTGCGCGGGTCGGGCGCCGTCGACGGCGGCGACGACCAGCCGTTCCAGCAACGGCGCGTCCAGGGGCCGCAGTTCGACGCGGGGTCCGGTCACAGCGGGTTCCTCTCGATCGGCGGGTCCGCGCACCGGTCCGGGAGGGCCGCGGATGCGGCGCGGGCAGGGTCAGTCTGACGGTCGACGGACCGACGGCCGCCGCACCTCGCCCGCCCCGGCCGGCTCCGTGCGCCGTCCACGGACGATCGCGGACGATCGCGGACGATCGCGAGGGCCGACCGGTGTGCCCACCCCCGCCCCGGCGGTAACAGAGAGCGCCACGTACATGACACAGCGTGGCATTTTGTCAGGTGGGTGTGCAATTCACGGTCGGGCATATGGACTTTCTCCGACCCCGCTCCTACACATGGGAGTTACGTCGCAGAAACCGGCTTGTGCTCCCCGCCCCCCACCTGAGGAGACTGCTGTGTCACCACGCGCCCCACGCGCTTCGTCCGCACCGCCCCCGGGACCCCGCTCCCGACGCGGATCCCGAGCGGCACTCGCCTGTGCCGTGACCGTCGGCCTGCTGGCCGCCCCGGCCGCCGCCGGCGGACTCACCGCCGCCGCCCACCCGGGCCACGACGACCAGGACACCGCCTCCGTCCTGGTCTTCTCCAAGACGGCGGGGTTCCGCCACGACTCCATACCCGCCGGCATCGCCGCCATCGAACAGCTCGGCGAGGAGAACGGGTTCGACGTCACCGCCACCGAGGACGCCTCCGTCTTCACCGACTCCGGCTTGGAGCCGTACGACGCCGTGGTGTGGCTGTCGACCACCGGCGACGTGCTCGACTCCGGCCAGCAGGAGGCGTTCGAGCGCTACATCCAGGCCGGTGGCGGCTACGCGGGCGTGCACGCGGCCTCCGACACCGAGTACGACTGGCCCTGGTACGGCGGCCTCGTCGGCTCGTACTTCGCGAGCCACCCGCACAACCAGGACGCCACCGTCGACATCGAGGACCACGACCACCCCTCTACGGAGCACCTCGACGACTCCTGGACCCGCTACGACGAGTGGTACAACTTCCAGGACAACCCGCGTGACGCGGTGCACGTGCTGGCCTCGCTCGACGAGTCCAGCTACAGCCCCGGCAACGGCGCGATGGGCGACCACCCGATCGTCTGGTGCCAGGCGTACGACGGCGGCCGGTCCTGGTACACCGGCATGGGGCACACCCGGGAGTCCTACAGCGAGCCCGAGTTCGTCCAGCACCTGCTCGGCGGGATCGAGTACGCGGCCGGCCTGCACGGGGACGGCCTCTGCGGCGGCGGCGACGACCAGGAGGAGCCCGCCGGCACTTTCTCGACGGTCACGCTGGACGACACCACCAGCAACCCCATGGAGCTGGCGGTCACCGACGACGGACGGGTCCTCTACATCGACCGCGGCGGCGACGTCCGGCTGGTGCGCGCCAACGGCACGGCGACCACGGCGGGCCGGGTCGAGGTGTACACCGGTCAGGAGTACGGCCTGCTGGGCATCGCCCTGGACCCGGCGTTCAACGACAACGGCCACCTCTACCTCTACTACTCCCCCGCCGGCGGTGAGGCCGTGGACCGCGTCTCGCGGTTCACGCTGGAGGGCGAGACGATCCCCGCCGCCAGCGAGGAGGTCGTGCTGGAGATCGGGACGCAGCGCCAGCAGTGCTGCCACGCGGGTGGCGCCCTCCAGTTCGACGGCGACGGCAACCTGCTGATCGCCACCGGCGACATCACCAACCCGTTCGCCTCCGACGGGTACACCCCGATCGACGAGCGCCCGGGCCGCGAACTCTGGGACGCGCAGCGGACCTCGGCCAACTCGGCCAACCTCAACGGCAAGATCCTGCGGATCACCCCCACCGAGGACGGCGGCTACACCGTCCCCGAGGGCAACCTGTTCGAGGCGGGCGAGGCGAACACCCGCGCCGAGATCTACGCCATGGGCTTCCGCAACCCGTTCCGCATCGGCCTCGACCCGCGCACGGACGCGCTGCTGGTCGCCGACTACGGCCCGGACGCCGCCGCGGCGAACGACGGCCGCGGGCCGGACGGCCGGGTCGAGTGGAACATCGTCGACACCCCCGGCTTCTACGGCTGGCCCTACTGCGTCGGCGACAACACCCCGTACGTCGACTTCGACTTCGCGACCCGCACCTCCGGCGAGCCCTTCGACTGCTCGGCTCCCGTCAACAACTCGCCCAACAACGACGGAGTGACCGAGCTGCCGCCGGCCATCGCGGCCGAACTGTGGATGGGCGCCTCCTCCACCGGGGTCCCCGAGATCGGCACCAGCGGCGCCCCGATGACCAGCGGCGTGTACGTCTGGGACGAGGCGTCGGAGTCGGACCGGAAGTGGCCCGCCTCCTGGGACGGCAAGGCCGTGCTGGGCGACTGGAACAACGGCCGGCTGTTCGCCGTCGGGGTCGACGGCGGCGAGGTCGACGGGGTGGAACGCGCCCTGGAGGAGCTGTCGTTCAAGCGGCCGCACGCCCTGCGGTTCGGCCCGGACGGCGCGCTCTACGTCATCGACTGGGGCAGCGGCTTCGGCGGCGACAACACCGACTCCGGTGTCTACCGCGTCGATCACCGCACCGCCGGCGGCTCCGCGCCGGTGGCGCGGCTCGACACCGACGTCACCTCCGGACCGCTGCCGCTGGAGGTCACCTTCTCCGCCGCCCGCTCCGAGGACCCCGACGGCGGGGATCTGACCTACGCCTGGGATCTCGACGGCGACGGCACCACCGACGCCACCGACGCGGAGGTGACGCACACCTACACCGAGGCGGGGGTCCGGTCGGTGACGCTGACCGTGACCGACCCCGACGGTGAGACGGCCGTGGCCGGCGTGGAGATCAACGCCGGCAACAGCGCTCCCGAGATCACCGTGGAGGCGCCGCTGAACGGCGGCCTGTTCAGCTGGGGCGACACCATCGAGTACGAGGTGACCGTCACCGACGCCGAGGACGGCGAGATCGACTGCGAGCGGGTGATCACCCAGCCGGCGCTCGGCCACGACGAACACGCGCACCCCTACGAGCAGTACCGCGGATGCTCCGGCTCCTTCCCGCTGCCCGGGGACGAGGGCCACGTCGGCGCCAACATCTTCGGTGTCGTCACCGTCACCTACACCGACGAGGGCGCGCCGGGCACCGAGCCGCTGACGACCCAGGAGGTCGTCGTCCTGCACACCAAGGACAAGGAGGCGGAGTTCTTCACCTCCACCGGCCGCGTCTCGGACGGTGCCGGGGCGGACGAGCCCGGGGTCAGGACCGAGGCCACCTCCGACACCGGCGGGGGGCTCAACATCGGGCACATCGCGGACGGCGACTGGTTCGGCTACGAGCCGATGAACCTCTCCGGGATCGACGCCGTCGAGCTGCGGGTGGCCTCCGCCGTGGAGGGCGGCACCGTCGAGATCCGCGTCGGCGACCCCGAGGGAGAGCTGATCGGCTCCGTCGAGGTCACCGGGACCGGTGGATGGCAGGAGTGGGAGACCGTCACCGCGGAGATCGGGGACCACGAGCCGGACGGCGGGGTCTACTTCGTGATCCGCCGGCAGGACGGCAACGACAACACCGGCGGCCTGCTGAACGTCAACTGGCTGCGGTTCCAGGGGCAGGGCGTCACCGCGCCGGAACCGGCCGCCGTGGGCTGATCCGTGGCGCCGCGCCGGAACACACCCGGCGCGGCG